>JAOPUX010000188.1 GCA_025963285.1 Jatrophihabitans sp.
CGTCCCAACAAGCCACTCGGCGCAAACACTCGGCGCAAAACACTCGGCGCAAAACACTCGGCGCAAAATGCTCGGCGCAGCGGGCGCTACTCCTTGGCGGTGGCGCGGGTGTTGATCTGGGGCATGACCTTCTCGCCGTAGGCACGCAGGGTCTCGTCCTTGGCGTCGTGCTGCAGGTAGAGCGCGAACTGGGTGACCCCGAGCGCGCGCAGCTCCTCCAGCCGGGCTACCTGGGCCTCGACCGGACCGATCAGGCAGAACCGGTCGATCACCTCGTCGGGGACGAAGTCGGTGTGGACGTTGCCGGCCTTGCCATGGGAGTTGTAGTCGTAGCCCTGCCGCCCGGCGATGTACTCGCTCAAGGCAGCCGGAACCGCCGCACCTTCGGACCCGTACCGGGCGACGATGTCGGCCACGTGGTTGCCGACCATCCCGCCGAACCAGCGGCACTGGTCGCGGCCATGAGCCAGGCCCGCGTCGGTGCCGTCGGTGACGTAGGCAGGCGCTGCCACACAGATGTCGCTCGTCTCCGGGTCACGGCCGGCTGCCTCGGCAGCTGCCCGGACCGCCGCGATCGACCACTCGGTGATCGACGGATCGGCCAGCTGCAGGATGAAGCCGTCGGCCACCTCACCGGTGAGGGCCAGCGCCTTCGGCCCGTAGGCGGCCACCCAGATCGGCAGCTCCGAGCCACTCGACCACGGGAAGCGCAGCGTGTTGCCCTTGTACTCGGCCGCCTGCGAGTTCCCCAGCGCCCGGATGACCTTGATCGACTCGCGCAGTGTGGCCAGGGTGACGGGGCTGCCGTTGATCACACGAACCGCCGAGTCGCCGCGGCCGATCCCGCAGATCGTGCGGTTGCCGAACATGTCGTTGAGCGTGGCGAAGAGCGACGCGGTGACGGTCCAGTCGCGGGTGGCCGGATTGGTGACCATCGGCCCGACCTTGATCCGGTGCGTGTTCGACAGGATCTGGCTGTAGACGACGAACGGCTCCTGCCAGAGCAGGTGCGAGTCGAAGGTCCAGGCGTGGGTGAAGCCGTAGTTCTCGGCCTGCTTGGCCAGCTCCACCACTCGCCAGGCGGGCGGGTCGTTCTGCAGCACTACCCCGAAGTCCATCCGTCAGATGAGGTTCTGCGAGAGCGAGCGCTTCACGAAACGGCCGTGCGACTTCGAACCGATGTAGCCGGTGCCATCCTTGATCACGGTGCCGCGGGAGAGCACGACGTCCACGTGGCCGTCGATCTCGTAGCCCTCCCACGCCGAGTAGTCCATGTTCATGTGGTGGGTGGCCTCCACGCCGATCGAGGTGTGGCCGCTCGGGTCGTAGATCACGATGTCGGCATCGGCGCCGGCCGCGATCACACCCTTCTTGCCGTAGAGGCCGAACATCCGCGCCGGCGTGGTGCAGCAGACGTCCACCCAGCGCTCCAGCGAGATCCGGCCGTCGACCACACCCTGGAAGAGCAGGTCCATCCGGTGCTCCACCGAGCCGATGCCGTTGGGGATCTTGGAGAAGTCGCCGATGCCCAGCTCCTTCTGGTCCTTCATGCAGAACGGGCAGTGGTCAGTGCTGACGGTCGTGACGTCCCCGGTGCGGATGTACTTCCACAGCTCGTCTTGGTGCCCCTCGGCACGGGAGCGCAGCGGCGTCGAACAGACCCACTTCGCCCCCTCGAAGCCGGGGGCTCCCAGCTGTTCCTCCAAGGACAGGTACAGGTATTGCGGGCACGTCTCACCGAAGACGTTCTGCCCGGCGTTGCGTGCCTCGGCGATCCGCGCCAGCGCCTGCTTGGCCGACACGTGCACCACGTAGAGCGGCGCGCCGGTGAGGTCGGCCAGCATGATCGCGCGATGCGTCGCCTCCTGCTCGGCCTGCCAGGGGCGGCTCGTCCCGTGGAAGTAGGGCGACGTGTCGCCGCGGGCCAGCGCCTGCTGCACCAGCACGTCGATGGCCGAGCCGTTCTCGGCGTGCATCATGATCAGCCCGCCGTTGGCGGCCCCCGCCTGCATCGCCTGGAGGATCTGCCCGTCGGAGCTCAGGAACACCCCGGGGTAGGCCATGAAGAGCTTGAAGCTGGTGATGCCCTCGCCGATCAGCTCGTCCATCGCCTTGAGCGACTCGTGGTTAACGTCGCCGATGATCTGGTGGAAGGCGTAGTCGACCGCGCAGTTGCCGCCGGCCTTCTCGTGCCAGAGCGCCACCTGGTCCTGCACCCGCTGCCCGTGCGCCTGCACCACGAAGTCGACGATCGTGGTGGTGCCGCCCCACGCCGCCGCCCGGGTGCCCGTCTCGAAGGTGTCCGAGGCGAACGTGCCGCCGAAGGGCATCTCCATGTGCGTGTGGGCGTCGATGCCACCGGGGATCACGTACTTGCCCCGCGCGTCGATGGTCACCTCGGGCTGCACCGAGGCAGCGATCGCCGAGCCCGGCGCCAGCAGCGCCACGATCCGCTCCCCGTCGATCAGCACGTCCTGCAGCGACGATCCGGTGGCGGAGACGACCAGCCCCCCGGTGATCAACGTCGTCATGGCAGCGTGACCTTCGCGTAGGAGTCCGGCCGCCGATCGCGGTAGAACTGCCAGTCGTTGCGCACCTGGGTGAGCACGTCGAGGTCGAGGTCGCGGATGACGATCTCCTCCTTGTCCTGGGAGGCGATCTCGCCGACGAAGTTGCCGCGCGGGTCGACGAAGTAGGACGAGCCGTAGAAGTGCGGGGCGTCCTCGCCGAACTCCTCGACCTCCTGCCCGATCCGGTTGTTCGCGGCGACGAAGTACTGGTTGGCAGCTGCGGCCGCCGGCTGCTCGAGCTCCCAGAGCCGGTTCGACAGCCCGGGCTTGGTGGCCGAGGGGTTGAAGACGATCTGCGCGTTCCCCAGCCCCAGCTCGCGCCACCCCTCGGGGAAGTGGCGGTCGTAGCAGATGTAGACACCGACCCGCCCTACCGCGGTCTGGAACACCGGGTAGCCCGCGTTGCCGGGGCGGAAGTAGAACTTCTCCCAGAAGGCCGGCAGGTTCGGGATGTGGTGCTTGCGGTACTTGCCCAGCAGCGTGCCGTCGGCGTCGATCACGGCGGCGGTGTTGTAGTACTCGCCCTCGTTCTCGACCTCGTAGATCGGCAACACGATCACCAGGTGGAGCTCACGCGCCAGCGCCTGGAACCGCTCGACCGTCGGCCCCGGGATCGTCTCGACGTACTGGTAGTACTTCTGGTCCTGCACCGCCCCGAAGTACGGGCCGTAGAAGAGCTCCTGGAAGCCGATGATCTGCACGCCGTCGGCGGCCGCCTGACGGGCCAACTCCTCGTGCTTGGCGATCATGGACTCCTTGTCACCGGTCCAGGCAACCTGGGTGATGGCGGCTCGCACAACTGTCACAGGGGCTCCTTCGATCGACGTCATTCGACCGTAGTCCCCGCCCGCTGACGCCGACAGGGGGCGTAGCGGCGCAAAGCCCGCAGGGAGGCTTGGCGAAGCTCACACCCGACGTCCGGGCGCGCGAGTCGCGCTCCGGCGTGAAGATCGAGCCAACGCTGGACAACAGAATAGGAACACGTTCTACTTTGGATCGACCCCGATCAAGGAGCGTGCGCAGTGCGGTTCACCTACGCCGAGGCGATGACGGACTCGAGCTACTACCTGCCGCTGGCGCAGGCGTGCGAGGAGGCCGGGTACTCGAGCATCACGGTGGCCGACAGCCTCGCCTACCCCCGCGACTCCGACAGCACCTACCCCTATACGGCAGACGGCAGCCGGACCTTCCTCGAGGACAAGGAGTTCATCGAGACGTTCATCCTCTGCGCGGCGATGGGCGCGGTGACCAGCACGCTGCGCTTCACCCCGTTCGTGCTCAAGCTGCCGGTACGCCCGCCGGTGCTCGTCGCGAAGCAGGCCGCGTCGGTGGCGAAGCTGACGAACAACCGGCTGGCGCTCGGCGTCGGGATCAGCCCGTGGCCCGAGGACTTCGAGATCATGGGCGTGCCCTTCGCCAAGCGCGGCAAGCGGATGGACGAGTGCATGCAGATCGTCCGCGGCCTCACCCGCCCCGGCACCGAGTACTTCGAGTGGCACAGCGAGTTCTACGACATCCAGCCCATCAAGATCTGCCCGACACCCACCGAGCCGATCCCGCTGCTCGTCGGCGGCCACCACGACAACGCGCTGCGCCGGGCCGTCACCCTGGCCGACGGGTGGATGCATGGCGGCGGCTCGCCGGAGGAGTTGGACGACCTGCTCACCCGGATCGAGCAGCTGCGCAAGGCCGAGGGGGTGGCCGACGAGCCCTTCGAGATCCATGTGATCTCGCTGGACGCCTACAGCCCCGACGGCATCAAGCGCCTCAAGGACCGCGGCGTCACCGACGTGATCGTCGGTTTCCGCATCCCCTACATCGTGGGCCCGGACACCGAGCCGCTGGAGCGCAAGATCCAGGGGCTGCAGCGCTTCGCCGAGGGGGTGATCCACCGGCTCTGAGTCCGCGCGCAGGGTTTACGGTGGTGGTCCCACCCCTGCACCTATTTCAGGAGCGACTATGACTGCAGCAGTGCAGATCCCGGGCTACATCGCCGGCACCTGGACGATCGACCCCGTCCACACCCACATCGGCTTCGTCATCAAGCACATGATGGTGAGCAAGGTGCGCGGCTCGTTCGGCACCTTCTCCGGCGAGATCGTCACGGCGGAGAACCCGCTCGAGTCGACGGTAAGCGTCACGATCGACGCCTCCTCCATCGACACCAAGAACCAGATGCGCGACGACCACGTCCGCTCCGGCGACTTCTTCGAGGTCGAGGCACACCCGACGATCACCTTCGTCTCCACCGGCATCCGCTTCGAGGACGGCGACTTCTTCATCGACGGCAACCTGACGATCCGCGGCGTCACCAAGCCGGTGACCCTCGACGTCGACACCCCCGAGTTCGGCCCCAGCATGCAGGAGGGCGGCACGAAGGCGGGCTTCTCGGCCACCACCGAGATCAACCGCACCGACTTCGGCGTCAGCTACAACGGCCCCATCCCCGGCGGCGGCGCGGCGCTGGGCGAGAAGGTACAGATCGTCCTCGACGTCGAGGCCGACCTGCAGGCATAGGCCCCAGCTGACATGGCCCGATCTGACATGGCTCCGCGCGGCCCGGGCTGCACGGAGCTATGTCAGATCGCCCCGCGGGCTCACTCCCCCAGCGCGTCGCGCGCCGCGGCCCGGCCGACCGTCATCGCCTCGAGGTACCCGGTGCCGCCGGCGAGCAGGTCGCGGCCGGACTCGACGAGCGCCGAGAGGGCCGCGTAGGCGAATGCCCCGCCCACGGAGATCCGGCCGACACCCAGCTCGGCGAGCTCGGCCACCGACGCCCCACCCGGCAGGAGCAGGACGTTGACGGGGCGGTCGACCTCGGCGAGCAGTGAGCGCAACTCGGTCACGGTGGTGACCCCGGGCGCGAAGAGCACCTGGGCGCCTGCCTGCTGGTAGCGCTGCAGCCGGGCGATCGTGTCGGCGAGGTCCGGGTTGCCGCGAATGTGGTTCTCGGCCCGTGCGGTGATGACGAGCTTCCCGTCGGCCGCCTCGACCGCCGCCGTGACCCGCTCGGCCGCCTCGTCGATCGAGAAGAGCGCCTCACCGGAGTAGTCCTCGATCGAGGCACCGGCCAGGCCGACCTCCACCGCCGCGGCGTAGGTCTCGGCCACGCCGGTGAGGTCGCCGGCGAAGCCGTTCTCCAGGTCGGCCGAGACCGGCACCCCAACGGCCGCCACGATGTCGGCCGCATGGTTCAGCGCCTCCTCGCAGCTGACCGCGCCGTCGCTGCGCCCGAGTGTCATGGCGAAGCCGCTGCTCGTGGTGGCCAGCGCCGGAAAGCCCAGCCACTGCAGAATGCGAGCCGATCCGGCGTCCCACGGGTTAGGCATGAGCAGTGGGGAGTCGCCCGCGTGGAGGGCGAGGAAGCGGGCAGCGAGGTCGTCGGCGGGCATGTCCCGGACGCTAACAGCCAGCTCCGACCAGGGCAGCCGAATTGCGCGGAGCCTGTTCGAGCCCCCCGGAACGGATGACGACGAGCGGTGGATCGGCTCGGGCGGGGCGGCGGCGCAGGTCGGGCGGCGGCGCAGGAATACGGTGGCCCGATGAGCACACCCGACGACCTCGCCGAGACGGAGGCGTTCACCCCGCTTCCGAACAATGCCGGGGTCGACGCGGCAGTCACCGCGGCCCGCCGGGTGATCGCCGCGCTGCTGCATGCCGGCGACGGCTCGCCCGCGGAGATGGGCAAGGTGGCCGCTTCGCTCAACGCCGTCGCCGAGCACCTCGAGCAGCACGCCCCGCCCGTGGAGGAGCGGATGGCGGACATGTGGGCGGGTGAGGGGTTCAGCCGGCACAACCCGGTGACGGGTCCCGAGAACGCCCTCGCTCCCCCGCTCAACCTCCGTCGCCGCCCGGATGGCAGCGTGGTCGGGGTTACGACCCTCGGGCTGCAGTACCAGGGCCCACCCGGCTTCGTCCACGGCGGGGTCTCGGCGCTGCTGCTCGACGATGCCCTGGGCGTGGCGAACTTCGCCGCCGGGACTCCGGGTATGACGGCCCACCTGTCGCTGAACTACCGCCGCACCACGCCTCTCTTCGAGCCGCTGACGGTATCTGCCCGGCGGCTCAGCGTCGACGGCCGCAAGGTCCGCGCGAGTGGGGAGATCCGGAGCGGCGGCAGGGTCTGCGTCGAGGCCGAGGGCCTCTTCATCGCCGTGCGGCGGAGCGACCAGCCGCGCTGGCCCACCGAAGGCGGACTAGCGCAGGGGCACTAGCGCAGGGGGACTAGCGCGGGCCGACGTGGCGCCTAAGCTGTGATTCGGCCGGGAGCGGCCGGTCATGCGGAGGGAGCATGCCATGAGTATCAGCGCGCGCATCGTCACGATCGCAACCGCGGCCACGGCCGCCGTCGTCCTCGCCTTCCCGGCATCGACGCAGGCGTCCGCGGCGCCTGCCTCGGCCAAGGCGGCGACCATCACGTCGTTCTCGCCCACCTCGGGCGTACTCGGCACCGCCGTCACGATCAAGGGCACGAACTTCAACTCCACTTCGACGGTCGCGTTCAACGGCGTCGCGTCGAGCGCGGTCACGCACACCTCGTCGACGACGCTGGTGGCCACCGTGCCGCCGACCGCCTCCACCGGCACGATCCGGGTCACCACCTCCGGCGCCAGCGTCACGAGCACGGCGAAGTTCACGGTGACCCCGGGCGTCAAGGCCTCCACCACCACAGGCTCGCCCGGCTCGGCGACCACGCTCAGCTATTCCGGCTTCGGCGCCCACGAGGCGGTGGACCTCTACTTCGACACCGCCGACACCGGCCTCGCGGTGGCCTCGGCGGCCGGCGCCGGCAGCTTCGCCCTCTCGATCCCGCTGGCGGCCGTCCCCGGCACGCACTGGATCACCGCCGTCGGGCGTCACTCGGGCTACTCGGCGCAGCTCGCGTTCACCGTCCGCACCAACTGGCTGCAGTACCAGTCAGGGCCCAGCCACCACGGCAGCAACGGAGTCGAGAACGTGCTCTCCACCGGTTCGGTCGGCGGCGTCGAGGAGGCGTGGCGCACCGCCGGGCACGGCACCAGCTACTCCTCACCGGCCATCGTCTCCGGAGTGGTCTACGGGGCCTTCAGCGACGGAACGCTGCGGGCCTTCACCGAGACGACCGGCGCCCTGAGGTGGACCTACACGACTGGGGGCGCCATCGTCTCCTCACCCGCCGTCTACAACGGCATCGTCTACTTCGGCTCCGACGACCAGTACGTGTACGCCCTCAACGCCTCGACGGGAAAGCTCGTCTGGCGGTACGAGACCGGCTCGGTGGTGCGCTCCTCGCCGACGGTAAGTAACGGCGAGGTCTACGTCGGCTCCTTCGACGACAAGCTGTACGCGCTGAACGCCGCCACCGGGGCCAAGCTCTGGAGTTTCACGGCCGGTGGCACGATCTTCAGCTCACCGAGCGTCAACGGCGGGGTCGTCTACGTCGGCTCGGGGGACGGGACGGTGTACGCCGTCAACGCCACGACCGGCGCGCCGGTCTGGGAGTACGGCACCAGCGGCGGGGTGTACGCCTCGCCCGTCGTCCAGGGCGGGCTCGTCTTCGTCCCCTCCACCGACCACACGCTCTACGCCCTGCGCGCGTCCACCGGTGCAACGGCGTGGACGTACGCCACCACGGGCGCCCTCGAAGCCACCCCTGCCGTGGCCGGCTCGACTGTGTACTTCGGCAGCGACGACGGCAAGGAGTGGGCGCTGAACTCGGGGAACGGCCAGCTCCGGTGGAGCGTCTCCCTGGCGAGTGGCCTCGCGACCCAGCAGGCCTCGATGGTGGCCGACGGCGTCGTCTACACGGGTGACTACGCGCATACCTATGCCCTCGCGGCCAGCTACGGCGGCGTCCTGGACACCCTCTCCGTGGGCACCGACTACGGCGGCGCGGTAGCCCTGAACGGGGCGATCACCGTGCCCGACTACCTCGACGGGGTGCTGGCCCACTTCACCCTCGACGCGGCGCGTTCCGGCTCCGACGTCAGCCGCCCGATCCCGGCCGACCTGCAGCGCCGGTAGGTCAGGCCTCGGGCGTGCGCATGTCCCACGCGTCGGTGATCAGCTCGGTGAGGCGCGCGACGTCGACCGCGTCGAGGCGCAGCATCACCAGCGGCCACTCCTCGTAGCCGGGGGCGGTGAAGAACCGCTCCGGCTCGCCGAGCACCAGCGCCCGCTGCTCGGCGAGGTCGCCGACGTAGAGCACGGCGATGTCGGTGCGGATGCGTCGCGGCCGGCCGGGCTGGCGCTCGGGGTAGGACCAGACGAAGCCCTTCCCGCCCACCCGGAAGTCGAAGCCGGCGCTCTCGATCTCGACGACGCCCGGCAACCCCAGGGCGATCCGCCGCACGTCAGCTGCGTCTGCCACGCCGACAGGGTAAGGGCTGTGCTGAACTCCGCGGCTAGCTGAGGGCGCGGGCGGCCGCCTCGATCGGGGCGGGCAGCACACTGCTGCCCTGCAGGTACTCGTCGACGGCGGCGGCCGCACCACGCCCCTCGGCGATGGCCCAGACGATCAGCGACTGGCCACGGCCCATGTCGCCCGCGGCGAAGACGCCCGGGACGCTGGAGGCGAAGGTCTTGGAGCGGGCCACGTTGCCGCGCTGGTCGAGGTCGACGCCCAGGTCGGTGAGCAGCCCCGGCTTCTCCGGGCCGACGAAGCCCATGGCCAGCAGCACCAGCTCGGTCTCGAGCTCGAAGTCGGTGCCCTCGACGGGGACGAACCTGCCGTCCTTCAACTCCACCTCGTGGGCCGCCAGACCGGTGACCTTGCCGTCGACGCCGACGAAGTTCGCGGTGTTGACGGCGAAGACTCGCTCGCCGCCCTCCTCGTGTGCCGACGCGATCCGGTACATCAGCGGGTACGTCGGCCACGGGGTGTGCGGTGCGCGGCTCTCCGGCGGCCGCGGCATGATCTCGAACTGGTGGACGCTCGCGGCACCCTGACGCAGGGCCGTGCCGAGGCAGTCGGCCCCGGTGTCGCCGCCGCCGATGATCACGACACGCTTGCCCGCCGCGGAGATCGGCGCCTCGGCCAGGTCGCCGTTCTGCACCCGGTTGGCCCAGGGCAGGTACTCCATTGCCTGGTGGATGCCGTCGAGCTCACGCCCCGGGATCGGCAGGTCCCGCGCCTCGGTGGCGCCGCCGGCCAGCACGATGGCGTCGAACTGCTCCTGCAGCTCCGCCGCGGTGACGTCGACGCCGACGTTGACCCCGGCGCGGAAGACCGTGCCCTCAGCCTTCATCTGCTCCAGGCGCCGGTCGATGTGCCGCTTCTCCATCTTGAACTCGGGGATGCCGTAGCGCAGCAGGCCACCGATGCGGTCGTCGCGCTCGAAGACGACGACGTCGTGCCCCGCGCGGGTCAGCTGCTGGGCGGCAGCCAGCCCCGCCGGGCCGGAGCCGACGACGGCCACCTTCTTGCCGGTCTTCGCGTCGGGGCGGATCGCCTCGACCCAGCCCTCGTCGAAGGCGCGGTCGATGATCTCGACCTCGACCTGCTTGATCGTGACCGGATCCTGGCTGATGCCGAGGACGCAGGCGGCCTCACACGGCGCTGGGCAGAGCCGGCCGGTGAACTCGGGGAAGTTGTTGGTGGCGTGCAGGCGGTCGATGGCCTCGCGCCAGTGGTCGCGGTAGACCAGGTCGTTCCACTCCGGGATCAGGTTGCCGAGCGGGCAGCCGCCATGGCAGAAGGCGATGCCGCAGTCCATGCACCGGCTGGCCTGCACCATGAGCGTCCTGGAGTCGAAGTCCTCGTAGACCTCCTTCCAGTCGTGCAGCCGCACCTCGACGGGCCGACGGGTGGGCGTCACTCGAATCGGGTGCTTCAGGAAGCCGGTCTTGTCGCCCACGAGAAATCCTCACATCGTCTGCGTACGGGTCGTAACACTCGTCGCCATTGACGATGCCGGCGCCCCACGCCGGAGCGCGGGCAGGCACAGCCCTATGACGATAACGAAGTACCCCAAGAACATTGAAATCGCGGGCCGGCACCGGGTCAGTGGATGACGACGTCGCTGTACTGCGGCGGCGACCCCAGCAGCGCGCGCTGGGACGGTGGCCGGTTGCCCGCGACATCGGTGACCCCCAGCTCCGCGGCCACCTCCGCCGCCACGAGCACTCGGCCGGAGTAGTTCATGCGCTCCGGCGAAGCGGCCAGCGCGGCGATAACCCGGCCCGGGAACTCGGCCGTCTCGGCATGGTCGGTGAGGCCGCGGTAGACGTGATCCGGGTCGGCCGCCACCGCCTCGAAGAGCGGCTCGGTCCGTTCGGTGCGCAGGAAGCCCATCCAGAGCGAGACCGCGGCGACGTCGAAGCGGCGCAGGTCCTCGGCCATGTCGTGCGCCATCTTGTCCACGCCGGCCTTCACCGCACCGTAGGCCGGTCCGTGCATGTAGCAGGTGCCGCCGAAGGACGAGGTGTTCACCAGCAGCCTGCCGCCCTGCACCAGCAGGGGCGCGGCATAGAAGGAGGCGACGTAGGTGGAGCGCAGCCCCACGTCGAGCACACCCTGCTGGTGCAGCCCCTTCTGCCAGAACGGGCGGCGTGAGGTGATGCCGTCGGGGATGGCGAAGGCGTTGTTGACGAGGATGTCGAGCCGGCCGTGCTCGGCGGCCACCCGGGCGAAGAGCGCCTCGACCTGGACATCGTCGGCGTGGTCGCAGGGCACCGCGATCCCGATGCCGCCCCGCTCGGTTACCTGCCGCGCGGTGGTGGTCAGGCTCCCGGGCAGGTCGCTGTCACCATCGGTCACGGTCCGTCCGGTGACGTAGACGACGGCACCCGTCTCGGCCAGCGCGAGGGCGATGCCCTTGCCCGCGCCCCGGGAGGCGCCGGTGACCACCGCGACGTCGGCCATACGATCCTCCAGTTACGAGAGTCACCAGAACTAGAACAGGTTACATTTCGAGACGGTCAGGAGAACAGCCGTGGGCACGCAGAGCGGGCGGGTGGCGCTGGTCAGCGGCGGTGGGCGCGGCATCGGAGCGGCCATCTCGCGCCGGCTGGCCGCCGACGGAGCGACGGTGGCCGTCAACTACCGCCGGGACGAGGCGGCCGCCAAGGCCACCGTCGCCGCGATCATCGCCGACGGCGGTCACGCCGTGGCCTACCAGGCCTCGATCGACGACCCCGATCAGACGGCGGTCATGACCGCTCAGGTGCAGGCCGACCTCGGCACCGTCGACATCCTGGTCTGCAACGCCGGAATCGCCAGCCGCGGCAACAGCCTCGTCGACACCGACCCCGCCGAGTTCGAGCGGCTGATGCGCACCCATGTCTACGGCGCCGCGACGCTCTGCCGGCTGCTCGTACCGGCCATGCGCACCGCCGATCGCGGCGACGTCGTCGTGATCTCGAGCACGGCGACGCGCGGCCCGCTGTCCCATAGCGGGCCGTACACGATGGCCAAGGTGGCGCTGGAGGCCTACGCCCAGACGCTGGCGGTGGAGGAGGTGGCCAACGGCCTCCACGTCAACATCGTGGCGCCCGGCCTCGTGACCACCGAAATGGGTGACCGGCTGGTCCGCGCCGCGGCCGGGCTGAGCCAGGCCGCCGACCTCGACGAGCGCAGCCCCTACAGTCACGTCTGCCGCCCCGAGGAGGTGGCCGACGTCGTCGCCTACCTGGTCTCCGATCAGGCATCGTTCCTGAACGGACAGCGGATCTACGTCGACGGCGGTGGCTCGCGGTTCTGAGATCCGTTCGCGTGACGTGCAACAGATCCATACCGGGGCGCGTGTACCGACGTGACGAGTGGAGTGTCGGTCGAGCGAGAGCAGGCGCCGGTGACGAGCGCTGAGCCCTTCGACCGCTACGTGGCCGAGCACCAGGCGGGGCTGGTGCGCTACGCCTACCTGCTCTGCCACTCCTATGCCCTCGGCGAGGACCTGGTGCAGGAGGTCCTGATCCGGCTCTACCCCCGCTGGGCGGCCCTGGCCGAACCGCATCCCTACGTCATGCGAAGCATCACCAACGAGTACTTGTCCTGGCGGCGGCGCTGGAGCACCCGGCACATCCAGGTGGTGCGTGACGACGTCCTGCACCTGCGCGCTGCTGTCCTGGAGCCGCCCGGCGACGGCCCGGACCCCGAGCTCTGGAGCCACCTGCTGCTGCTCCCCCGCCAGCAGCGCGCCGCTGTGGTGCTGCGCTACTACGAGGGCTACGGCGACGCCGAGATCGCCGTGCTGCTCTCCTGCAAACCGGCGACGGTGCGGGGCCACATCAGCCGCGGCCTGGCCACGCTGCGCACAGCCTTGACCGCAGCCGAGGGAGAGGAGCAGCGATGACCGACGACCTGGAGCGGCGCCTGCAGTCCCTCCTCGCCGACACCGCCGCAGCGGTGGAGCCGGCGCTGTCCGGGCCGGCGCTGCGGGAGGCCCGCCCGGCGCGGCGGCGGGTCGTGCGCGTTGCGGCTCCACTGCTCGCCGCCGCAGCGGTGCTGGCGCTGGCACTGGCACCACAGCTCCTCGACGGCCGGCACGCAGGCACCCACCCGCAGCAGCCCGGGACCTCCGGCAAGGTCTCGCCACTGCCACTGCCGCCTGCGTCCCCCACGACGCCCGAGGTGCCGGTGCCCTCGCGATCGGCACCGACCCTGGCAGCACCGACCCCGACAGCACCGACCCCGTCGACTCCGACGCCGTCGACTCAGGCCGTCTCCACTTCGGGCGCGTCGACTCCAGGAGTGTCGGTAGCACCCACGCTGGCGCCGAGCCACGCTCCCACGCCGACCTCGGCCGGGACTCCGGCCTCTGCCTCGGTGGGTCCGGCGCGGCTGCCGACGACGACATCCTCACCGGCTGCAACACAATCGCGCTGAGCCGCATGGAGAGGGTGTGACCCGGACGCACCAGCGACGGGCCGGTCGTCAGGAGTCGTCAATGCAGGTTCGTCTCACCCTCGCCGCCGCCGGGATCCTCGCGGCAGGCACGCTCGGTTTCGCTGGCATCGCCTCGGCCGCCGTGCCGACCCCGGCCGTCACCTCGCCTCAGGCGGCGGCCGCGCCCTCGACGCCGACGGCCGCGCCCTCGACGCCGGCGGTCGCGCCCTCGACGACCGCGGCACCGCTACCGTCCGCGGCGCCGACCGTCGCGCCGTCACGCACCAGCGAGCCCGGCATCACGGTGCCCGCCGGCAACGCGGGGCCGGCCACCAGCGGCGCCCCGATCGCGGAGATCGCGGCCCTCGGCCTCACCCTGGCCGGCGGTGGGGTAACGCTGGCTGTGCGGCGCCGTTCGTGACGATCACACCCACGGCGCGGCGGTCCCCGCTGCCCTGGGTGGCGCTCGTCGTCGCCGGGGTGGGGGCCGTCGTGCTGGCGCTCGTCCTGCTGGCTGGGCGGCACGACCCGCGGCATGCGGTGCCCGTGGTGAACGTGGGGGCGCTGCCTGCCACCTCCGCCCCGGCCTCCACCGTGCCGTCCTCGTCGCCGTCCTCGTCCTTCTCGAGCCGGACGACGCGGCACACCGTCGCGGCCGGCACCCGGCTGGTGCTGGGACAGCTGCACGTGAACGCACCGATCACCGCGGTCCACGTGACCGATGGCGTGATGGGCGTGCCTCGCGATCCGCAGACCGTCGGGTGGTGGAGCGACGGGGCGGCACCGGGTGACGCCAGCGGCACCACGGTGCTCGTCGGACACGTCAACTATGCCGGCGTCAGCGGCGCACTCGGTGGCCTGCCCGAGGCACGCCCGGGCGACGTCGTGTCGGTCGGGGCGACCCACCGGTACCGGATCACGGCAGTGCGGACCTACCCGAAGACGACCGGCATCCCGGACGACGTCTTCGCCCGCAGCGGCCCGGCCCGGCTCGTGCTGATCACCTGCGGCGGGCCGTTCGACAGCAGCACCGGCAACTACGAGGACAACATCGTCGCGTACGCCTCGCCGGCCTGAGCCCGCTTTGAGCTGCGGCCAGGATCGCAGGCGTCACCAGGTCTGGGCCGCCGCCCGCACCAGCAGTTCGTTGACCGCGACCCGCCGATCCCGCGTCACCATGTAGGCCACCGCATCGGCGACGTCATGGGCCCGCAGCAGTTCGATGCTGGCCGTCTGCGCGGCCACCGCCTCCCGCACGCCGTCGCGCAGGTGCGACGCCAGCTCGGTGTCGACCGTCCCCGGCTCGACCACGCCGACCCGCACCCGCGCCGCGAGCAGCTCCTGGCGCAGCGCCTCGGAGAAGGCGTTCACCCCGAACTTCGTGAGGTTGTAGACGGCCGTCCCGGGCCGGGCCACCCGCCCCGCGGTCGAGCTGATGTTCACCAGATCCGCCGTGCCGCGGACGGAATCGGCCGCCGCCGCGACGAGGTGCGGTACCGCGGCACGGGTGACGTGCAGCAGCGCCTCGACGTTCACCGCGAGCATCCGCTGCCACTCGTCGGCCGGTGCGTCGATCACGGGTCCGGTGAGCATGAGCCCGGCGTTGTTGATCACGATGTCCAGCCGGCCCCGCTCGAGCACCGCACGCTCGACCGCCGCGGCTGCCTGGGCGGGATCGGTGAGGTCGGCCTCGACCGCGAGCGCGCCGGGGCCGAGTTCGGCGGCGAGCGCCTCCAGCCGGCCGAGTCGACGCGCCACCAGTACCACCGCGGCGCCCTGCCCGGCGAGGGTGCGCGCCGTCGCCGCACCGATGCCGCTACTTGCGCCCGTCACGAGGGCCACCGTGCCGTCGAGTGGATCTGTCATCTCTGCCTCCGCTATCGTCGCGTATGCGGAGCCACCTCCGCTTCGACAGCATAACCGGAGCTGCCTCCGCTTATTCCGCGAAGGCACCGTGTGACACCCGGCTGGACAGGGAGGGAGCGACGATGGCGCTCCGCTCGGACGCGCAGCTCAACCAGGACCGCCTGCTCGCTGCCGCCACGGCAGCCTTCGCGCGCGACGGTGCCGACACCTCGCTGAAGGCGATCGCACACGCGGCCGGCGTCGGCATCGGGACGCTCTACCGGCGCTTCCCCACCCGCGAGTCGCTGGTCTGGGCCATCTACGTCAACGAGGTCGACCGGGTCTGCGCGAGCGTCCCCCGGCTGCTCCAGGGCGGGCCGGCACTCGAGGCGTTGGGCAGCTGGATGCACGCGTTTCTCGACCTGCTCGCGACGAAGCGCGGCATGGCCGATGCGCTTAAGGCTGCCTTGGCCGCAGACGACGAGGCTCGGCTGGCCACCCGTGCCTCACTCACGGCCGCGCTGGGAACGCTGCTCGGCGCGGGAGTCGAGCAAGGCACGGTCCGCGCCGGCGTCGAGCCGCTGGACGTGATGATGGCGCTGGGCGGGATTGCGCTGATAGCCGGCGAACCCGAGCAGCAGGAGCAGGCCGGAAGGCTCGTCGACCTGCTCCTGCGCGGGGTGGCGGCGCCTAGCCAAAGCCGCGCATCGCGCCCGTCGGGCTGAGGGCTACCAGCGGTACCAGCGGGCCGACTCACCGCTGCGGAAGGCGAAGCCGATGACCCACGCCAGGAACATTACGACGGCGATGATCCACAGCGCGTGCAGCGCGAACCCGCCCAATCCGAAGAGAACGACGATCAGTAGTGCTGCCAGGACGATGCCCATGACGACTCCTTCGGCCAGTGCCTCGCATCTTTGTGAGGCTGGTGTTAGATACCCGGCTACAGAGCTGGTCAATCACCTGCCACGTAGAACTTGCGGACCGTCTCGGTAACGCTCCACTCGGTGCGGTCACCGGCGTAGAGCCGCACCACCGCGCCCGGCTGCAGCCTGATCACCTCGTCGGCCACGCGGAGTTCGCCCGCGCCGGCCAGCACCACGAAGACCTCGTCGCCCTCGACGTCGACCACCCGGCCCGCCGTCATCTCCCAGAGCCCCAGCTCGACCCCTGCCAGGGTGTGCAGGTCGAGCGCCTTGGCAGTCGGCGTGCCATCCAGGACCTCCACGCCCGGGGCCAGTTCGTCGGGGAGCGCGGCGGTGAGGCCAGCGGCGGCCAGGAGGCGAGTCATGATCGAGAGTCAACCACCCTTGCCAAAAACTCACACGGATGTAACATCGTGCCAGTCAAAACAATGGCGGGTGGCATCATGAAGAGTTTCGCGTGTGGCGAGGTCGTGCCGAACTGCGAGGCCAGCTGGGTCTGTTCGACCGAGGACGAGATCCTGGTCCAGGTCGCCCGACATGCCCGTCAGGATCACCGGCTGGACTCCATCTCCCCGGAGCTGGTCGAAGCCGTCCGCTCCCACATCCGGCCCGCGTAGCGCGTGATGCGCACCCGCCGCCCCCTCCTACTGCCCCGCGCAGCACAGCTGGAGAGCTCGTCGCCGCGCCCCGGCTCGATCAGCCCGGGCGCAGTCGGCTATGCCCCGGTCCTGGACACCGAACGCGGCGTGGTGGCCGGCTACAGCGCCCAGCCGGCCCGGGGTCGCGCACTCTCGCCCGGCCAGCTCGCGATCGCCCTGCGCGCCAAGCCCGACCTCCCGCGCAACACGTTCCTCACCGTGCCCCTGGAGTGGGACTCCATCACCGCCCCCGAGGTACAGGCCGAGCTGCTCCGCCCCTCCGACCTGAGCGGCATCATCTTCGAGCTGATCGGAGTCGGCCCCGCCGCGGGCTCCACGCCCCAGTCGCGCGTAGCGGCCTCGGTCCAAGAGGCCGGCGGCCTCATCGCCCTGTACGCCAGCGACATCTGGCACCCCGACTTCCGGGCCGTCACCGCCCACCAGCCGCACGTCGTCGTGCTGGGCGCGAGCTGGGTACGCCGGATCGACCAGTCCCCCAAGCGGCACACCCTGATCGAGACGCTCGGCGAGGTGGCCGGCGAGCGCGACGCCTGGGTGCTGGGCAGCGGGGTCGCCACCACCGCCGAGCTGACCACGCTGGCCCGCCTGGGCGTGCCACTGCTGCGGGGCCCGGCAGTCGGGACGACCGCCTTTGCCGGCTGGGCCCCGCTGGCCCCAGCGGTCACGACCCTGCTCGGCCCGCAGCGACGGAGGACGCCGGGGCCTATGCGCCAGCTGCTCGTCCAGACCCCGACGACCTTCACCATCGGTGATGCCGTGGCCGGGCTGCTCGCGGGATCGCAGCGCTACGTGGCGGTGGTCGATCGCCAGGGGCGGCCCTGCGGGCTCGCCATCCGCACCGAAGGCGGGATCCGGGCCAGCCACGACGTCCTATGTGTCCACGTCGACACCGCGCTCGACGACGTCCGGGCCCGGGTGGCCGCCCGGGACGACGGCACGGACCCGGTGGCGGCCGTCGACTCGGCCGGACGGCTGCTCGGCCTGGTGCCAACCTCTGAACTCAAGCGCGCCTAGCTCAGCGGGCGGGCGCACCCCGGTGGCGGCTGGCACCGGGGCATGCGGGCAGAGCAAGCCCCACCGACGAGCAGAGCCGACCGGCTCGGAATGCCGCCGATGACACCTACTGGGTGCGGGCGAGCTGGGTCAGCAGCCCAGGGATGTGCTGGGTCCGGTGGATGTGCGCCTGCACGACTCCCCGAACCGGATGCGTCACCCAGACACACACGGGCCCGTTCTCGCCCATCTCCACTCCGGTGATCACCCCGACCTGCCCGCAGCGGCACCGCACCTCGCGGTCGATCATTCGTGCCGTATCACTCATCAGGCCATTGTCCGCCCTCGCAGGCCAACTCATGACCAATTCCGGGTCCTGGACCAAACGTGGCGGAGAGCCGGGGTCCTCGCAGGTGCTAGCGTCGACCATGTCGGCAATGCTGCCGACCTCAGGGAAGACGCCTCGTTGACAGTCTGGCCGTACACGGCCCGCCACGATGCTCGTCGCCTCCTCTGATTACTCAGAGGAGCGCAATGCCCACGTCCGTCCATCCTTCTGCTGCCCTCGGCCCGCGTTCGGGACTGCCCCGCGGTTCGCGCGCCGTCATCTACTGCGAGGGCCAGTTCGGGGAGCAGGACGGTAAGACGGCCAACGGCCTCGTCCGGCACTCCGAGCGGTACGAGATCCTCAGCGTGATCGACAGCCGCCTCGCCGGTGCCGACTCGGGGCAGATCCTGGACGGCCACGCCAACGGCGTTCCGGTGCTGGCCAGCCTCAGCGACTCGATCGCCCACGCCGGCTACCTGCCGGACTACCTCATCTGCGGCCTCGCGCCGGCCGACGGGCTGCTCGAGCCCGCCCAGCGGGTCGTGCTACTCGACGGCATCGCCCGCGGCATGCACATCATCAACGGCCTGCACGAGTTCCTCAACGACGACGCCGAGTTCGTGGCCGCGGCGATGCTCGCGAACGTGACGATCACCGACGTCCGCCGACCGAAGGCCAAGCGTGACCTGCACCTGTTCTCCGGCCGGATCTTCGACGTGACCTGCCCTCGCATCGCCGTGCTCGGCACCGACGGGGCCATCGGCAAGCGCACCACCGCGACGCTGTTGGTGCAGGCGCTCAATGCCCGCGGGATCAAGGCCGTGCTCGTCGGCACCGGCCAGACCACGATCATCCAGGGCGGCAAGTACGGTGTCGCCCTCGACGCCATCGTCGGGCAGTACTGCTCGGGCGAGGTCGAGGAGCAGGTCGTCGCCGCATTCGAGGGCGAGAACCCGGACGTCATCGTCGTCGAGGGTCAGGGCGCGTTGAGCCACCCCGCCTACCTCAGCTCCACCCACATCCTGCGTGGTAGCCGGCCGGCCGGCGTCATCGTCCAGCACGCGCCCAAGCGGGTGATGCTCGGAGACTTCCCGATGATGCCGATGCCGACCATCGAGTCGGAGATCGCGCTCATCGAGGCCTTCGCCGACACCTCGGTCATCGGCGTGACGATCAACCACGAGGGCATGTCCGACGACGAGGTCTCCGCAGCGATCGTCACCTACGAGTCCGAGCTGGGGCTCCCGGCCACCGACCCGCTCACCCGCCCGCTCGACCAGCTCGTCGAGATGGTGCTGCACGCGTTCCCGGCCCTGGCCGAGCGCCTGCTCCCGAGCTGGCGTTGACCGGCCCCCGCCTGGAGATCGACCTCGAAGCGATCGCGCACAACACCCGCGTGCTCGTCGATCGGCTGACGCCGGTGGGCATCCGGGTCACCGGAGTCGGCAAGTCCTCCCTCGGCTCGCCCACGGTGGCCGCGGCGATGCTCCGCGGTGGGGCTCACGGCATCGGTGACTCCCGGTTCGAGAACCTGCGGCGGCTCTACGACTCGGGCTGCACCGCGCCGCTCACCCTCATCCGGTCGCCGCTGCTCTCCCAGGTGGAGCAGGTCGTGCGCTACGCCGGCACCAGCCTCAACACCGAGCCGGTGGTGCTCGACGCGCTCTCGGCGGCGGCCGAGGCACAGCACACGACGCACGACGTCGTGATCATGGTCGAGCTCGGCGACCTGCGCGAGGGCGTCGCCGTCAGCGACGCGCTGGCCCTCGCGCGGAGCGTCTCCCGGCGGGCCGGGCTGCGGCTCGCCGGGCTGGGCACGAACCTCGCCTGCCAGTGCGGCGTGGTGCCCGACGAGCAGAACATGGCCGTGCTCTCCCGGCTGGCTGAGGAGGTGGAGCAGCACTGCGGGCCGATCACGACCGTCTCCGGCGGGAACTCGGCCAACCTCGCCTGGGCGCTGTCGGGGGCCGACACCGGTCGCGTCAACGACCTGCGCCTCGGCGAGGCGATCATGCTCGGCACCGAACCCCTGCAACGCACCCCGATCGAGGGCCTGCGCCAGGACACCGTCACCCTGCACGCGGAGATCATCGAGCTGCAGGACAAGCCCGCACAGCCGTGGGGCGCCATCGGCCAGACCGCCTTCGGGGACCAGCCACCGCGCCCGGGCACCGGCACCGTCCGGCAGGCGATCCTGGGGCTGGGGCGTCAGGACGTCGATCCGGACGGCCTGACCCCGCCCGCCGGAGCCACGATCCTCGGGACGAGCAGCGACCACCTCGTGCTGGACGTCTCCGACCTCGGCCTGGCCGTGGGTGAGGAGCTGGCCTTCGGGCTGAACTACAGCGCCTTGGTGCGCGCCATGACCTCGCCCTTCGTCACGACACTCGACCGTTAGCCGTCCCGGCGCCGCAGGGCGACCAGCCCTGCGGCGAGGGCCACCGCGGCGTAGAGAGCCGTGACACCGATCCCCGCCCACGGCCCGAGCGTGTTCGAGTCCGGGTTCACCGTGGCGACGACGCGCATACCAGCGGTCAGGGGCAGGTACTTGTCGACGTCGGTGCCGTAGGGCGCCGGGAGGGCCTCGGCCAGGATCGGTGCTACCAGGACGATGCCGAACAGCGCCGCGATCGCGCCCGCCGTGACGCGGATCAGGAAGCCCAGGCCGACGGCCATCAGCCCGATCAGCGTCAGGTAGAGCGCCGCCCCGACAATGGCGCGCCAGGCACCGGGCGTGCTCAGCGATGCCTGCAGGTGGGTGCTCGCCTGCACCTGCTGGCCGATCATGAACGCGCCGAAGGAGGCGACGAGCGAGAAGCCCAGCACCACCCCGGCGAAGACGGCGGCCTTGGCCACGAGCACCGGAGTGCGCCTCGGCACCGCCGCCAGCGAGGAGCGGATCATGCCGGTGCTGTACTCGCCGGAGATCACGAGCACGCCCAGCACGCCGATCGCGAGCTGCGCCAGGAAGACCCCGCGAAGGCTGACCTCGGTGGCGTCGAAGTCGAAGCCCGCGCCGCCGTGCTGGTTGATGTCGTGCGCCCGCAGCGCCGAGAAGAGCGTGCCCAGGCCGTCGATGATCACGAAGGCGGCCAGCAGGCTGAACCAGGTCGAGCGCAGCGAACGCAGCTTGATCCACTCCGACCGCAGCACGCCGACCTGGGTGACCCGCCCCGGGCCGAGATCGGTCGGGCGGCTCAGCGTGGCGGTCATCGAGGCCCTCCGGCGGCAGCCGGGGCAAGGGTGCCGCCGTGGTACTCGACCGAGTCCTTGGTGATCTCCATGAAGGCCTCCTCCAGGGTGGCTTGCTGTGGCGTGAGTTCGATCAGGGCGATCTGCTCGCGGGCCGCGATCAGGCCGATGCCGGCACTGTCGGTTCCGGTGACGTGCAGCGTGTCGCCGCCCACCAGGCTGACGGTGCGGCCGTCACCCTGCAGCGCCGCGGCCAGCCGCTCGGTGGCCGCGCTGCGCACCAGCACCACCCCGCTGGAGGCGCTGTGGATCAGCTCGTCGACGCTGCCGGCCGCGATCAACCTGCCGCGGCCCACCACCACCAGCTCGGTGGCGGTGAGCGCCATCTCGCTCATGAGGTGCGAGGAGACGAAGACGGTGCGCCCCTCCGCCGCCAGGGCCTTCAGCAGGTTGCGGATCCAGAGGATCCCGTCGGGGTCCAGACCGTTCACCGGCTCGTCGAGCAGCAGCACACCGGGGTCGCCGAGCAGCGCCGACGCGATACCGAGGCGCTGCCCCATGCCGAGGGAGAAACCGCCGGCCCGCTTCCCGGCCACCTCGTCCAGGCCGACCAGTCCCAGCACCTCATCGACGCGGCGGCGCGGGATGCCGTTGGTCGCGGCCATCGCCAGCAGGTGGTTTCGCGCCGACCGTCCGGTGTGGACGGCCCGGGCCTCGAGCAGGGCGCCCACCTCGCGCAGCGGCGCGGGCAGGTCGACGTAGGTCTTGCCGTTGATCAGGCTGGAGCCGGAGTTAGGGCGGTCG
Organism: Jatrophihabitans sp.; assembly: GCA_025963285.1. Taxonomy (GTDB): domain Bacteria; phylum Actinomycetota; class Actinomycetes; order Mycobacteriales; family Jatrophihabitantaceae; genus JAOPUX01. The sequence continues at coordinate 22,122 of JAOPUX010000188.1, forward strand.
AGGCCCAGCAGCAGACGCATCACGGTCGACTTGCCGGCGCCGTTGGGGCCGAGGAAGCCGGTGACGACGCCAGGCTTGACCACGAAGCTCAGGCCGTCGACGGCCGTCTTCGCGCCGTAGTGCTTGGTCAGTGCGCTGGCCTCGATCATCGCCGCGCTCCGCGAAGGGTGCCGTGACTCATGGGTAACCGCCTTGTCTGGTTGCTGGACTCATCGAGATCCTCGCGTGGCTACCAATGAATTACGTCGGGGATGACCCCGAGATCGGCCCGGAGATCTGTCCTCGTCAGGTTCTGCTCAGGGCAGGTAGGCCGCGGCACTGAGAGGACACCTAGAGAAATCCTGCCGGTCAGACGACCTTCAGATTCCGTTACGCACCCTGGGCAGATGAACGCTGTCCGTGAACTGGTCAAGACCGTCGTCGTCGTCCCCACCTACAACGAGCGTGACAACCTGCCGCCTCTCGTCGAGGCCCTGCTGGAGCTGCCGGTCGGCGGCCTGCACGTCGTGATCGTCGACGACAACTCCCCTGACGGCACCGGCCGGATCGCCGACGAGCTGGCCGAGCGCTCCGCGGGCCGGGTGCGCGTGCTGCACCGCAGCCGCCCACAGGGGCTCGGCGTCGCCTACCGGGTCGGCTTCTCCTACGCGCTCAGCACCGGGGCTGACGTGGTGATCCAGATGGACGCCGACCTCTCGCACCCCACTTCGGTGATCCCCACCATGATCGAGGCGCTGGGCCGCGACGGCATCGGTCTCGTCATCGGCTCCCGCTACGTGCCCGGTGGCGCCACGGCCACCGACTGGCCCTGGCGGCGCAGGCAGCTGTCCGTGTGGGCCAACCGCTACGTCAACGCGATCCTGCGCCTGGGGGTCCGCGACGCCACCGCCGGCTTCAAGGCCTGGACCGCCACCACCCTGCACGAGATCGACTTCGGCACGACCGACAGCAGCGGCTACAGCTTCCAGGTCGAGATGAACCACCGCACCCGCCAGCTCGGCATCGGCATCACCGAGGTGCCGATCGTCTTCAGTGAGCGGGCGGCCGGCGCGTCGAAGATGAGCTGGCGCGTGCAGCTGGAGTCGGCTGCCGTGCCGTGGCGGCTGCGGACCCGCCGCAGCGACCAGGTGGCCGTCCGGCGCTACGCGGAGGCCCGATGACCACCTCAGCGCTGCTCAGGCGGCCGATCTCCACCACCGGCCAGGCCGGCGAACTCGCCGAGCAGCCGTGGTGGCGACGGCCGCGGACCCTGCTGGTCGTGGTGGCCGTACTGCATGCGCTCTCCCCGCTCGTCCTGCTCGGCGTGCACTGGTGGTTCGGCGTCGACGAGACCGTCTACCTGAGCCAGATCAACGCTCACGTACCGGCCGGCTACTTCTCCGCTCCGCGGGCGCGCGGAGCCACGCTGATCGCCGCGCCGATCACCTCCTGGACGGACTCGGTGGCCGCGGTGCGCGTCTGGGTGACGGCGCTCTCCGGCGTCGCGCTCTACGCCGGCTTCGCCCCCTGGCTGCGGCTGCGCAGCGGGTACCTCGTCCCCCTCGCTGCGCTCATGGTCTCAACCCTGTGGACCGTGACGTACTACGGCTTCGAGGTCATGCCCAACGAGTGGGTGGCCTTCGCCGCAGTCGGTACCTGCGGCTACGCCCTGCGCTACCTGGACGAGGGGCGGCGCCGTCAGCTGGTGGCCGTCGGCCTCGCGGCGCTGTGGATCGCGCTGCTGCGCCCCTCCGACGCGCTCTTCGCCGGCGGGGCACTCGGGGTCTGCGTGCTGCTCGTGAAGGTGCCGCTGCGGCGCCGGCTGCGGGTCGTCGCGGCGCTGGTGCTCGGCGCGGGGATCGGCATCGGCGAGTGGGTCGTGGAGGCCCAGACCAGCTACGGCGGGCTGATGGCCCGCGTGCATGCCTCGCAGGCCGAGCAGGGCGGTGGCGGCCTGCACTTCGCCGGCGCCGCGCAGGCCCGGACGCTGGCCGGTCCAGTGCTCTGCCGCGCCGGCTGTGCCGCGGACGCGCCGGTGGCCTACCAGCTGTGGTGGGTGGTGGCGGCCGTGCTCGTCGCGATCGGGGTGATCGCCACCCGGCGCCGCGCTGAGGTGATCATGGTCGTGGTGGCACTGGCCATGGCGAGCCAGTACGTCTTCACCGTCACCTATGCCGCACCGCGCTTCCTCATCCCGACCTATGCCCTGCTCTCCCTCCCCGCTGCTGCCGGAGCCATCGCGCTGCTACGAGCCGTCCGCCGCAGCCACTGGCGCCGGCTGCTGCAGGTCGTGCTCATCGGCGGCCTGGTGGCCAACACCGCGTTGCAGGCACACGTGATCGTCTCGAACCTGGCGCCGGCCACGCGTACCGCCGACCGTGCTGTGCTCGGCGACGCCGCGGCACTGCACCGACTCGGCGTCGGGCAGCCCTGTCTGCTGATCGGGCACGTCGACAACCTGCGGCTCTCCTACGCCACCGCCTGCTCGAACTCCGCCCGGACACCGGCCGCCGTCCGCAGCGACCTGGCGCACGGCACCCGCGTGGTCTGGCTCCGTGGGACCACGCCGTCGCGGAGCTACCGCGTGCACTGGCGACGCGTCCTGCTCCCCGGCGAGACGAAGCCCCGCATCGCCTACCTCAGCGGCGCCCGCCTGCCGGCCTGAAAGAGTGAGCGGCCCCGGAGGGGCGGGGGCCGCAAGGAGCGTGGACGGGCCTGGCGGGAGCCCCGAGGAACGAGGGGCGGATGGCTGCGACGGCGGCCCCCCCGCCCCGCAGGGGCCGCCCCGTCACTCACCTACTTCGGGGGCATCCTGATGCCGCCGTCGACGCGGATGGTCTCGGCGTTCATGTAGGAGTTGGTGACGCACTCGATCACCATCGAGGCGAGCTCGTCCGGGACGCCGAGGCGCTTCGGGAAGAGGACGTTCTGGCCAAGGTTTGCTTTGAAGAGCTCGGACTGCTCACCCTCCCCGTAGATCGGGGTGTCGATGAGGCCGGGGGCGACCGTGTTGACCCGGATGCCCGAGGCCGACAGGTCACGGGCCACCGGCAGGGTCATGCCGACGACACCGCCCTTGGAGGCGGAGTAGGAGGCCTGCCCGATCTGGCCGTCGAAGGCGGCGACGGAGGCCATGTTGACGATGGCTCCCCGCTCGCCGTTCTCGTTCGGGGTGTTGCGGCTCATCGCGGTGGCCGCCAGGCGGGTGGCGTCGAACGTCCCGATGAGGTTGATGTTGATGACCTTCTTGAAGGCTTCCAGGTCAGCGGCCGACTCGAACTCACCGTCCCTACCGATCGTGCGCTGGGCAAAGCCGATACCGGCCGAGTTCACCAGCGCCCAGAGCGGGCCGAGTTCGAGCGCCTTGAGGACGGCGGCCTTGATCTGCTCGGTGTTGGTGACGTCGACCGTGACGAAGGCGCCGCCGATCTCCTGCGCCAGTGCCTCGCCGGCGGGGGCGTTGAGGTCGGCGATGACAACCTTCGCACCCTTGGCGGCAAGCTGGCGGGCGCAGGCGGCACCGATGCCCGAGGCGCCACCGGTGACGATTGCACTAGCTCCTGAGATGTCCATGCCTCGGATGCTAGGGCACGGCCGAGATGAGGGCGGTGGGCACCGACATGCCGAGTTCGCGGTGCCGCAGGGTAGTGATCCGACGCCCGGGCTGGACGGCATCCTTCACCCGTCCGGCGGCCTCACCCAGTAGCGCTGCCGCGGCGTCGAGGTCGCGGACGGTGTGGGTGAGCCCCCAGAGCGTAGCCGGGCCCGCACCGTGTACCCCGGGCGTGCCGATCACCTCGAGGACGACCTCGCCGCAGCGGTAAAACACCTGCCGCACCGCCGCGCCGCCGAGCTCGGCGTCGCGTTCGCGACGCGGCGCCGTTCCGAGTGCGGCCAGCGCGGTGACGGTGCGGTCCAGGTCCGGCGTCATCAGCACGGCATGGTCGAGCTGCGTCACGCCGTTGGGGTGCACGGCACCACTCGTCGGCTCTGCCGCGGCGAGGCTGGTCGGCACGCCATCGACCTCGTCGACCGCCGCCGGCAGGCCCCGCAGCGCCCAGCCGGTGATGCCGCGCCCGGCGGCACGCCCGACGAGGCGCACGCGGACCCCGCCGATCCGGCAGCTGCCGTCCGCGTCAAGGCGGAAGCCGGCGGCCGTCCACGCTTCGGGCGGATCGGCTACCGAAAACCCGGCGATCTCCACGCCGACGACCTTAGGGGCTTGTCCGCTTTCGAACATCAAAGTTGTTTGTATGAACATCCCTCCTGTACGTTCAGACTGTGGATGCGAGCCTGCGGACGAGCCGACTGATCGACGCGCTGCGCCGCGACGGCCGCGTCGATGTCGCCACCGCCGCCACCGAACTCGGGGCCGCCGAGATGACGATCCGCCGCGACCTGGATCAGCTCGTCGAGCAGGGGGTGGCTCGCCGCATCCGGGGCGGGGCGGTCAGCCTGCTGATGCGCGGCGACGAACTGCCCTTCGGCATGCGCGAGGCCGACGCCGTCGAGGAGAAGCGGCGCATCGCGGCGGCGGTGGCGGCCCTGATCGCCGACGGTGAGGCGGTGGCGCTCGACAGCGGCACCACCACCCTCGAGGTGGCCCGCGCCGTCGCCGCCCGCCGGCTGACGGTGCTCCCGCTGTCGCTGCACGCCGCCAGCGTGCTCGCGGGATCGGCGTCGATCCGGCTGATCCTGCCCGGCGGGGAGACCCGCCCCGGAGAGCTTGCCCTGGTCGGCCCGCTGGCCCTGGCCGGCATCGCGACGCTGCGCTTCGACACCGTCGTGCTCGGTTGCTGTGGGGTGAGCCCGGAGGGGCAGGTGACCGCGCACGACCTCGGCGATGCGGCGGTGAAGCAGGCGCTCTTCGCGGCGGGAGCCCGGCGCGTACTCGTCCTGGACCACACCAAGTTCGCCCACGCCGCGATGGCGGTGGTCTGCCCGGTGTCGTCCTTCGACGTCGTCGTCACCGACCGCGCCACCAGCAGCGGGGACATCGCGCCGCTGCTGGCCGCCGGCGTCGAGGTGCTGCGTGTCTGACACTGCCGAGCAGGCCACACAGTCGGCGGTGCGCGCCACCTACGGCGCCTTCATCGGCGCGGGCTTCGCCTTCGCCAGCTGGGCCGCACGCATCCCCCAGGTCAAGGCTCGGCTGCACCTCACGCCGGCCAGCCTCGGCGTGGTGCTCCTCGCCATCGCCGTCGGCTCGCTCATCTCGCTGCCGCTCTCCGGGCTGATCGTCGCGCGCTTCGGCACTCGCCGCACCGTCATGGTGATGGCGGTCTTCGTGGGGCTGGCCCTTGCCGTCATCGGTTCGGGCTACCGGCTCGGCGTTGCAGCACTGGTCGTCGGGCTCTTCATCCTCGGCTTCGCCAACGGGGCGTGGGACGTCGCGATGAACGTGCAGGGCGCCCATGTCGAGCGCCAGGTGGGCCGGTCGATCATGCCCCGATTCCACGCCGGCTACAGCCTGGGCACCGTGCTCGGTGCACTGCTCGGGGCCGCCATGGTGGCCCTGCACGTGTCGGTGACGATGCATCTGAGCGTGGTGGCCGTCATCGTCGGGATCGTGGTGCCGCTCAGCGTCCGCGCGTTCCTGCCCGACGCGGCTGCCGAACCGGCGAGCCACGGCAGCCAGCGCAGGACGGCCGCACGGCGCTGGCGTGAACCGCGCACCCTGCTGATCGGGGTGGTCGTCCTCTCCTTCGCCTTCGCCGAGGGCACCGGGAACGACTGGATCAACGTCGCCCTGATCGA
>JAOPUX010000206.1 GCA_025963285.1 Jatrophihabitans sp.
CGGGCCGGGCGAAGTTGGCTGTGCTCAGACCCGTTCGAGGCGCGCGTTGAGGTGCGGGGCGAAGGCGGCGCCAGCGGGTGCGAGCTCGGTGGCGTAGGCGAGCGTCTCACCCACCAGTGCGTAGAAGCGCCGCTCGCCGTCGACGGCCTTGGCGGTGGCCGCGGCCTGGGCGGAGGTGGTGGCCAGCTCCCAGGTGAGGTCACCGGCCACACCCGCGTACACGAGCGCCTCGCCGGTGTTGGACGCCAGCACCACCTCGACGTCGTCCTCGCCGGCACCGGGGCGCCAGAAGCCCGACTCCCGCCAGGCCTGCCGGAGCACGCCACCGTCGGCGTCTAGGAGCCAGGCGCGCGACTCGTAGGCCAGGAACGGACGACCGTCGTGGACGAACTGCAGCTGCTGGCCGTAGCGGAACTCGCTGCCGTGCGGGGAGACCCCGGTGCCGTCACCGGACCAGACACCCACCAGGGGCAGCAGCGCGAGCAGCGCCTCGTGCAGCGGCGCCCCGGTGCGCAGGTCGGCGGTATCCGGGGTCAGCATCGGCTGCTCAGCGCTGCCCGGCGAACAACTTCGACAGGATGTAGAACGCGAATACGCCGATCGCCAGGAACGTTGCGATCAGCAGGACGAGATAGGTCGCCTCCATACAGGCAGGATATCGCTATGCCCGTTGACGCTGACCGCCCCCTGCGCCCCCTCGTCGTGAAGTGCACCGCGGGGGTCGACGAGGTCGAGCGCTGTGCGCAGGCCTTCACGGTGTCCGCCACCGCTCTGGCCTCCGGGGTGGAGGTGTCGCTCTGGCTCACCGGTGAGGCTGCTTGGCTGGCGGTGGCCGGACGTGCCGAGGCCGTCGAGCTACCGCACTCGGCCCCGCTCGCCGATCTGCGGGACGCGCTGCTGGGCGCCGAGGCGGTGACCGTCTGCACCCAGTGCGCGGCACGGCGCGGCATCACCGAGGCCGACCTGCTGCCCGGGGCACGGATCGCCGGCAGCGCCAGCTTCGTCGACGAGGTCCTCCAGCCGGACGTCCAAGCGCTGGTCTACTAACGCAAATAGTGGTTCGGAAGCGGGCGTGGCGCCCGCTTCCGAACCACTATTTGAGCTGGAACCTAGTTCAGGACGATCGACGCCTCGACCAGGCCAGGCTCCGGAGCGCTGACCTCGCGCCGGCCGTTGCCGTCCTTGTGCATGACCGACAGCGTCCACTCACCCGGCGCGGCGAAGAAGCGGAAGTCGCCGGTGGCCGAGGTGACGACCTCGGCCGTGAACTCACCGGTGGAGTCGAGCAGCCGCACGTAGGCGGCCGGCACTGCGGCGTCGCCCTTGGAGACGACGCCGTAGATCACGGTCTCCTTGGTGAGGTCGATGCCCGTGGGGATCGTCGGCGTCTGAGCCGGTGCGCCACACATCTCAGGCGCCCAGTTCGATCGGGACGCCGACGAGGGAGCCGTACTCGGTCCACGAGCCGTCATAGTTCTTGACGTTCGGCTCGCCGAGGAGCTCGTGCAGCGCGAACCAGGTGTGCGACGAACGCTCACCGATGCGGCAGTAGGCGATGGTGTCCTTGCCCGTGTCCAGGCCGGCCTCGTCGATGTAGAGCTTGCGCAGGTCGTCGTCGGACTTGAAGGTGCCGTCCTCGTTCGCGGCCTTGCTCCACGGCACGTTGAGTGCGGTGGGGATGTGGCCGCCACGCTGGCTCTGCTCCTGCGGCAGGTGCGCCGGGGCGAGCAGCTTGCCGGAGAACTCGTCGGGCGAGCGGACGTCGACGAGGTTCTGCGTGCCGATGGCCGCGACGACCTCGTCACGGAAGGCGCGGATGGAGAGGTCCTGGTCCTTGGCGGTGTAGCTGGTGGCCGGACGGGAGACCGAGTCCTTCGACAGCTCGCGGCCGTCCAGCTCCCACTTCTTGCGGCCGCCGTCGAGCAGCTTCACGCTGTCGTGGCCGTAGAGCTTGAAGTACCAGTAGGCGTAGGCAGCGAACCAGTTGTTGTTGCCGCCGTAGAGCACGACGGTGTCGTCGTTGCCGATGCCCTTGGCCGACAGCAGGGCCTCGAACTGCTCCTTGTTGACGAAGTCACGGCGAACCTGGTCCTGGAGTTCGGTCTTCCAGTCCAGCTTCACCGCACCCGCGATGTGGCCACCGTCGTAGGCGGAGGTGTCTTCGTCGACCTCGACGAACACGACACCGTCGGTGTTCAGGTTCTCCTCGGCCCAGTCGGCCGAGACGAGCACGTCAGCGCGGCTCATGGTTGTTCTCCTCATTGATGGATTCGTGGCGTGGAATGACTAGGAATAGGCATGGCGGTACCGGCCGGAGGTTGGTGGCGGGCACAGGTCTTGCGATGAAGAAGCTGGCCTCAGCGCGGACAGGCGCAGTTGCCCACACGGCACAGATCCACCGCGCGGCGAGAGGTGAGCAAGGGGCCCATGCGGCCAAGGGTAGCGGGGCCCGCGGCGCAATTGCCACCTGGACCGCCTGTGCAGACCCAGCGGGACCGGGCGGTGCGCCGATCAGCGTCCGGGGACCGGCAGCCGGCGGAACACCACAGCCCGCGCCGAGCCGGAGGCGAGGATGCCGTCGGCGCGGGGTTGGAGGCTGTCGAGCGCCAGGCCATAGGGCAGCGGCGGCAGCGGGATCGGCACGTTGAGGGCGGGCAGCAGCTGGTTGACGACGATGCCGGGGAGGCTGATCCCGGCCACGGCGATGCCCCGCACCCGCAGCCACACCCCGCTGCCGCCGGTGACGGTCAGCTCCGCGCGCCCGCTCACCCGGGCCAGCTGGCTGATGCCGGGAACGGGCAGCGACGCCGCGGCGATCAGCTGCCCCTCCTCGAAGGTCAGGCTCAGCCCCGGCACCTTGGCCACGCGTGCCAGCTCCGAGTACGGCAGCACGACATGACCTACCACCCGCTCGCAAGGCAGCTCGCGGGCACGGCCACCGAGCAGGTCGCGCAGCGGCAGGTAGGAGTTGAAGAGGTTCGCCGAGAGTGACGCCCCGGCGATGTCGCCCAGCTGCAGACCGTGGCTCGTCACCTCGATCTCGGTGTAGCGCCCCCGCAGCGCCTGCGTGAGGAAGGGTGTTCCGTTCAGCCGCACGCGCGCCGGCACGCCGAGCGGCGCCTCGAGGTACTCCGAGGCCTTGCGTTCGGCCAGCCGGGCGATCACCTGGTCGGAGAGCGCCAGCCAGATGGCGAGCCCGATCACGATGACGAGCACGATCAGCAGGATCGTCATGACGCAGCCGAAGCCTCAGGCGCGGATCGCGAGGCAGAGCAGGAAGGCCACCGGCGCGAGCAGGCAGAACGGGATGAGCACCGCCAGCACCGGGCGCACCCGGCGCGCGAAGCCCCCCTCGGCCAGCGGCACCTCGTGCTCGATGAAGGCGACGGCCACCCCGAAGAGGCCGACCACCGCACCCAGTGCCGCCCCGGCGAAGGCGCCGCGACCGCCGATGAACTCCGCCGAGTGGCGCAGCGTGAGGTAACCGGCCGAGCCGCCGAAGCCGGTTGAGGCCAGCAGGGCGAGCAGGCCGCGCGGCACCTCGACGTCGAAGCGGGGCGCCGCCACGATCATGTCGACGAGGAAGCCCACCACGAGCGCCCCGAAGCCGATGATGACGACGCCGAAGCTGACGTCGTCGCCGACCCGCGCCGAGACGAACTCGTGCCGAAGCTGCAGCAGGGCCGGCAGAGAGACCTCGGTGAGGACGAGCAGCGCCACTCCCCCGAGCGACTCGATCACCCGCACCCGCACCGCGCCGCGCGAGAGCTGGTGGACGAAGAGGGTGGGCATGGCCAGCCCGAAGACGGCCAGCAGCGTGCCGAGCTGGCTGTGCGGCCAGACCGAGACCGTGACGTCCGCGGCGGCCGACGCCAGCGCGGCGAGGATCAGGGCGCCGCGCCGCCCGGGCACGGCGAGGCCGAAGACCCAGGCGAAGCCGAGCAGTGCCTGCACGGCGGCGATCCCGATGAGCAGCGGCAGGGCACCGGTGCGCGTCGTCCAGCCGAGCACCGCCGCCACCAGCAGCGCGACGCCGATGCTGCCGTTGAAGTTGAAGCGCTCCTCGGCGTCGATGCGCTCCGCCTCCGCCTCAGTCACGGGTGCCATCGTCGCAGAGATCGGCAGCGCCGACACCCGCAGTCGTAGCGTGCAGCCAGTCGGCGATCCGGTTCACCAGCTCCGGGCTGGTGGCGGTCTCGGCGTGCCCCATGCCCGTCTCGACCCACACCGCGGCACCGGGTGCGGCCGAGCGGAGCAGCTCCAGGTGCTCCATCGGGAAGTAGTGGTCGGCATCGCCGTGGACGATCAGCAGCGGGGTGGGGGCGATCGCGCCGACCACCTCGTGCGGGGCGGCCGGCACCTCGACCCAGGCGCCCGCGGCCAGCCGGGTGCGGCGGCCGAGCCGCAGCGCCACCCGTCCCGTGCGGGTCTCGCAGAGCCAGTGCACGATGCGCATCGGCCGGGTGCCGCGCTCGAACCAGCGCCCCGGCGAGCTGACGCTCACCACGGCGTCGGCGTCACCGCCGAGGCCGGCGTAGCGCAGCACCGATGAACCGCCCATCGACCAGCCGAGCACCGCCACCCGCTCGTAGCCGTGCTCGCGGAGCCAGCCGACGGCCGCGGCGACGTCGTGGATCTCCTGGTCACCGACCGTGCTTAGGCCCTCCGAGGCGCCGTGTCCCCGGAAGTCGAGGGAGAGGACCCCGAACCCGCGGGCGGCCAGCAGCCGGGAGATCGTCTGGACATTCGGGTCGGCGGACGAACCGGTAAAACCGTGCGCAACCACGCAGGCGAAGTCGCGTAGCCCCGTGTCCCAGTGCAGCCCGGCGAGGCGGACGCCGTCAGAGGTGGTGAAGGCAACGGAGACTGGGCTGGCCACGACCGGTATTCTCTACTGTCAGGAGTCATCGTGGGCAGCGCGGCCCCGGCGGCATGGAAGCTCGATCACCCGATCGAGCCTCAATGTTCGGATTCGGGAGGCGCACATGGACCTGATCCTTCTCACCACGGCCCGCCAGCCCACGGCTGAGGTGCTACCGGCCCTAGGGCTGCTGCCGCACCGGGTCACCGTGCTGCCGCTCGACGCCTCGGCTCTCGTCGACCGCCCGCTGGGCGACGCCATCCTGCTCGACGCCCGTCGCGACCTCGCTGCTGCGCGCGGCTTCACCCGGGTGCTGGCCGCGGTGGGGATCACGGTGCCGACGATCGGCGTGCTCACCGAAGGCGGCCTCATCGCCATCTCCGCGGAGTGGACCGTAGACGACATCATCCTCGACACCGCGGGGCCGGCCGAACTCGACGCCCGGCTGCGGCTGGCCGTCGACCGCCGCTCCGCGCAGTCCGAGCAGCTGCCCGAGCACGTCGACATCGGTGACCTGACAATCGACGAGACCACCTACACGGCCCGGCTCTGCGGGGGGGCGCTCGACCTCACCTACAAGGAGTTCGAGCTGCTGAAGTTCCTCGCCCAGCACCCGGGCCGGGTCTTCACCCGCTCGCACCTGGTGCAGGAGGTCTGGGGCTACGACTACTTCGGTGGCACCCGCACCGTCGACGTACACGTGCGGCGGCTGCGTGCCAAGCTCGGCCCCGAGCACGAGGCCATGATCGGCACCGTGCGCAACGTCGGCTACAAGTTCGTCCGACCGAACGCATCCGACCCGCACTCCTCGCGCGTCGTGGAGACCCAGGACGTCGACGAGGCGATCGACTCCGCGCTCTGAACCCGGTGTTCTCAGACCGATCGCGCTAGCGTTGTCGGCGTGCCCGTCGAGCTGAGTTCACCTGCCGGGCTTTCGGCCGACGAACGCGCCCAGGTGCGCGCCCTCGCTGAACGGATCGAGGCGCGCGACGGCCAGCCGCCGCTCTCGGACCAGGCGCTGACCCAGCTCAGCTCGGGCGGCGTCGCTCACCTGCTCGCCCACGACGGTGGAGTTCTGGTCGGCTATGGCCAGCTCGATGGCAGCGATGGCGAGGTCATGGGCGAGGTGGACGAGATCGTCGACAGCTGGGCCGGCCGGCTGCGCACCGTCTGGTCACACGGCAAGCGCAGCGGTCTAGGCGACCTGCTGGCCACGCATGGCTACCTGCCCACGCGCACGCTGCACCAGCTGCGCCGCAGCACCAAGCTGCCGCTGCTGTCGCTGCCCGTCCCCGACGACATCCGCATCGCGCCGTTCCGCATCGGCCAGGACGAGGACGACTGGGTGCGGGTGAACGCCGCAGCGTTCGCCCACCACCCCGAGCAGGGGCGGCTGCAGCGCGCGGACATCGAGGCCCGCGAAGCCGAACCGTGGTTCGACCCGGCCGGCTTCCTGATGGCATGGCGGGGCACGGAGCTGCTCGGCTACCACTGGACGAAGATCCACGCCGGCGGCGCCGGTGAGGTGTACGTGATCGGGATCGACCCGGTGGCTCAGGGCCTCGGCCTTGGCCGTCTGCTGCTCGAGCTCGGTCTGGCCCACCTCGCCGAACGCGGTTGTCCCGAGGTACTGCTCTACGTCGACGACACGAACACCGCCGCCATGCGGCTCTACCTGCAGGTCGGCTTCGAGGAGTACGACGTGGATGTCCAGTGGTCGCTGGGCGACTGACCTAGACCGGGTCGGTGTCGAAGATGTAGCCGACGCCGCGCACGGTACGCAGGTGCTGCAGACCACCAGGCTCCCGCTCCAGCTTGTTGCGCAGCCTCAGCATGTGCACCGCCAGCGTGCCTGGGTCGCCGGTGAAGGTCGGCCCCCACACCGCGTCCAGGATTGCTGAACTCGTCAGGACGCGGTCGGCGTTGGACATCAGCAGCTCGAGCAGCCGGAACTCCTGGCGAGCCAGCGCAAGCGACCGCCCAGCCACCGTCACCCGGAACGCAGCTCGGTTGAGGACGACATCACCGACCTCCAGCAGCTCGGGCTCCCCCGGCGTGTCGGGGGCACCGAGCGAGACCGCATCGGACACGCCTAGTGCTCCGGGCGGCGGCCGGTGACGATGAAGATCGTGTGCCGGGCGACGGCTACCGCGTGGTCTGCGTAGCGCTCGTAGTAGCGACCGAGCAGCGTCATGTCGATGGCTGCCTCCGTGCCCCGCGACCAGTTCGGCGAGAGCACCAGGGTGAAGAGCTTGCGACGCAGGGCGTCCATCGAGTCGTCCTCGGCCTCGATGGCCTGGGCGAGTGCGATGTCGCGGCCGTCGACGACATCGGCGACCTTGGTGACCAGCGAACGGGCCACCTCACCCATCTGGGAGATGACGTCGCGCGCCTCCTCAGGCACCGCCGACTCGGGAAACCGCAGCCGGGCGATCTTGGCGACGTGGTCGGCGAGGTCGCCCATCCGCTCGAGATCGGCCGTGAGGTGGATCGTGCTGATCAGCACACGCAGGTCGGTGGCTACCGGCTGCTGCCGCGAGATCACCTGGAAGGTGCGTTCCTCGAGGTCGGTCCGGAGTGTGTCGATGCGCTTGTCGGCCGCCATCACGGCCTCGGCCTGTGCCAGGTTCGCGTCGAGCAGCGCCGAGGTCGCCCGGTCCATGGCGATGGCGACCAGGTTCGTCATCTCGATGACGCCCTTGCCGATGTCGTCCAGTTCGTCGTGGTAGACGTCTCTCATGAGTACTTCCTTCGGTAGGAGCTCGGGCGGCGCGATACAGGAACGGGCTTACCCGAATCGGCCGGAGATGTAGTCCTCGGTGCGCTTGTCGGCGGGGTTGGAAAAGATCTTGTCAGTGTCATCGATCTCGACCATCTGGCCGGGCTTGCCGATACCGGCCAGGTTGAAGAACGCGGTGCGCTCGGAGACTCGCGCGGCCTGCTGCATGTTGTGCGTGACGATCACGATCGTGTACTTCGTCTTCAACTCCTGGATCAGGTCCTCGATGGCGAGCGTCGAGATCGGGTCGAGTGCTGAGCAGGGCTCGTCCATCAGCAGCACCTGCGGCTTCACCGCGATGGCACGCGCGATGCACAGCCGCTGCTGCTGTCCACCGGAGAGACCCGAGCCCGGCTTGCTGAGGCGGTTGCGCACCTCGTCCCAGAGGTTCGCCGAGCGCAGCGAGCTCTCGACGACGCCGTCCAGCTCGCTCTTGGAGATCTTCTTGCTGCCGAGCTTCAGGCCGGCCACGACGTTGTCGTAGATGGACATCGTCGGGAACGGGTTCGGGCGCTGGAACACCATGCCGATCGTGCGGCGGACATCGACCGGGTCGACGCCCGCGCCATAGATGTCCTCGCCGTCCAGGGCGACGGTGCCCTCGACTCGGGCGCCCGCGATCACCTCGTGCATCCGGTTGAGCGTGCGCAGCACCGTGGACTTACCGCAGCCGGACGGGCCGATGAACGCCGTCACCGAGCGGGGCTGGATCGTCAGGTTGACGTCGCTGACCGCGAGGAACTTGCCGTAGTAGATGTTGACGTCGCTGACGTCGATGCGCTTGGCCATGGGTTCGCCGTTTCGCTAGTTGGAGACCTTGCTGCGGCGCGAGATGAGCCGAGCAACGAGGTTGAGAAGTGCGATGAGGAGGATCAGGGTGAGCGCAGCGGCCCACATGCGGCCGGCGGCGTAGTTGTTGGTGACTTCCTTGACGTGGGTGAACGCATTCTCTTTGCTGCCCACGTTCGCGTAGTTCGGGAACTGGCTGTAGATGAACAGCGGCAACGAAGCCTGATTGCCGTGGAGAAGGTTGCTGTTCCTCGACGCGCTGTACTGGACGAGAATCAGAGCCGGTGCCGTCTCGCCAGCCACCCGGGCCACGCCGAGGACGATGCCGGTGAGGATGCCGCTGAAGGCGGTCGGCAGCACGATCTTGGCGATCGTCTTCCACTTCGGCACGCCAAGCGCGTAAGAGGCCTCACGGAGTTCGTTCGGGACGAGCTTGAGCATCTCTTCGGTGGTGCGCACGATCACCGGGATCATGAGCAGCACGAGCGCCAGCGATACATAGATGCCGGCGAAGCCTGCACCGAACTCGATGATGAAGATGAGGTAGATGAACAGCGCCGCGACGATCGACGGGACGCCGGTGAGGATGTCGACCATGAAGGTGACGGCCGAGCGGAGCTTGCCGGTGCCGTACTCGACCAGATAGACGGCCGCGAGCACCCCGACGGGCACGCTGATCAGCGAGCAGACCAGCACCTGCTCGAGCGTGCCGATGATCGCGTGCAGAGCCCCTCCGCCTGGCGTGCGCCAGTCCTGCGTGAGTCGCTGGTCCTGGGAGAACCAGTCGGCATGGACCATCACCCGCCAGCCCCTGCTGATCACGGTCCAGAGCAGCCAGATGAGCGGGACCAGCGCGACCAGGAAGCAGCCGGTCATCACGACCGTGGCGATGTTGTTCTTCGTGCGCCTCGCCCGGAGGTTGGAGGCGAACGCGGTGGTAGGCGTCTCTGCAGCCAGGGTCATCAGGAGACCGTCTTCCGGTTGACCACCGCACGGGCGGCGGCGTTGACGAGGAACGTCAGGACGAAGAGCACCAGGCCGGCCGCGATGAACGGGCCGGGGTGGGCGAAGAGCGCGTCACCGCCGGTGGCGATCTGCGAGGCGAAGGTGTTGCCCTTGCCGAAGAGCGAGGCGTCGAACGGGGCGCCGTTGCCGGCCGTCGACACGATAATGGTGATGGCGATCGTCTCGCCGAGCGCGCGGCCGAGGCCGAGCATCGCGCCGCTGACGACGCCGGGGCGGCCGTAGGGCAGCACGGCGAGCTGGATCATCTCCCAGCGGGTGGAGCCGAGGGCCAGCGCCGCTTCGATGTTCTGCCGCGGCGTGCGCTGGAAGACCTCCCGCGAGATCGAGGTGATGATCGGCAGGATCATGATCGCGAGGACCACGCCGCCGTCGAAGACCGTGCCGACCGCGTTGTTGTGGTGCTTGAAGAGCGGGATCCAGCCGAGCCCGCTGGAGAGCCCGTTCTGGACGCCCGTGAGATGCGGCGCGAGGATCGCGATGCCCCAGATGCCGTAGATGATCGACGGGATCGCGGCGAGCAGGTCGATCACGGCGGCGACGGGCTTGGCCAGCCGCGCCGGCGCGTAGTGGGTGACGAAGAGCGCGATCCCGACCGCGATCGGCACGGCCACGACCATCGCGAAGACCGAGATCAGAACCGTGGTCCAGAGCAGGCCGGCGATGCCGAAGCTATTCGCCCTGTCGCCTACGCTCCAGATCCGCGAGGTCAAAAAGTTGGTCTTGTCGTCGCCGATCGCCGGGATCGCCTTCCAGAGCAGGAAGGCACCCACGAGGACCACGAGGACCACGATGAAGAGGCCCGAGCCGCTGGCCAGGGCTGAGAAGATTCGGTCGCCCGGCCGCTTCGGGGTGCTGCCACTGGGTGCCGGTGCGGTCGAGACCGGGCCGGGGCCGCTGACATCGACGCCGAGCGGCTGAGCGCTGCCCACGAGGTGGCCGGGGGCCGTCTCCGCGACGCCTCCGGCGCGCAACTCGACACTGAGCTCGTCGACGGGCTCGTCAGGCATGGTCACCTCGGGATTCGGATCGATGATCGGCGGCGTCTGAACCGGCACGTGGCCGTTCGCGCCCGCCGAACGCTGGGCATCCCGGAGGGGACTGTCTCGGTCTGGCATGGAGGCCCACTGTCTGTGCGCGCGTAGAGAGGACGTTCGAAACGCAGGATTCGCGTCCCGCCGGACGGCTGGGTTCAGCCGCCGGCGGGACGCGATCGCCGTACTGCGGGACTAGCTGATCTTCGCGACCACGGCCTGGACCTTGGTCAGAACACTGGCCGGCAGGGGGGCGTAGCCCTGGCTCGGCAGCGTGGCCTGCTGCGCAGCGGACGAGGTGAAGGTCAGGAACGACTTCACCAGGGCGCCAGTTGCGGCGTCCTTGTACTTGGAGCAGACGATCTCGTAGGTGACGAGGTCGATCGGGTACGCACCCGGGGTCTTGGCTGCGTAGTCGAGCTTGAGCGACAGGTCGTCGCCCGTACCGACGACCGCGGCGCTGGAGACGAAGGCACCGACGGTGGCCGGCGTGAGCTCGACCGCACCAGCGCCGTTGTCGATCTTGGCGACGCTGAGGCTGTTATTGCCCGCGTAGGACCACTCGACGTAGCCGATGCCGCCCGGGGTGCTCTTCAAGGAGCTGGCGATCTTGGCCGAGCCGTTCTCGCCCGAACCGGTCTTGCCCGGCCACGGCTTGTCCGGCGTGTAGGTGAAGTCGGTCGGGTCGTTGGCCTGCAGGTACGTCTCGAAGTTCTTGCTCGTACCCGACGGGTCGGAGCGGAAGAAGACCGAGATGGCCGTGGAGGGCAGCGTCACGCCACTGTTGATCTTGGCGATCGCCGGGTCGTTCCACTTGGTGATCTTGCCGAGGAAGATCTGGGTGAGGACGGTCGGGTTGAGCGTCAGGTTGCTGACACCGGCGAGGTTGTAGGCGATGGCGATCGGGCCGGTGACCATGGGGATGTCCAGGGCCGTGGAGCCGCAAGCCTTGGTGGCCGCGGCCGGCTCACCCTTGGCCGGGTTGAGCGCGGAGTCCGAGCCGCCGAAGCCGATCTTGCCGGCGGTGAAGTCCGAGACGCCCTGGCCGGAGTTGGTGCTGGTGTAGTTGACCGTCACACCGGCGCAAGCCTTCTGGTAGGCCGTGATGAACGTGGTCATGGCGTTGGCCTGGGCCGACGAACCATCCGCGTTCAGCGTGCCGCCGCTCGGGCAGCTCACGGTCGTGGCCGGCGCTGAGCTGGAGCTCGAGCTGCTCGACGAGGTGGTGCCGGCCGGGGTGGACGAGTCGCTCGACTTCGAGCCACCGCTAGAGCTACAGGCCGCAAGCGCGACCGATCCCGCAACGACGAGCGTTGCGAGCGAGATAAGGCGAATACGCCCCACTGGATTCTCCATCCGTGTTAGACAACCTTTGTTGTGTCTTGCGGGACGCTAGGGAGCCTGGGGAACCGGCCCCTAACCTGCGGATGAACGGAACATGAACGACGGCGCTAGGGAGCCTCGAAGCCGGACATAGCGGCCGATATACGGACCGCGCCACCGCCGTCGACCCCGGCGGGAGGCGGTATTGCCGCGTCGGGGTGGATTCTGTTCTGACGTCCGACTAAACTTGCCTATTGAGCATCAGTCAATAGCGAGCTTGAGAGAAGGCGGCAATGGCCGACTACGACGTCCTGGTCATCGGCTCCGGTTTCGGCGGCAGCGTCACCGCTCTGCGCCTGACCGAGAAGGGCTACAAGGTCGGTGTCCTAGAGGCAGGCCGGCGCTTCGCCGACGGCCAACTGCCGAAGAACTCCTGGCATGTCCGCGACTTCGTCTGGGCGCCCAAGCTCGGCTGCACCGGAATCCAGCGCATCCACGTGCTGAAGGACGCCGTGATCCTGGCCGGGGCGGGGGTCGGTGGCGGCTCGCTGAACTACGCCAACACCCTCTACGAACCGCCGCAGCCGTTCTTCGACGACCCGCAGTGGGCGCACATCACCGACTGGCGGGCCGAGCTCTCGGCCCACTACGACCAGGCCCGCCGGATGCTGGGCGTCGTGACCTACCCCGGCGACACCCCGAGTGACCGGGAGATGTTCAAGCTGGCCGAGCAGTTCGGCAAGCAGGAGACCTTCGTCAAGACACCCGTCGGCGTCTTCTTCGGCCGCGACGGCGCCCAGGAGCCGGGCAAGACGGTCGCCGACCCGTACTTCGGCGGCGCGGGGCCGGAGCGCACCGGCTGCCTCAACTGCGGCGAGTGCATGACGGGCTGCCGGCACGGGGCCAAGAACACCCTCGTCAAGAACTACCTGGCCCTGGCCGAGAGGGCGGGCGCGCAGGTCCACCCGCTGACCACGGTCACCGGGGTGCGCCCGCTCAGCACGGGCGGCTACGCGGTCGACACCGTGCGCACCGGCAGCCTCCTCGCCCGCAAGCACCCGCACACGTTCACCGCCGATCAGGTCGTCTTCTCCGCCGGCACGTACAACACGCAGAAGTTGCTGCACTCCCTGCAGGGCTCGACGCTGCCGGCCATCTCACCGCGGCTCGGCTTCCTGACCCGCACCAACTCCGAGGCTCTGCTCGGCGTGCGCATGGACAAGCCCCAGCACGATTACACGAAGGGCGTGGCGATCACCTCGTCGTGGCACCCGGACGAGAACACCCACATCGAACCCTGCCGCTACGGCAAGGGCAGCAATGCGATGGGCCTGATGAACACGATCCTCACCGAGGGTGGCTCGCGGCGGCACCGCTGGGGCCAGTATTTCGCGATGATGCTGCGCAATCCGCTGAAACTGCGCCTGCTGTTTCCGCGGAAATGGTCGGAGCGGGTCATCATCCTGCTGGTAATGCAGACCCTCAACAACTCCATTACGGTTCGGCGCAAGAAGAACGGGAAACTCACCAGCGTGCAGGGCGAGGGCGACCCGAACCCGACCTGGATTCCCGTGGCGAACGCCGCGGCCGAGCAGCTGGCCGAGAACGTCGGCGGCATCGCCGGAGGTACCTGGGGCGATCTGATGAACATCCCCATGACTGCCCACTTCATCGGCGGCTGTGCGATCGGAGACTCCCCCGAGACCGGCGTCATCGACCCGTACCACCGGCTCTACGGCTACGAGGGGCTGCACGTGGTCGACGGCTCCACGCTTTCGGCGAACCTGGGGGTGAACCCCTCGCTGTCCATCACCGCACAGGCCGAGCGAGCCATGGCACTGTGGCCCAACGTGGGCGAGGCCGACCAGCGGCCCCCGCTCGGCGCCGGCTACGCGCGGCTCGAGCCGATCGCGCCGAAGAACCCGGTGGTACCGGAGAACGCGCCCGGAGCGCTGCGTAACCGCTCAGTGCCGCTGGGAATGCCAACTGTAAAGACGGCGTAAGGAATTGCCGAGATTCAGCAGCCCGGACCTCACCGAAACGATCTTAAAAGTCGTCCAGCTATGCAGGTAGCTAGTGCAAATGCGATGATCTGCCCCGGTGTCGCAGATCTCGCCGTGCCCGCCACACAACATCCTTGGCTGTTGGTACGTCGTTAGACATTGCAGGTAGCTCAGCACGAGGCTGGGCAAGGCGTAACGCTCGACAGACGTACTGAATGGCGACACCACTTCCGGTGTGGAGGTCGCCCCTGGGGTAGTAGGAGAGGTCGCATGCTTTTCAGCAGTAGAGCGGATCGGGGGGCTCGACTCCGCTTGAGCAGCCCGGGAGCCCGCATCATGGCGGGCACGGTGGTTGCCGCCGTAGCCGTGACCAGCTTCGCGTTCAACGGCACCGGAGCGGGAGCGGCGACGACGCCGAACTCGCAGTCGGTCGGCCGCTTCGTCGACGGGTCCGTCGGCGGCTCGCCCCTCGAGTCGCTGCTGGACATCAAGGACGCCCGCGCGGTGAACCCGGGGTCGGTAAGCGACCAGAACCCGCTCGACGTGAAGCTCTTCAACGCCCTTGACATCCCGCTCACCCATGCCCTGCAGCTTCCGAAGCTGGCCGGCATCAACCTCGGCGCAGCCAACCAGGTGGCCGTCGCCAAGTCCGACGGGTACTCCTATGGCGCCTCGGGTGCGGTAGCCAACTCCGGTGGCGTCTCGGTCGGCGGCAACAACAGCGCCTACCCCGCCGACGCCAGCATCGACCTGACCCCCACCGGCATCGCCGGCAACGCTGCCTCGGGCCTGGACGCCCTCGGTGGCGTCACGGTCAAGCTCGGCGCCGTCTCCGCTCTCGCCTCGACGCCGGTCGGCGTCGACAAGGGCTCCTCGACCAACTACCAGATCGCCGGTCTGAAGATCGTCGCCGGCTCCCCGCTGCTCGGCTCGCTGCTCAAGCCGCTCACCTCCGCTCTCGGCGGCCTGCTCGGCTCGCTCGGTGGCGCAGCCGGTCTCCCCGGTCTTCCGTCGAGCTGCCTGCTCAGCTCCGTCCCGGACACCAGCACGCTCACCCTCGACAAGGGCGCCATCGTCATCGACGTCGCCAATGCCAGCCTGACGATCGATCTCGAGAAGCTGCTCGCCGGCCTGAAGCTGAACCTCAACAAGCTCAAGCCGAACACCGATCTGATCCAGCTCCTGGTCAAGTACATCGCCGACCCGAACGGCCTGGCCAAGGGCATCGAGGACACGATCAACGACCTGCTCGGGCCGCTCGAGACCCAGTTCACCGACTGCACCACCGCCCTCGGGCCGCTCGGGGGCCTGCTGAGCACCCTGCTCACCACCCTCACCGGCCTGCAGGCCACGCTGGAGAGCACCGTCACCACGCTGCTCAGCACGCTGACCAGCGCCGTAGGCGCAGACCCGCTGAAGCCACTGGCCGACATCCTGACCCAGCTCGTCGACATCGGCGTCAACGTCCAGCCGAACGGCCCGAAGGGTGACTACACCGACGCCCTCAAGGCCACCCCGGCGCAGGACACCTCGGTGGTTGCTGGCCAGACCGTGGTCCGCGCGATCGAGGTGAACGTGCTCGGCAAGAAGACCTTGAACCTGGCGCTGGCCAACGCCGCTGCCGGCCCGTCGAACCCGCAGGCCGCTCCGCCGACCTCCACCACGACCATCACGGCACCCCCGAGCACGGCCATCCCCACGGGCGTCCCGGCCGGTCTCGGCACCAAGGGCGGCTCACCGGCCACGCCGCTGATCCTGCTCCTCGTCGGCCTGCTGGCTGCTGGTGGCGGTGTCACCGCGCACCGGTTGCGTGGACGTCGTAGCCACTAGGTAACACCAGAACGCGAAATATGCGGGCCCGTCACCATCACCGGTGACGGGCCCGCATCGTTATAAAGGAAGTAGTGCCTTCCTCGAAGAAGACCGCTCGAAGGGCAACCCCGATGGCCGAGTACGCCGCTGAATCGCGATCACACCGACTGCTCGCGGTGTGGGGCCATCACGCCCCGCAGCTCCTCTGCGGCTCGATCGTGCTGGCGGTCGGCATCGGCCTGCTCCCCCCGCCCGGGCTCCTGATGCTCACCGCGCCCGTCGCCCTGATGCTCTTCATCCTGGGCACCTGGCTGGCGATGCGCCGCCACGACCGCCGGCTCTGCGAGCACTGCATGTCCTCGATGCCGCTCAACGCCGCCGAGCATGCGGTGAAGATGGGGCGCCGCTTCTGGATGGCCCACACCGGCTCGGAGAAGCGCTTCCTCATCCCGTACCTCATCGTGCTGCTCGGCTCGAACTTCGCCACCGGGCCGATCGGGCGGACGTTCTGGGCCGTCATGCAGCTCTCGATGATCTACCTGATCCTGAGCAACACCACGCACCGCCGGCTGCAGCCCTGGTGCCCGTGGTGCAGTGACGGCGGTGGCGGCCAGGAGGAGGACGACGACGTCGCTCCGCCCCCGCTGCCGCACAACGACCGCCAGCTGGCCTGACTCCGACGCACCATCGGCTGGTGGTGTCACTCTGGTCGCGCGATCGGCGACGCGTTCGGCAGTAGGCTCCGCTCGTGATCGCCAGGGTGTGCCACGGGGCCATCGCGCTTGTCGTCGTCGCTGCCCTGGTGCTCCAGGTCAAGATCGCCCACGACGCATCAGCGGTTCCGGCCGGTCACGCGGTGGGAACGCTGGCCGGTACGTCCTTCGCCGGCCGGCTGGTCCGCGTCTTCAGCTTCTTCACGGTGCAGAGCAACATCCTCTCTGCCGTCGTGTCGGCTCAGCTGGCGCGTAACCCGGCACGTGACGGCGCCGTCTGGCGGGTGGTCCGGCTGGCCGCGCTCTTCGGAATCACCGTCACCGGCATCGTCTACTCCACCGTGCTGGCCCGGGTGCATGAGCCGAAGGGCTGGGAGCAGACGAGCTCGAACCTGGCCGTGCACTACGTGGTGCCCCTGGCCATGGTGCTCGTCTGGCTGCTCTTCGGACCGCGCCCGCGGATCAGCCGGGACGTCGTCCTGTGGTCGCTCGCATGGCCGGTGGCTTGGCTCGCCTACACATTGATCCGGGGCGAGATCACGCACTGGTACCCCTACCCGTTCGTCGACGCCGCAACCCACGGCTACGGTCGGGTGCTGGTGAACTCCGTCGCGGTCACGGCCGTCTTCGCAGTGGTGGCGCTGCTCTTCGCGTGGGGCGACCGCCGCCTGCGGCGCGACCCGTAACCGCCATCAGGGCGACTGGCCGCGCCGTCACGACGACGAGAGCGCCCGCACCACCCCGGAGGGGCTGGGCCGGCCGAGCTGGTCGGCCATCCAGAGACTCGTCCGCACCAGAGACTCGAGGTCGACGCCGGTCTCGATACCCAGCCCGTCGAGGAACCAGACGAGGTCCTCGGTGGCTAGGTTGCCGGTGGCGTTCTTCGCGTAGGGACAGCCACCCAACCCACCGGCGGACGCATCGACCGTGCTGACCCCGAGTTCGAGCGCGGCCAGCGTGTTGGCCAGTGCCTGTCCGTAGGTGTCGTGGAAGTGCACGGCCAGCCGATCGACAGGCACACCGGCCGCCACGAACGCCTCGAGCAGTGCCCGGACGTGCCCGGCCGTTCCGACGCCGATGGTGTCGCCCAGGGAGAGCTGGGAGCAGCCGAGCTCGAGCAGCCGCTGCCCGACCCTGACGACCTGGTCGATCGCCACCGGACCCTCCCACGGATCACCGAAGCACATCGAGAGGTACCCGCGCACGTCCAGGCCGTGCTCGCGAGCGCCGGCCACGACCGGCGCGAACATCTCCAGCGACTCCGCGACGCTGCGGTTGAGGTTGCGCTGGGCGAAGGTCTCGGTGGCGCTGCCGAAGATCGCGATGTCGGTGACGCCAAGGTCGAGGGCCCGCCGCAGGCCCCGAGCGTTCGGCACGAGTACCGGG
The DNA here is from genome assembly GCA_025963285.1 of Jatrophihabitans sp. GTDB lineage: Bacteria > Actinomycetota > Actinomycetes > Mycobacteriales > Jatrophihabitantaceae > JAOPUX01. The sequence continues at coordinate 17,724 of JAOPUX010000206.1, forward strand.
TAGCGCACCCCCGCGCGCCGCTGCATGAGGCGGAGCAGCTCTTCGGCGTCGGCCAGCTGCGGCACCCAGTTCGCAGGCACGAAGCTCGTCGTCTCGATCGTGGTCAGCCCAGCCTCGGCCAGCCGCGCCACGAACTCCGCCTTCACTGCGGTGGCGACGACGGCCGACTCGTTCTGCAGCCCGTCACGCGGCCCTACCTCGTGGATCGTGACCCGGCTCGGCAGGCCAGGCCGCGGCACCCGCATCGGCGTACGCATGCCATCGAGCGTAACGCCGCAGACGGTAGGCGACCCGGGTCGCTCCGCGCCCGATTCGCCGACGGCCGGGCCCTACTCGCCGCTCAGGGCTCGCCGGGCCAACGCGGCGATGTCGGCGTTGGTGTTGGCGTGGCCGGCGATTCCCCAGCCCCCGTCGGGTGACTCGTGGATCAGTACCCACGTCCGCTCGATCAGGGTCGGGTCACCCGCAGCCGCGGCGACGATATCGCTGAGCTCGCCGACGACCCCGAGCTGCTTGTCCCGGTCGAGCACCCCCACGGGGGTCAGCACCTGTACCCGGACGTAGTTGCTCGCACCGGCCGCGTTCGAGATCGCCGAAGCGGGCAGGTCGTGGATGAAGGCTGCGGTGTTGTCGGCGAAGAGCGGGATCGGCGGCACCTGCTCCCACCGCATCACCGCCTGCGCGATGTCCTGGGCCAGCTGGTGGGTGTCGGCGAAGGTCCCGGCGGTGGCGTACACGTCGATCATCGGCATGGAGTGCTCCAGAGAATATGATGGTTGGCATAGCTGCTCTCCGCAGCATGCATTATGCCGACCGTCATAGTCAACTGGAGCGAGTCATGGCTGGCGACAGCAGGGAGCGCATGGTGCGCAGCGCGGCAGAGCTGATCAGCACTCGGGGCGTCAGCGCCACCTCGTTCGCCGACGTCCTCGCCGCCAGTGGGGCCCCGCGCGGGTCGATCTACCACCACTTCCCCGCCGGTAAGCGTCAGCTGGCCGAGGATGCGGTGCGCTGGACCTCCGAGCGGGTCCTGGCCTACCAGCGGGCGAACGCCGGCGACACCGCCGAGTCGGTGCTGCGCTGCTTCATCGGGATGTGGCGCAGCGTGGTCACCGCCTCGTCCGGTGCCACCGGCTGCGTCGTCGCCGGGGTGGCCATCGACTCCGGAGGCGAGGACGCGGCACTGCTGCCGCTGGCCGCCGAGACGTTCCGCGAGTGGGTGACGCTGCTGGCCGCGCAGCTCGTCTCGACCGGCCTGACGCCGGCTCGGGCGGCGGCGATAGCAACCACCACCCTGGCCGGCATGGAGGGCGCACTGATCCTCTGCCGCGCCGAAGGCGACGTGGCGCCCCTGGACGCCGTCGCGGCCGAGCTGCTCGGGCTGCTGAGGTAGTGCGGCTACGGCAACGGCTACGGCAACGGCGGCGTCGGTGCGCCGAGGAAGCCGATCGTGGTGGCCACCGCCCGGCGATCGGAGACCACGGTGACGTGCCCGCGCTTCTCCCGCACGAGCAGGGTCGAGCCAGGGATGAGACGCGCCGTCTCGTGCACGATCTCGGGCTCGTAGAACCGATCTCGGCCACCGTTGACGATCAGGGTGGGTGCGGTGATCGTGGGTAGCGCGCGCAGATCGAAGGCGTCCTCGGCCACCAGGGTGAGGTACAGATCCTTGACGTCGCGGCCTCCGGGGTAGAGGCGCGGGCCGAAGCCGTACATCAGGGCGGCCAGCGGGATGCGACCGCGCCAGGCCGGCACGATGTCCCACGCGAAGGCAGCCATCAGCTGCCGTGCGTTCCCCCGGGCCGCGATCTTGATCATCTCCTGCTGGGTGGCTGCGGCGTGCGCACCGAGCCGGCAGCCGGTGCTGACGAGCGCGAGACGACGCACGAGCTCTGGGTACGAGGCAGCCAGCTGCTGGGCGATGCTGCCGCCAGTGGAGATGCCGAGGACGTTGACCGGCCGGTCGAACTCCAGCGTGAGCGCCTCAGCCGTGGCTGCAGTGATGTCGGCGAAGGTCGTGCCATCCGCCATGCCGACGGGGCGCCCCAGCCAGTAGACGGTGAAGTCACGCGCGTACTGGGCCATCGTCTGCAGCTCGCCGTTGCGGATCGCCCCCACCGGCCGGCGGTTCTCCGGCGCGAGCCCCGGCAGCATCACCAGCGGCGGCCCCGCCCCCATCACCATGCAGTCGAGCCCGCCGAGACGTCGATCGAGGACGCGGCGGCGAGACACAGGCCTGAGTCTAGGGAGGCCCGGCGGTACGCGGTTCTCAGCTCGAGGGCGGAATCCCCGCGGCGGCCAGACCGTTGCAACGGGGTGGAGCCCACCCTGGAGTACGCGAACGTCACCGGGCGCCCGTCGTCACGGTTCGTCCGTACGGCGGCGGCGCTCAGCCGCGGGGTGGCCTCGGTACAGCGCCAGCATCCCGGTTACGCCGCGCAGTGGCACGCCGCGAACCTGCGCGCGCTCAGCGCACCTGGCCCGCGCTGGACGGTGCTGGGCGACTCGATGTCACTGGGCATCGGCAGCACTGCCTACGACGCCGGCTGGGTCAACCAGCTCCAGGCGGAGCTCGAGACGGCCGGCCTCGCCCTGCCGATCGTCAACCTCTCGGCCAGTGGTGCCCGCGTGCCCGACGTGCTGAACCAGCAGCTGCCTGCCTGGCGCGCGCTGCCGCCGGCCCCGGAGCTCGTCACCGTGCTGATCGGCTCCAACGATCTGATGAGCCGCACCCATCGCGACGCCCTGCCTGCCGCGTTCGCCGAGCTGATCGCCCAGCTCCCGCGCGGCGCGGTGGTAGCCACGATGCCGCAGCCCCGGGCTGCGGCTCGGGCCGTCAACGCCCTGCTCACGGCCGCGGCCGAGCGGGGCGACATCACGCTCGTCGATATGCGCTCGTCCGGACCCGCCTCGTGGCGCGGGCGGCTCGCTGCCGACCACTTCCACCCCAACGAGCTCGGCTACGCCGGAATCGCCGAGGCCTTCTCGGCGCCGGTCCGTCGGGCCCTCGCCTCGATCGTGCAACCTTTGCCGCTATCAGGGCGGCAAGCGTTGCACGATCGGGAACTCTCACAGAAGGAAGTCCCGTCATGACCCGTCCCGTCCTCACCCCCACCGCCGAGCACCCGATCACGGTCACCCCGACCGCCGGTCGCGTCGTCGTCCGCTCCGGCGAGACGGTCATCGCCGACACCACCCGAGCGCTGACGCTGGCCGAGTCGACCTACCCGACCGTGCAGTACGTGCCGCTCGCCGACGTCGACCAGGCTCTGCTGCGCCCGTCGAGCACCGAGTCCTACTGCCCGTTCAAGGGCGACGCCGGCTACTACGACGTCGTCACCCCGAGCGGTGAGATCGCCGACGCCATCTGGTTCTACGGCCAGCCTCACGACGCCGTCGCCGAGATCGCCGGCCACGTCGCCTTCTACCCCGATCGGGTGACGATCGAGCTCAGCTGACCTCGTGCTCGGCGTATCACTGATACGCGAGCACCGCGCGAACGGCGTGTCGTGGTGCCCTGGTATCAGTGATACGCAGCAGCACAGTCCTGGACCGAACATGTTCCGATTCCGGACAGATCGGCGGAAGTTAGCGTCAGCAAGGTCAGATAATTGATCTTGCCTGGGAGGGCGCAATGACCCCGCACCTGTACGTCGATGACCCCAAGGACGCCCGCTACGCGGCGGAGTTGCTGCGTAGCGGCGCCCCCATAGCCCAGGCATTCGGCAACTTCTACGCCATCACCGCCCGGGGCGACGCCGCCTCCGTGGGGCGGATCAACGTCATGAAGGGGCGCCCGGTCGACCAGGTGGGCAGCGTGACGCTGCCCCGGTCCCGCCAGTCGACGATCTTCGACTGGTCGGCGCTGCCGGACGGCCTCAGCCGGGAGCAGCTCGAAGCCGTCTTCGACGCGTTCTTCGAGCTCGGCCCCTTCGGCTTCCGTGGCCCTGCCTCGGAGCGCGTCGGCGACCACCTCGCCAGCCTCGACGGAGGCGTGCGCACCACCCAGCTCATCGCCCCCGGCTACGCCTGCCCGTCCACGGAGTTCCTCGAGCACGCGGCAGCCGCAGCCGGTGACGATCTGCTCTACGTCACGTCGGCCAACAGGTCTCGGCATCTCACCGGCGCGGACGACACGCCGGCGCACTGGCAGGCCAAGGCGCTCTGCGCGGAGTTCGCGAGCGCCGGCAGCCTGGTGCTGCTGGGTCATCCCGATGAGACGGCCGCCCGGCAGCGGTATCCCAGGCACCTGCCGATGTCGACGACAATCCTGGCCTTCCACCGCACCGAAAGGTTGAACGGTCGGGTCTGCCTGTCGCTGGAGCGGCACGGCTCGCTGCACCTCGACGATGTCGCCGTGCTGCTGGCGCAGTTCGATCTCGGGCTCGTGCTCGGGCCGAGGGCGCGGAGCCGGCTCACCCTCCGGACCTACCCCGAGGTGGCTTGACCTGGCCGACTCAAACGGCGCGAGGGGCGGCAAAGACTGGCAGATAATGACAAACGGTGCCCAACGGCCCGGTTCGGACGACAGGTCCCACTGGCACCACTTGTCTCATCCGTAACAAGGATGGTTCCATCGTGGCGGACTACCACGTCTTCGCACCCCGAGCGGGACGCCACGCACGGAGAGTTGTCGTCAATGGCCAGCCTGACCCCCCGCCGCCTCGCGGCAGCGATCCTCGCCTTGGCCTGCGCCGTGCTGGCCACGACTGCCGGTCCGAGCCCCAGCTCCGCCGCGACCAGCCAGCACCCGTTCGGTTACCTGTACGGGATCACCAAGCAGACCGACGGCCTCAGCGTCTACGGCTTCGCCATCGACCCCGACGGCGCCAAGGTCGCGCTCAAGACGAAGGTGACCGACAACGGCAAGTTGGTGGCCTCGCCGCTGGCCAACGTGAACAGCCCGTCGGTCGCCAAGCTGTACCCGGCCGACGGCGGGGCCCACGCCTTCCACCTGCACCTGACCGAGGCCGCTGGCTCCCACAAGCTCTGCCTCAGCGCCCTCGACTACCCGAGCACCACCTCCTACTACTCGATCTCGTGTACGACCGTCACGGTGGCCTACAACCCGTTCGGCAGGATCAGCTCGTCCGCGCAGTCGCCCGGCAAGCTCACCGTCACCGGCTATGCGATCGACCCCGATGCTTTGACCACACCACTGCACGTCTCGCTGGCCGTCGACGGGAAGGTCGGCTACCAGGGCACCGCGAACGTGTCGAGCACGGCCGCGGCCAGCGCCGACCCCGCCGCGGGGAAGCTGCACGGCTTCGTCGCCAGCGCGACCGTGAAGCAGGGCAGCCACACCTTCTGCATCACCGCCACGAACGTCGGGCCGGGCAGCACCACCACGCTGCCGTGCCTGACCGTGACGGCCAACTTCAGCCCGTCCGGCGCGATCACCTCGATCCACCAGGCCGCCAACGGCAAGGCGACGGTGAGCGGCTGGGCGAAGGACCCCGACAACACGCTGCCCACGCCGGTGAAGATCAGCGTCACCGGGCCGATCAAGTTCGCCTCGAGCTTCGCGACCGTGCCGGCCAACGGAGCCTCCACCTACGTCGCCGGGCACGGCTTCAGCACCACCCAGGCGCTCGGGGCCGCGATCGCCCTGGCACCGGGCACCTACACCTTCTGCGCGACGGCCAGCCCGACCGACTCCCTGGGCACCGCCACCAAGCTGGGCTGCAAGACCGCCACCCTCGACTACAACCCGTCGGTGGGGATCGACGCGGTGAAGCAGCAGTCCCCGAGCGTGCAGCTCAGCGGTTGGGCCACCGATCCGGACACCACCGGCGCGATCACCGCGCAGCTCTATGTCGACGGCAAGGCGGTCGGCAAGCCGGTGACGGCAAACGGCAGCGGGGGCAGCCATCCGGGGCATGCCTTCACCGCCGTCCCCGCGGTCGATCTGGCCAACGGCGCGCACACGATCTGCGCGGCTGCGATCAACGTCTCGACCGGCACCGGCAACTCGTCGCAGGCCTGCTCCAAGATCACCCTGAACTTCAGCCCGGTCGGGGCGCTGCAGACGATCGCCCGCCAGCCGGCACCGAACAGCAACGAGATCACCGTGACGGGCTGGGCCGTGGACCCCAACACCACGGCACCGATCAGCGTCACGGCGTGGTCGAACAACGGCACCGTCACCAGGACCGTGCCGGCCAACCTGACCAACGCGGCCGGCCACGCCGCCTACCCCACGCTCAACCCCAAGCCGGGTTACTCGGTGACGCTCGCGCTACCCGACCAGGGTGAGCACATGGTCTGCGTGGAGGCCCTGAACGCGCCCGCGTCGGGCAGCATCAGCGGTGCGGGCGGGAACGTGCGGGTGGGCTGCAAGTCGATCGACGCGTTCGTGCCCGTGGCCCCCACCGCCCCGCAGTCGGTGGTAGCCACGGCCGGCTACGGCGCCGCCACCGTCACGTGGAAGGCGCCGGCCCACGACGGCGGCGCCCCGTGGAGCAAGTACACGATCACGGCCACCCCGCAGTCGGGCACCTCGAAGCCGGTGACGACGACGGCGCCCGCCACCGCCACGTCGGCCGTGATCTCCGGGCTCGCCTCCAA
>JAOPUX010000212.1 GCA_025963285.1 Jatrophihabitans sp.
CGCGGGCTGCTGCGTCTCGTGCGGGCCACCGTCCCCGACTTCGTCCCACCGTCGAGCGGGCCGGGGACGTCCATCGCCCCGCACCATCCGCTGGTGCTCGGCGCCGCGGTCGCCGCGGCCGGCGGCGACCCCGAACTGGCCGCGCGGGCGGCGGGCCTGGGCGCGGTGAGCGTGCCGACCAGCGCCGCCGTCCGGCTGCTCGGTCTCGACCCGTTCGCCGCGCACGGCGTCGTCGCCCGGCTCGCCCCCGACATCGACGCGCTCGCGGCCGAGCTCGCGGCGAGCACCGAACTACCCGCGTCGAGCGCACCCGCGTTCGACCTGCTCGCCGACTTCCATCTCACCGCGGAGGTGCGTCTCTTTGCGTCCTGACTGGCTTCGCCCGCCCCGGCACAACGACGCCGGCGGACACGTCCACGACGACCGCGGTGGCACGCCCGCCGGCGCCCGCGCGCCGCGCATCGGCATCGGCGGCCCGGTCGGCAGCGGCAAGACCGCCCTCGTCGCCGCGCTCTGCCGGGCGCTCAGCACCGAGCTGACGATCGGCGTCGTCACCAACGACATCTACACGACCGAGGACGCCGACTTCCTGCGTCGCGCGGGCGTGCTGCCGGACGAGCGGATCCGGGCGGTGCAGACCGGCGCGTGCCCGCACACGGCCATCCGCGACGACATCACCCCCAACCTGGACGCCGTCGAGGAGCTGGAGGCCGACCACCCCGACCTCGACCTCGTGCTCGTCGAGAGCGGCGGCGACAACCTCACCGCGACCTTCTCCTACGGCCTGGTGCACCAGCAGATCTTCGTGATCGATGTGGCGGGTGGCGACAAGGTGCCGCGGAAGGGCGGCCCCGGCGTGACCCGCTCGGACCTCCTGGTGATCAACAAGACGGACCTGGCGCCGCTGGTGGGCGCCAGCCTGGAGGTGATGGACCGCGACGCCGGGGCTGTGCGCGACGGCCGCCCCACCCTCTTCACCTCGCTGGCACAGGATCCGGGCGCCACCGACGTCGCGGCGTGGGTCCGCAAGCTGTGCGCGCACTGACCCGGGCGGTCGTCGAGCCGGGCGGGGTGCTCGGGCAGTACACCTGCCAGCCGCCGCTGACCCTGCGCCAGGTGCGCAGCGACGACCCCGACGTCTGCGCGCTCTGCCTGGTGGGCACTGCCGCGGGGCCGCTGGCCGGGGACGAGCTCACCCTGGAGCTCCTCGTGACCGCCGGCGCCCGGGCCACCCTCCAGGCCGCCGGTGCCAGCCTGGCCCAGGGCCGCGGCGACGGGGCCGGCGCGCTGCACACGCGGGTGCGGCTCGGCGCCGACGCCCACCTCGATGCGCGCCCCGGTGCCGTGGTGGTCGGTGCGGGCGGCCGGGTCGACGTCAGCGTGGAGCTGGAGCTCGGTACGGGCAGCGGGATCACCTGGCGGGAGACCGTCGTGCTGGGCCGCTCCGACGAGGCGGCGGGGGCGGCCACCCTCCGCTGGGACGTCACCCGCGGCGGGCGCCCCGTGCTACGCCAGTTCATCGACCTCACCGATCCGGAGCTGAGCGCGTGGCCGGGCCTGCTCAGCGGCGGACGGGTCATCGCCACCGCCCTCCTCAGCGGCCCGGGCGTGATGGCGCAGACCCTGGTGGCCGACGACACCGCCGCCGCCGTGGCCCTCGACCCGCAGACCCTGCTCGTCACCGTGCTCGGCAGCGACGCGGCGGAGGTCGGCCGACGCCTCGATGTGCTCCTCACCCGGACGGCGCCTGCGCGAACCGCGCCAGTAACAGTCCAGTAATCCGCCCGCCACGAGCAGCGCACAGGATGCGCCCGTGACCGCGGAACAGCACGAGCCGCCCGGCGGGCACGTGATCGTCTGCGGACTGCACGACGTCGGGATGCGCGTGGTCGAGCAGCTGCATACCGCGGGTGAGACCGTGATCGTGGTCGACGACTCCCCCGATCCCCGGCTGCTGCGCACCCTCGACTCGTGGGGGCTCACCTACCTACCCGCCAGCGGGCGCCGCGAGTCGACGCTCACCGAGGCCGGCATCGACACCGCCGGTGCGATCGTCTGCGCAGCGCCCGGCGACCTCGACAACCTGGAGATCGCGCTGCTCGCCCGGCGGCTGCGGCCCGATCTGCGCGTGGTCGTGCAGCTCAGCAACCAGGCCGTGGGCCGTGCCGTCGAGCGGGTCACCGGTCCCGGAAGCGTGCTCGACGTGGCAAGCCTGGCCGCGCCCACCTTCGCCGAGGCCTGTCTGGACGTGCGTGAGCGCCCCGTCGAGATCGGCGGCGAGGCTTTCGTGGTGCAGGAGCTCACCGTCGACTCCGCCGGCACGCTGCGGGTGCTCTTCGGTGACATCGCCCCTATCGCGGTGATCCCGGCCGATGGCAGCGACATGCACGTCTGCCCGGGCCGCGATCTGGCCGTCGTGCCGGGTGACCGGGTGGTGGTGATCGGGACCGCCGACGACCTGGAGCACCGCCGCCTCAACGCGCACTCCGAGCTGGCGCTGCCGCCCCGCCGGCCCAGGCGTCGTTACCTCTACGCGCTGACCACCACGTGGCGCTACGCGCGTGGCTTCGCCAGCGAGGCCGACCGCTCGTTCCGGCTGACGTTGGCCGCCCTGCTCTCGGTGGCCGTGGTCTCGATCGTGCTGCTGCGTGTCGGCTACCACGGCATCAACGGGCGGCACATGCACGTGCTCGACGCCGTGTACTTCACCACCGAGACGCTGACGACGGTCGGCTTCGGCGACTTCTACTTCGCCAACCAGTCCGGCTGGCTGCGCATCTGGGCGATCGTCCTCATGGTGGTCGGTGCCACGATCGTCACGATCCTCTACGCCCTGCTGACCAACCTGCTCGTGAGCCGCCGGATCGCGCAGTCACTCGGACGCCAGCTGGCCACCCGGATGGCCAACCACGTGATCCTCGTCGGCCTGGGCGCGGTGGGCATGCGGGTGCTCGAGGCGTTGGTGACCGCGGGCCAGCAGGTGGTGGTGCTGGAGCGCGACGAGAACAATCGCTACCTGGCCGACGCCCGGGCGCTCGACGTACCGGTCGTGATCGGCGACTCGACGCAGGCGGCCAACCTCGACGCGGTGAACCTTCATCAGGCACGGGCAGTGGCGGTGTTGACCAGCAGCGACCTAGCCAACATCGAGACGGGCCTGGCGGTGGACGATCTGCTCGGCGAGCGCCGCACCGAGGTGCCCGTCGTCCTGCGGGTCTTCGACCGCCAGCTGGCCCACACCATCGAGACCAGCTTCAACTTCCGCCACGTCCGCTCCACCGCCGCGCTGGCGGCACCGTGGTTCGTGGGGGCGGCGCTAGGCCTGGACATCCTGCACACCTTCTATGTCGACCAGCAGCCGATGCTGATCGGGCGGCTGACCGTGGCCGAGTCCGGTGGGCTGCGCGGGCAGACGATGCTGGAGCTCTCGGCCCGCATCCGGGTGATCGCGATCCGCCGGGCGATCTCCCGGCTCGGCTCCGAGCAGGGGACGCTGGAGTACCCGCCGCGGCGTGACACCCGCTTCGAGGGCGGCGACCAGGCCTACCTCGTCGGGCCGTATGCCGAGTTGCTGCAGGTGCTTCGGCGCGACCACCGCGCGATCTAGGTGCGGGGTTCCGACCCCGCAACCGCAACCGGATCACGCAGCAGGATCGCCGGACCCGCTCACGCCCGCAGCTCCGCGAGCAGCTTCCGGCACGCCGCCTCGATCTGGTCGAAGACGTCGTCGAAGCCGGAGGCCCCGCCGTAGTACGGGTCCGGGACGTCCTCGTCGGCGAGTTTGCGGATCGTGGCCGTGGCGTCGGGCGGAGCCAGCTCCTTGAGCCGGGAGAGGTTGTCGTCGTCGACGGCGAGGATCAGGTCGAAGTCGACGAAGTCACGGTCGGTGACGCTGCGTGCCCGCCCGGTGAGCTCGAGGCCGCGCAGCGCCGCCGCGGCCTGGGCGCGCGTATCGGGGCGCTGACCTGCGTGCCAGGCGCCGGTGCCCGCACTGGCGAGGCTGAACTCGCTCTCGAGGCCCGCGTCGACGACCAACCGCCGCATGACCGCCTCGGCCGTGGGCGAGCGACAGATGTTGCCCATACAGACGAAGAGGATGTGGAATGCGGGGGCTGCCACCACTCGAACCTACCCACCAAATGAGTCATTGCTGAGTCCTGGTCAGCGGTTGTGACGAACTCATGGATAGGCCGTGAGACGAGCGCCACCGGCTTCAGGCCGCTGTGCCGACCTTCGCGAAGAGCACCGAGCGCTCCAGGCCGACGGGCGTGGTGCAGGCGATGCTGTCCACGACTCGCAGCCCGGCGGCAGCGGCGGCGGCCTCGAGCCATGCCTGGGTCACCGGCCGCGACAACCCCTCGCCGCGGAGCCGCCGAAGCAGCCCCGGCAGGCCCTGGCTGACGCTGAAGGAGCAGAGCACGTACGCCGACGAGACACGCGCGAACTCGGCCAGCACCGCAGCCTGGGTCTCCTGCGGCAGGTGCTTGGTGAGGGCGTGACAGAAGACCAGGTCGACCACGCCGTCACCGAAGGGCAGCCGCTCGGCCTCTGCCTGTACCCCGGCCCACGGCTGCACCGCCCTGGCTCGGCTCGCGGCGAGCATCGCCGGTGAGAGATCGCCCTGCACGATCAGCTCTGGCTCCAGCGAGCGCAGTACCGGCAGCCAGCGCCCGTTGCCGGTGGGGCAGTCCAGGATCCGCCGGGCGGAGCCGACCAGGGCCACCATCGCCCCGACACCGCGCTGCTCACGCCGCCAGACGTAGCGCCCGCGCGGCCCCGAGAAGCGGTACTGCTCGTAGCCGTCGACGACCGCCGGATCTAGGTAGGCGGTGCGTGCCTTGTACGCCGTGACGCTAGGCAACCCGGCTCTCCAGCTGCTGCTGCGCCGCGAGTACCCGGTCGTAGACGGCCAGCCGCTGCGAGGCCAGGGAGGCGAGTCCGGTGCGGGCCAGCGCCGTACCCCGGGCATGGGTGCCGAAGCGCCGCCGGAGGTCGCCGTCGGCCACCAGCTTCTCCAGCGCGTCGACGAGGCCGGACACGTCGCCGGCCTCGAAGAGCAGGCCGTTGTGCCCGTCCTCGATCAGCTCCGGGATGATCCCGCCGCGCGAGCCGACGCAGGCGAGTTCCATCGCCATCGCCTCGAGCAGCGCCTGACCGTCGTGCTCCTCATGGTCGGGCAGGATCGCCGACGGCATCACGAAGGCGTCGAGGCCGGACAGGAAGGCCGGGATGTCACTGTTCGGCCGCGGGCCCAGGTAGCTGATCCAGTCGTAGTCCGCCAGCAGTGCGGCCAGGCTCTCATCGCGCATCGGCCCCACGAAGCTCAGCCGGACATCGGCGTCGAGCCGGTCGCGGAGCTGCGCGACCGCGCTGACGAGCGTGCGCACCCCCTTGTGCGGGGCGATGCTGCCGACGAAGCCGACCTCGAAGCGCGGTTCGTGCACCGCCCGTACCGGCACCGGCCGGAACAGCGCCTCGTCGATCGGGATGTGGCCCTGCACCTTGATCTCGGTGTCGCCGTAGCCGAGATCGCGGAAGATCGAGGCGGCCTTGAGACTGGCCGCGAGCACCAGGCTCACCCGTGACATGCCGAGCCGGGTGAGGAGCCGCTCGACGAGCCCGAGCGGTCCGCGCGGCACGTGCCGGGTGTTCTTCTTCGTGTAAAGGACGATCGGGATGCGCCGGTGCAGCAGCAGCATCGGCAGCACCACGCTCCAGAACTCCGGGGTCCACGGGTCGTACTCGACGTGCAGGACATCCGGGCGGAGGTCGCGATACACCTGCCACGACGGGCGGAAGAGATAGTGCGCACCGAAGGGCAGCGTGCGGTTCGGGATTACGCGGACCTTCTCGGTGGACTCCGGCGCATACATGTCCCCGAACACCTGGGCCCAGATGCGATCGGGCACCAGCAGCGTGACGTCGTGCTGCTCGGCGATGGCCTCGAGCAGCTTGACCCGCTCGACCTCGCTGTAGCCATGGCTTGCTATGACGACCCGCACGACGTGCCCCTCTCGACCGTTCGGTGAAGTCTACAAGAACGATAGACAATCTAGAAATGGTCAAAGTCGAGACGAAAGCAGTGGAGCTGTGAGGCCGCGCACATCGCGCATGAAGTGAATGTTAAGTCGTTGCGCCGTCTCTACAGATACAACCAGTGGACTCCCTGGGTCGCAGCATCCCCTGCACCCGCCCTCGAGGGTCTCTGCGCCATTCCAGACATGGAGTCGTTCCCCGTGATCTCAGCAGTTCGATCCACCCTCCGCCGCCACCGTGCGGTCGCGGTCTGCACCGTCGCGGCGGTGGCCGCGACGGCAGCCGTCACCGCGTCTGCCGGCTCCGCCTCGGCAGCCACGAACAACTACTCCGCCAACATCAACGGCCAGTGGGCCGGCATCGCCGGCAGCATCGGCGGCGGCATCCTCGGCAAGCTCGTCAGCGCCAACCTCGTAGCCGGCGAGGTCGATATCTCGGCGAACTCCACAGGCCTCAAGCAGGTCAACGGCGCCGCGCTGCCGGCTGGTGTCAAGTCGGCTGCGCGCGCCGACCTCCTCACCGGGGGCATCTCGATCGCCAACATCAAGACCATCAACACCGAGGCCACCGCGCCGGTCACGGTCGCGCACAAGAATGTCGAGCTAGTCGGGTGGCACGCCAGCCCGCTGATCGATGCCTCTGCTCTGGCCGTCAACAGCGCCGCGGCGTGGGGCAACTCCGTCACCGGCGCCGGCAAGACCGGCACCGTTGCGTCGGTCAACGGCCACATCGCCAACATCAGCCTGCTCAACCTGGGCTCACTGCTCGGGGCGTTCAAGTCGCTCCTGCCGACCCAGCTGCAGTACCCGGTCGTCTCGCTCTCCACCACGGACCTGCGCGGCCAGATCAAGAGCACGCTCAACCACGACGGCACCCACGGCCTCGTCGCCACCGGTGCGGGCGGCCTGGGCGACGTTCAGATCCTCGGCGGCGCAGCCCACGGCGGCATCACCCTCGGGCTGTTCAGCAGCGACAACGGCACCAAGTACGTCGCCAATGCCAAGGTCTGGGCCACCGGCAAGCCGGGCGGCGCCGGCTGCTCCTACACCCCGCCGAAGTGGATCGAGGTCGGCATCGGGAACAACACCATCGGCCTGCCGATCACCCTCGGCGGCCGGATCACCCTGCCGGCCAAGCTCGGCTATCTCGAGGCCAACTTCACCGGCATCGACCACTGCTCTGCTGCGGCCAACGGCACCTCGGCCAGTGTCGATGGCGCTGGCGTCGGGCTGCGGCTGCACCTGCAGCTCCCGACCGGCCTCGACCTGGCCGATCTGGTGGTCTCGCTGCCTGACCTGAACAACGCGACGGTCAACGTTCCGGTCGGCGGCATCCGCTGACCCCTGCACCGAAGCCCACTGAGGGCCCGCTCCCAAGACGGGGACGGGCCCTCAGCGCTGTCCTGGCCGCGCGAAGTGCATCAGGTCCGGCCGAGCCCTCCCACTCAGACGTTGCGGCGGTACTGCCCACCCAGCTCGAAGAACGCCTCGGTCACCTGGCCGAGCGAGCAGACGCGAGCGGCCTCCATCAGCGCCGCGAAGAGGTTGCCGCCCTGCGCCGCCGCCTCGTGCAGTGCCACGATCGCCTGCTCTGCGGCCGCCCGGTTGCGACCCTGGAAGTCGGCCAGACGATCGAGCTGTGACTGCTTCTCCGCCTCGGTACCGCGGGCCAGCTCGAGGCCGGCTCCGTCGGTGTCCTCGGAGCCCTCCGGCGCCAGGAAGGTGTTCACGCCGATGATCGGCAGCGAGCCATCGTGCTTGCGCTGCTCGTAGAGCATCGACTCGTCCTGGATCTTGCCGCGCTGGTAGCCGGTCTCCATCGCGCCGAGCACTCCCCCACGCTGGGTGATCCGGTCGAACTCGACGAGCACGGCCTCCTCGACGAGCTCGGTCAGCTCATCGACGATGTAGGAGCCCTGCAGCGGGTTCTCGTTCATCGAGAGTCCCCACTCGCGGTTGATCACGAGCTGGATGGCCAGCGCCCGGCGTACCGAGGCAGAGGACGGTGTCGTCACGGCTTCGTCGAAGGCGTTGGTGTGCAGGCTGTTGGCGTTATCGTAGAGCGCGTTGAGGGCCTGCAGCGTGGTCCGGATGTCGTTGAACGACATCTCCTGCGCGTGCAGCGAGCGACCCGACGTCTGGACGTGGTACTTCAACTTCTGCGAGCGGTCGTTGGCGCCGTACTTGTCACGCATGGCCACGGCCCAGATCCGCCGCGCCACCCGGCCGAGCACGGTGTACTCGGCGTCCATGCCGTTGGAGAAGAAGAACGACAGGTTCGGGGCGAAGTCGTCGATGTCCATGCCGCGAGCAAGGTAGGACTCGACGTAGGTGAAGCCGTTGGCAAGCGTGAAGGCCAGCTGGCTGATGGGGTTAGCCCCGGCCTCGGCGATGTGATACCCCGAGATCGACACCGAGTAGAAGTTGCGCACCTGGTGCTCGATGAACCACGCCTGGATGTCGGCCATCATCTTCAGTGAGAACTCGGTGGAGAAGATGCAGGTGTTCTGGCCCTGATCCTCCTTCAGGATGTCGGCCTGCACCGTCCCGCGCACCGTCGACAGCGTGAAGGCGGCGATCTCCTGGTGCTCGGCGGCCGTGGGCTCCCGCCCCTCCCGCTCGGTGAAGAGGCCGACCTGCTGGTCGATCGCGGCGTTCAGGTAGAAGGCGAGGATCGTCGGCGCCGGGCCGTTGATCGTCATCGACACCGACGTCGTGGGCGAGCAGAGGTCGAAGCCGCTGTAGAGCACCTTCATGTCCTCGAGCGTCGCGATCGAGACCCCGGAGGTACCGACCTTGCCGTAGATGTCCGGACGCGGGTCGGGGTCGCGGCCGTAGAGCGTCACGGAGTCGAACGCGGTGGAGAGCCGAGTGGCCGGCTGCCCCTCGCTGACCAGGTGGAAGCGGCGATTCGTACGGAACGCGTCACCCTCACCGGCGAACATGCGGGCCGGGTCCTCGCCGTCGCGCTTGAACGGGAAGACGCCAGCCGTGAACGGGAAGTAGCCCGGCAGGTTCTCCCGGCGCAGGTAGCGCAGCAGCGCACCCTCGTCGTCGAACTTCGGCACGGCCACGCGCGGGATCGCGTTGCCGGAGAGCGTGGTGCGACGCAGCGGGGTGCGCAGTTCCTTGTCGCGGACGAGCACCACCTGCTCGTCACCCTCATAGGTGGCGGCGAGCTCCGTCCAGCCGGCCAGTGCGTTGCGGGTCAGCGGGTCGAGCGCGGCATCGGCCTCGTCGCGCAGCGCGGCCAGGGAGTCCAGGACGGCGTCGTCACCGAGGGCCGCGCGCACCTGATCGTGCAACGCTCGCCGCCGTACGACGGATACGAGTTGCTCGGTCTTGGCGTGGTAGCCACGAACCGTCTCGGCGATCTCGGCGAGGTAGCGCACCCGGTCGGCGGGGATGGCCGTCCAGAGACCGGTGGAGGTCTTGCCGCTCACCGGCGCCAGCTGCCCCTCAGCGACGGGCAGGCCCTTCTCGGCCAGGGCGTCACGCAGGTGCAGGTAGAGGGCAGTGACGCCGTCGTCGTCGAAGCTGGCCGCACTCGTGCCGAAGACCGGCATGTCCTCCCACGTCGACCCGAAGGCCTCGCGGTTGCGCACCAGCTGGCGGGCGACGTCCCGGCGCGCGTCGTCGGAGCCACGGCGCTCGAACTTGTTGATGGCCACGACGTCGGCGAAGTCGAGCATGCCGATCTTCTCCAGCTGCGACGCGGCGCCGTACTCCGCAGTCATCACGTACAGCGAGAGGTCGGTGAGCTCGACGATGGCCGAGTCACCCTGACCGATGCCGGGCGTCTCGACGATGATCAGGTCGAAACCGGCCGCCTTGCAGGCATTGATGATGCCCGGCAGCGAGTCGGGAACCTCGGCCGACGAGCCACGGGTGGCCAGGGAGCGGAAGAAGACCCGGTCGTCGCCCAGGCTGTTCATGCGGATGCGGTCACCGAGCAGCGCTCCGCCGCCCTTGCGCCGGGTCGGATCGACCGCCAGCACGGCGGTACGCAGCTTGTCGTTCTGGTCGACGCGCAGCCGGCGGATCAACTCGTCGGTGAGGCTGGACTTGCCGGAGCCTCCGGTGCCGGTGATGCCGAGGACCACGCCGCCACCGGCCTTCGCGGCGAGGGCGTCGCCAGCGAGCGCACCCGTCTCCAGCGCCGTGATCACCTTGGCCAGCGCTGACGACTCGCCGGTGACCAGCGCATCGATCGCACTCTCGGAGAGCTCCGGGATCGGCTTGTCGGACTCGGCGAGGATCGTGTTCACCATCGCCGCCAGGCCGAGCCGCTGGCCGTCCTGCGGGGAGAAGATCCGGGCCACCCCGACGCTGTGCAGGTACTCGATCTCCTCCGGGACGATGGTGCCCCCACCGCCGCCGTAGACGCGCACCCGGTCCATGCCGTGCTCGCGCAGGCTCGTGACCAGGTACTCGAAGAACTCGACGTGCCCACCCTGGTAGGAGCTGATGGCCACCGCGTCGACGTCCTCCTGGACGCAGGCCACCACGATCTCCTGGACCGAGCGGTTGTGACCGAGGTGGATCACCTCCGCACCCTGGGCCTGCAGGATGCGGCGCATGATGTTGATGGCCGCGTCGTGACCGTCGAAGAGGGCGGCCGCGGTGAGCACCCGGATCGGGCGGCTCGGCACGTGAAGGTCCGGCACACTCTGCACCTGAGACACCATGGCTCCTGTCAGGAACGACGAAGACGGCAAACTACTAGGACGTCCTACTAAATTGACTCTACCCCGTGCGGACGACCTCGGTCATCCTTTCGCGTCACACCGAGCGGCAACGCGAGTGCTGTCGTTGGTTCCGTCACTGACCGAGTCGGTGGCGCTGACCAGGCCCGAGGCGCTCGTCGGCGCCACCGACTGGTGCACCCATCCGGCCGGCCTCGACGTCCCGCGCGTCCGGGGCACCAAGAACCCGGACCTCGCCGCGATCGCGGCCCTGCAGCCGGAGGTCGTACTGGCCAACCAGGAGGAGAACCGCGAGCTGGACGTCACCCGGCTCCGAGCGGCGGGCATCGCCGTCTGGGTCACCCGGATCCGATCGGTCGACGAGGCCTTCACCTCGCTGGATCGCATGTTCGCCGCGCTGCAGTGGCCGTCCCCGGGGTGGCTGCACGAGGCCGCCGAGGCCTGGGCAGCACCGGCCCCGCAGCCACCGCGGCGGGCGGTGGTTCCGATCTGGCGTGACCCGTGGATGGTGGTCGGGTCGCAGACCTTCACCGGCGACCTGCTCTCCCGCCTCGGCCTGGTGAACGTCTTCGACGGCGCCACGGACCGCTACCCGCACGCCTCCGTCGCGGAGATCCTCGACCACCGCCCGGAGCTGGTGGTACTCCCCGACGAGCCGTACTGCTTCACCGCCACCGACGGGCCGGAGGCGTTCCCGGGCGTGGCGCACCGGCTGGTCGAGGGGCGCAGCCTCACCTGGTACGGCCCGTCGCTCGCCACGGCACGGGAGTTGCTGAGCCGGCAGCTGGCCTGACGTATCAGGCCCGCCACGGTGCGCCTCCTCCCTGACGACGTGACCAGATCGGGACGTCGGGAACCAAGGGGGGAGCAGATCATGCGCTACGTCATCATCGGCCAGATCGGCAGCGACGCAGGTTACTGGAGTTTCGAGAACGGCCACCTCGTGCACCACGAGGGCTGGGGCGTCGACTCGATCCGCGAGGTACAGGCCGCGCTGTCGCTCATCAGCGAGGTCGCCAAGCTGCGCACGCCGGGGCTGGCCGAGAAGGTCACCGCCGTCCTCGACGAGTTCGTCGGCGCCGAGCTGGCCGAGCACGTCGGCGGCGAGCGCGGCACCGTCATCGTCGCGGCGTGAGCGACCTCCGGTCGGTGCCGCTGGGGACCCCCCGATGACCTCGACCGTGCAGGGCGGGGCCCGCGGCACCGCGGACCCCGCCCGCTACGTCTCCTGGTTCCACGAACTGGACGCCTGGACCGAGTACTGGGACATCTACCACCCCGAGACCCGCGGACACTTCTACTTCGGTGACGGTGACAGCGAGCCCGGGCTGCTCTCGGTGCTGCTGCCTCGCTTCACCCGCCCGCCCGCCTTCGAGACGTGGCTGGAGGTTGCGCTGCGCCGGGCCTCGCCCTGCGACTTCGTCGCCGAGATCAGCAAGCCCCGTGTCGCCGACGCCGTGCTCGAGGTCGACGACCTCATGGCGGAGATGTTCGGCCGCCACTTCGGCGACGCGACCGACCGGGAGGTCCAGGCGCACTACCTGGAGGCGACGCACCTGTTCGCCCTCGACGCGCTGCCGCCGGCCACCGAGCGGGCCGCCCGCGTGGCCCCCGACGACCACCGGGCCCGCACGGCCGGCCGCCACACGCTCGACGGCGACATCATGTGGTTCGCATGGGCGCTGCACACCGAGGCCGCCCAGCTGCTGACCGGCGACGACGACCCGGCAACGCCGCGGCGGGCACTCATGCTCGCCGCCGTCGCGGCCGGCTGCCCGGCCAACTTCGTCTGGCGCGGTCACCGCCGCACCCGTCCGGAGTATCGGGCCGACGACGCCACCGCCGCCCTGCTGCGCGAGCGAGGGCTGGCCTGGGCACAGGACTGGCGTGCCGGCGTCACCGAGATCCGGGCGCTCTACCGCATCCGCGAGTGGGGCCACGCCTGAGCCGAGCGAGAACACCAGGGAAGGCACGGCGGCGGGCGGAGCCGGCGCGGCGGTATGTTCGGCCGATGATCACGGTGCGGAACAACTCCGAGAGCGGCCGGTACGAGGCCTTCGTCGACGGCGAGCTTGCCGGGCACACCGAGTACTACCCGCAGGGCGACCACCTGGTCTTCCCGCACACGGTGGTCGACCCGCAGTTCGGCGGCCAGGGCGTGGCGAGCACCCTCATCGCGGCGGCACTGGACGACGTCCGCGCGCAGGGCACTCGGCTCGATCCGCAGTGCCCGTTCGTCCGCGGCTTCATCGACAAGCACCCGGAGTACTCAGACCTGGTCTGGCACGCCAGCTGAATGTCCCGAGCCCGGATGAGGCCGACTTTGTGCGCGCCGCCGGTGCGGGTGGCCGCGCCCAGCACCGCGAGCGCGCACAACGTCAGGGGTAGTCGGCTACTGGGCCAGCTTGTAGTCGCGCAGCAGCCCGCGACTGATGATCGTCTTCTGGATCTCTGAGGTGCCCTCGCCGATGAGCAGGAACGGCGCCTCGCGCATCAGGCGCTCGATCTCGTACTCCTTGGAGTAGCCGTAGCCGCCGTGGATGCGGAACGACTCCTGCGTGACCTCGGCGCAGTACTCGCTCGCGATGAGCTTCGCCATGCCGGCCTCGACATCGTTGCGCTGGCCGGCATCCTTCAGACGGGCCGCGGTGACCATCATCCCGTGAGCAGCCTCGACCTTGGTGGCCATCTCGGCGAGCTTGAAGGCGATGGCCTGGTGCTCGACGATCTGCTTGCCGAAGGTCTTGCGCTGCTGGGCGTAGGCGATCGCCAGCTCGAAGGCCCGGATCGAGATGCCGCAGGCACGGGCGGCCACGTTCACCCGGCCCACCTCGACCCCGTCCATCATCTGCGAGAAGCCGCGGC
>JAOPUX010000214.1 GCA_025963285.1 Jatrophihabitans sp.
CCGAGCATCTACGAGATCCCCAAGGTGCTCCACTCCGAGGGGCTCGACGCCTATGTGGTGCGCCGGCTGGGCCTGCCTTTCCGCGACGTCGACTGGACGGTCTGGGGCGACCTCCTCGACCGTGTCCAGCACCCGCGAGCAGATGTCACCGTGGCCCTGGTGGGCAAGTACATCGATCTGCCGGATGCCTACCTGTCGGTCTCCGAGGCGCTGCGCGCGGGAGCCTTCGCGCACCGCGCGCACGTGTCGATCCGCTGGGTGCCCTCAGAAGACTGCGAGACGCCCGCGGGCGCCTCGGCCGCGCTGGCCGGGGTGGACGCGATGGTCGTGCCGGGGGGCTTCGGCATCCGTGGCATCGAGGGCAAGCTCGGCGCGCTCCGGCACACCCGAGAGCGCGGGATCCCGACGCTCGGGCTCTGCCTCGGGCTGCAGTGCATGGTGATCGAGGCGGCCCGCAACCTCGCCGGCCTGGAGGGTGCGAGTTCCGCGGAGTTCGATCCCGAGACACCGCACCCGGTGATCGCGACGATGGCCGATCAGGTGAAGGCGGTCTCGGGGGAGGCCGACCTCGGCGGCACGATGCGCCTCGGCGCCTACCCGGCCACCCTCGTCCCAGGCAGCGTCGTGGCGCACTCCTACGGCGCGACCACGGTCTCCGAGCGGCACCGGCATCGCTACGAGGTGAACAACGCTTACCGCGACCAGCTCGAGGCGTCAGGGCTGCGGATCTCCGGAACCTCGCCGGACGGGCGACTCGTCGAGTTCGTCGAGCTACCGGCCGAGGTGCACCCGTTCTACGCAGGCACCCAGGCGCACCCCGAGCTCAAGTCGCGCCCGACCCGCGCCCACCCGCTCTTCCGATCGCTCATCGGCGCCGCGCTGCAGTACAGCGACGCCGAGCGGCTGCCGGTGCAGATTCCGGAGGAGCAGGTGGAGGCGTCAGTGGAGCACGCTGACGATGCGGCTCCCGTGGTCGCGGGCCAGTGACCGTGCCGTACCCGGTCGTCCGTGGTGAGGAGCTCTACCGCGGCCGGGTGGTGACGCTGCGCCGCGACGTCGTGCAGATGCCCGATGGCGTCGAGGCGGTTCGTGAGATCGTGCTGCACCCGGGGGCTGTCGGGATCGTCGCCATCGACGACGAGGAGCGCGTGGTGCTCGTCAACCAGTACCGGCACCCGGTCGGCCGCAATCTCGACGAGCTTCCCGCCGGGCTCCTCGACGTCGCCGGTGAGCCTGCGTTGCTGGCTGCCCAGCGCGAACTCGCGGAGGAGGCACGCCTGCAGGCCGGCCGGTGGGACGTGCTGCTCGACCTGCTGCCCTCGCCCGGCTTCTCGGCCGAGGCGATCCGGATCTACCTGGCGCGAGAGCTCTCCGACGCCGTCGCCGAGGGCTTCGTCGCCGCGCACGAAGAGATCCTGATGACCGTCGAGCGGGTGCCCCTCGGCGAGTGTGTCCGGCGGGCGCTTCAGGGCGAGATCTCCAACGCTGCCGCGGTGGCCGGGGTGCTGGCCGCCGAGGTGTCTAGGCAGTCCGGCTGGAGCGGGCTCCGCCCGGCCGAGGCCCCGTGGCTCGACCGCCCCGAGGCGGCGGGACAGGCCTGATGAGTGCGGGACAGGCCTGATGAGTTCGCTGGCGCCGAGCCGTCGTCAGGCCGTCACCGCGGTGGTGTCGGCCTACCTCGACCATCTCGCCGTCGAGCGTGGTGTCGCCGCGAATACTCTGGCCTCCTACCGCCGCGACCTGCTCCGGTACGTCGACTACCTCGACGAGGCGGGGGTGTCGTCCATCGAGGCCGTCGATGGGGCGGCCGTCACGGCGTTCCTCGCCTACCTGCGCGAGGGTGACGACGACCATCAGCCGCTGTCGGCCACCTCCGCGGCGCGCGCTGTCGTGGCAGTACGCGGGCTGCACCGCTTCGCGCTCCGTGACGGGTTGGTGACCGAGGACGTCGCGCACCAGGTCCGTCCGCCCACAGCGCCACGCCGGCTGCCGAAGGCGATCGCGATCGATGACGTGGAGCGGTTGATCGAGGCGGCGGGCTACGCCGGCACGGCGCTGGCCCAGCGGGACCGGGCGCTGCTGGAGCTGCTGTACGCCACCGGGGCGCGGATCTCGGAGGCGGTCGGGCTGGCCGTCGACGACGTCGACCTCGGCGAGCAGACCGTGCTGCTCTCCGGCAAGGGCGGCAAGCAGCGGCGAGTGCCACTCGGGTCATACGCCGCCCGCGCGGTGCAGACCTACGTCAACCTTGCCCGGCCGGCGCTGGTCGCGGCTGGCAAGGGCACACCGGTGCTCTTCCTGAACGCTCGCGGGGGACCGCTGTCGCGCCAGTCGGCGTGGGTCGTGCTGCGCACGGCGGCCGAACGGGCCGGACTCGCCGAGGGCATCTCGCCGCACACGCTGCGGCACTCCTTCGCCACCCACCTGATGGAGGGCGGTGCCGATGTGCGCGTCGTCCAGGAACTCCTCGGGCACTCCTCGGTGACGACGACCCAGATCTACACGCTGGTCACGGTCGACCGGCTCCGCGAGGTGTACGCAACCTCTCACCCTCGTGCCCGCGGCTGAATTCTTTTCCTGCCCTGATGCCCCGTAACCGCTGGGGTTCTGGCACGAGGCTTGGAGCCGCACGCAGCAGACCCGTCGTCGTGGTCGCTGCGCTGCGGTAACCTCGCGTCCTGTCGCGCCTCGACGAATCGGCAGGAGGGCAAGACGCTTCATGGTTATGTCGACAAGTTCACCCGGTGACGCGGGCAGCTCCACCTCGGGCACTCCCGAGTCGGGCCAGGACGAGCTCTTCACCGTGGCCAAGAGTGCCTCCGCCGACCCAGCGATCTCACGCCCGCGGCGGAAGATCCCCGAGCCTGCAGTGCTCGAGCGGCATGGTCCGGCGCGGATCATCGCGCTCTGTAACCAGAAGGGCGGGGTCGGCAAGACGACCTCGACGATCAATCTGGGTGCCGCGCTCGCCGAGGTGGGCCGGCGGGTGCTGCTCGTCGACTTCGACCCGCAGGGAGCGCTCTCCGTCGGCCTCGGCGTCCAGCCACACCAGCTCGACCGCACCGCCTACAACGTGCTGATGGAGCGATCGGTCGGCGTCGAGGACGTCCTGCTCAAGACGAGCGTCGCGGGGATGGACCTGCTGCCGAGCAACATCGATCTCTCGGCCGCGGAGGTACAGCTGGTGGGGGAGGTGGCACGCGAGCAGACACTGGCACGCGCGCTGGCCCCGGTCCGTGACGACTACGACTACATCCTGATCGACTGCCAGCCCTCCCTCGGGCTGCTGACGGTCAATGCGCTGACGGCCGCCCACGGCGTGCTCATCCCGCTGGAGTGCGAGTTCTTCAGCCTGCGCGGCGTGGCACTGCTGATCGACACCATCGAGAAGGTCCGCGAGCGGCTCAACCCCGAGCTGAAACTCGACGGCATCCTCGCCACCATGTACGACGGCCGCACACTGCATGGCCGCGAGGTGTTCGCACGCGTGGTCGAGGCCTTCGGCGATACCGTCTACGACACGGTGATCGCGCGGACCGTCCGGTTCCCCGAGACCACGGTGGCCGGTGAGCCGATCACGACGTGGGCGCCGACCTCCAACGGCGCCAACGCCTACCGTGCCCTGGCGCGTGAGGTGATCTCCCGGTCATGACTCGATCAATGCGTGCCGCCGGGCTCCGGTCCGATCTGCTGTCCGAAGCTCTATCCGCGTCGAACGATCCCGGAGTGACCCGATGAGCCGTCGAGCGAGTCTGCCTGGAGCCGCCGAGCTCTTCCGTGCCACCTCCGCCGGCGAACCTGAGCCGGCTTCGGCTCACCCCGGCGTCGGCGCCGTCCGCGAGGCGCCCGCCGTCTCCGCGGTCCCCGACGCCGCCGCCGAGGCGCCGCGCCGGGAAACCGCTCGCTCAGAGCCGGCCCC
>JAOPUX010000197.1 GCA_025963285.1 Jatrophihabitans sp.
CCCGCCCCGCGGGGGGCCACCACTGGCGGCGAGAGTCCGCTGCAGTTGGCCATGCGGCGGCTTCGCCGGAACAAGATTGCCCTCTTCTTCGGCGCGCTGTTTCTCGTCGTCGTCATCCTGTGCCTGTTGGCACCCGTCTACGCGGCGCACATCGCCCACACCGGCCCCAACGCCAACAACCTGAGCGAGCAGATCAAGGTTGGCGGCAAGCTCAAGGACGTCGTGAACGCGATCGGCACGCCGATCGGCCCGACCTGGCACTCCAAGTTCCTCCTCGGGGCCGACCCCAACGGTCGCGACATCGCTGTACGCCTGCTCTACGGTGGCCGCAACTCCCTCGAGATCGGCCTGCTCGCCACCCTCATCACGATGATCGGCGCCACGATCCTCGGGGTCGCCGCCGGTTTCTTCCGCGGCTGGACCGACACCATCATCTCCCGCGTGCTGGACCTGATCTGGGCCTACCCGGCCCTGCTGCTCGGCGTTGCGCTCGGCGTGAGCTTCGCCGTAGGCGGTTTGAACATCGGCCCGCTGCACATTGCCGGGAACTCGAACCTCATCCCGTCGCTCGTGATCGGCGTCGTCTACATCCCCTACGTCGCGCGCCCGGTCCGCGGCGAGGTGCTGACGCTGCGTGAGCGCGAGTTCGTCGACGCCGCCCGCACCTTGGGCTACGGGCGGTTCCGGATCATCGTCTCCGAGATCCTGCCGAACCTCTTCTCGACGCTGATCGTCTTCTTCGCCCTTCAGCTCGCGCAGTCGATCGTGCTCGAAGCCAGCCTGAGCTTTCTCGGCGCCGGCGTGCATGCGCCGAACTCCTCATGGGGCACGATGCTCTCCGACGCCTCCGATCACATCTCCGACGCTCCGCACCTGACGCTCGCTCCCGGCATCATGCTCGTCATCGCGGTGCTGTCCGTGAACGTCTTCGGTGACGGGCTACGGCAGGCGTTCGATCCCCGCGCCCGGATCCGGACGGAGCACTGATGGATCTCGTCTACTTCGCGATCAAGCGCCTGGCCGGCGCCATCGTCGTCCTCTTCGCCGTCAGCGTCCTCACGTTCCTGATCTTCTTCGCCATCCCGAACGGCAACCCCGCCCAGCGCCTCGCCGGGCGCACGGCCACGGATGCGGACATCAAGAACGTCGAGCACATCTACGGCTTCGACAAGCCCATCTACGTGCAGTACTGGCGCACGATGAAGCAGATCTTCACCGGCCAGATCCAGTCCTACACGCAGCACGTCTCGGTCTTCTCCCAGATCAAGCGCGGGCTGCCCGCGACGCTCTCGCTCTCCATCGGTGCCGCCGTGATCTGGATGGTGGTCGGCATCACGCTTGGCGTCATCGGTGCGCTCCGGGTGGGCAAGCCGAGCGATGTCGCGATCACCACGGTGAGCTTCATCGGTATCTCCGCGCCATCCTTCGTGGTCGGCAACGTGCTGCTGGACCTGCTCGTCTACAAGTCGCACATCCTGCCGAACGTCGGCTACATCCCGATCACGCAGAACGCGGAACAGTGGTTCAGCCACCTGATCCTGCCGTGGTTCACCCTGGCGATCCTGTACATCGGGATCTACGCCCAGGTGCTGCGGACGAGCGTCCTCGACGCGATGACGACTGACGCAGTACGCACCGCGCGGGCCAAGGGCCTGTCGCCGACCAAGGTGCTTCTCAAACACGTGCTGCGGGTGTCTCTCATCCCCATCGTCTCGCTGTGGGGTCTCGACTTCGCAGCCGTCATCGGTGGGGCGACCCTCATCGTGGAGAAGGTGTTCAGCCTGCAGGGCATCGGTCAGTACGCAGCGGACTCCGTCGGTGCGCTCGACGTGCCGCCCGTGCTGGTGGTAACCCTGCTCGGCGCGTTCTTCGTGATCTTGATGAACGCGATCGTCGACGTGCTCTATGCAGTACTCGATCCTCGGATCCGGGCGGGATCGTCATGAGCGAGGACATCCTGACCGTCGAGCACCTCAAGGTCGGCTTCCGCACCGAGCGCGGCGTCGTGCACGCCGTCGACGACGTCTCGTGGACGCTGCGTCGAGGCGAGGTGCTCTCGGTGGTCGGCGAGTCGGGCTCGGGCAAGTCGGTCAGCGCGATGACGCTGATGGGGCTCACCCGGTCGAACAACGCCGAGATCAGCGGCACCGCCACGCTGGCCGACGGCACCGAGCTCGTCGGCCTGCCCGAGGACCAGATGCGCCGCATCCGGGGCGGTCGGATCTCGATGATCTTCCAGGATCCGATGAGTGCGCTCACGCCCGTGTACCGGATCGGCGACCAGATCGTGGAGCAGATCCGGGCCCACGAGAAGGTCTCCAAGCAGGCGGCCAACGCCCGCGCGATCGACCTGCTCAAGCGCGTCGGCATCCCGCGAGCCGAGGAGCGGGCGCGGGCCTACCCGCATCAGTTCTCCGGCGGTATGCGACAGCGCGTCATGATCGCCATGGCACTCTCCTGCTCACCGGAGATCCTGATCGCCGACGAGCCAACCACCGCCCTGGACGTCACCATCCAGGCGCAGATCCTCGGCGAGATCGAGGACCTGCGCACCGAGACGGGCGTCGGGGTGCTGCTGATCACCCACGACCTCGGCGTGGTGGCCGAGGTGGCCGACCGCGTGGTCGTGATGTACGCCGGCCGGGTGGTCGAAGAGGCCGATCTCCGCGAACTCTTCAAAGACCCCATGCACCCCTACACCTGGGGGCTGCTCGGCTCGATCCCGCGCATCGACCAGGCACGCCCGGCCCGGCTGCCCACGATCTCGGGCTCGCCGCCGTCGCTGCTCAACCCGCCGGCGGGGTGCCACTTCATCACCCGCTGCCCGCACCGGATCGACGCCTGCCACACGGAGCCAGAGTTGAAGAGTTCCGCGATCGGCTCGCTGCACCGCGACCGCTGCCTGCTGCCGGCCGACGAGAAGCGCAGTCTGCGCGTCGTCAACGGCAGCATCGGACTGCCGGCCGCCGCAGTCGAGGCCGTGCCCGCCGGCGTGGACGGCCCGGAAGCGCCGACCACCCAGGGCAGCCTGGACAGCGCGCTCGGCCTGGATTCACCCGAAGGACGTCTATCGTGACTCTGCCCGCGGATAACGCGCCGCTGCTCGAGATCGAGCACCTCCAGGTCTACTTCCCGGTGCGCGCGGGTGCCTTCGGACGGGTCAGCGGGCACGTGCATGCCGTCGACGACGTCACGCTCACGCTGAACGAGGGCGAGACACTCGGCCTGGTCGGTGAGTCCGGCTGCGGCAAGACCACGCTGGCCCGCACGCTCGTGCGGCTGACTGCCTCCACCGGCGGCACGATCCGCTTCCACGGCGAGGACGTCACCCGGCGCACGAACAAGCAGCTGCGCACGTTCCGGCGCAACGTGCAGATGGTGTTCCAGGACCCGCAGGCCTCGCTGAACCCGCGCAAGCGGATCGGCCAGATCGTGGGCGCGGGGGTCCGTCTGCGCAAGGGCGACGCCGGGGCGCGGCCGATCACCGTCACCCAACTGCTCGAGCAGGTGGGGCTCGAGGCCGAGCATGCCCAGCGCTACCCGCACGAGTTCTCCGGGGGCCAGCGTCAGCGCATCGGCATCGCACGGGCACTGGCCGCCGATCCGAAGCTGATCATTCTCGACGAACCGGTCTCGGCCCTGGACGTGTCGATCCAGGCGCAGGTGGTGAACCTCCTCGACGACCTGCAGGACGAGCTGGGCCTGTCCTACATCTTCGTGGCCCACGACCTCAGCGTGGTGCGGCACGTCTCCGACCGGATCGCCGTGATGTACCTCGGCAAGATCGTCGAGATCTCGAACGCCGATGATCTCTATGCCCGGCCGAAGCACCCGTACACGGCGAGCCTGCTCGAGGCCATCCCGATCCCGGACCCGGACGCCCGTACCGACCGACGCGCCATTGCGCCGGGCGAGCTGCCCAGCCCGACTAACCCGCCCCCCGGCTGCCGGTTCAACACCCGGTGTCGCTTCGCCACGGACCTCTGCCGCAGGGTGGAGCCCCCGCTGGCCGAGTTCGCGGGCGGGCACCTGGCCGCCTGCCACCACCCCCTGAACGTCACCCCTGACGAGGTGTCCGCCGCGGTCCGCTCCGATGCGAGCCCCGTGGCGGCCGGCGAGAAGCTTGAGCTGAGTCCGGCCGTCGCGCAGTCCTGACCCTCCCCGTCCGGGGTGACCCTCCCGCCCCTTCGCCGAGTGGCTTGTTCGGCCTCGAGTGGCTGGCCGACACGCCGCCACTCGCGTCCGAACAAGCCACTCGGCGGGGAGACGGCGAGCAGGCGGCGCCGGCAATCGCCGCCATCAATAACCGTGCCATTGACAACTGTCACAGTTAGCTGCGACATTCTGCGGTATGAGCCTTCCCCTGATCGGACACCGCGGCCGCCGCACTCGCGACACGCACGCCGTCGTCACGGGAGCTGGTAGCGGCATCGGGCGGGCCTTCGCCGTGGAGCTCGCGGCACGAGGCGGGCGGGTCGTCGTCTCCGACATCTCCCCCGGACGGGCCAAGGAGACCGAGGTCCTGATCCGCAACGCCGGCGGCAAGGCGCTGGCCGTCGAGTGCGACGTCACGCTGATCGAGGGCGTCGAGGCCCTCGCCGCCACGGCCGACGACTGGTTCGGCCAGTCGCCGAACCTAGTGATCAACAACGCGGGGGTGGGCGCGGGCGGCACACCGGTGGGCGAGACCCCACTCGAGGACTGGCAGTGGGTGCTGGGCGTCAACCTCTGGGGCGTGGTGCACGGCTGCCACGTCTTCACCCCCAAGCTGCGTGAGCTCTCCGCCGCAGGCAAGAGTGCCGGGATCATCAACGTGGCCTCGGCCGCCAGCTTCGCGGCCGGGCCCGGCATGGCTGCCTACAACGTCAGCAAGGCCGGGGTACTTGCACTCAGCGAGACGCTCGCCGCGGAACTCGCGGGTACCAAGGTCGGTGTCACCGTCCTCTGCCCGACGTTCGTCAAGACCGCGATCACCGAGGACGGCCGGATCAGTGGCAGGTCGGTGGGGCTGGCCGAGACGCTGATGCGGTGGACGGGCCGCTCCGCCGACAGCGTCGCCCGCACCACCCTCGACGCCCACGACCGCGGCCAGCTCTACGTGCTGCCGCAGCTCGATGCCCGCGCCGTCTGGCAGGCCAAGCGGCTCTCCCCCACGGCGTACACGCGCTTCGCCGGCCTCGTCAACCGCGTCACCTCCTAGGAGCAACCGCCATGGCACTCGACCTCGACGCAATGCTGGTGAAGATCTCGGAGCGCCAGTGGGCACTCGCAGACATCGACTGGGAGGCGCCGGGCGCCGAGCAGATCAGCGCGGAGCAGTGGCCCGGGCTGAAGGCGTTCATGGCCGACCTGGTCTGGATCGAGAACGTCGGAGCCCGGGGCTTCGCCGCGATGGCCAGGATGGCGCCGACGGAGACGCTGGCCGACATCTACCGCTACTTCCACGCCGAGGAGCAGCGGCACGCCAACGCCGAGCTGGCGCTGATGAAGCGCTGGGGCATGCTCGACGGCGACGACCTGCCCGAGCCCAACGTCAACATCCGCATGGCGATCGAGTGGCTCGACCGCTACGCCGACGACATGCCGCTGTCGGTGCTGGGCACCGTGATCCCGATGCTCGAGGTGGCGCTCGACGGCGCGCTGCTCAAGTTCCTGCTCGACGAGGTGCACGATCCCGTCTGCCATCAGGTCTTCGAGAAGATCAACGCCGACGAGTCGCGGCACCTGGCCGTCGACTTCCAGGTGCTCGAGATGCTCGGCAACGCCCGGCTACGGCGGCTGCTGATCGAGTCGGTCGGCAAGACGCTGACCCCCGGCCTGCTGATCGGCGCCCTGATGTACATCCCGTTGCTCAACCGGATGCGCAACAACATCGTCGGCATGGGGCTGCAGGAGGAGCGCCTCTACGCTGCGATGCACCGCTTCAAGAACGTCGGCGAACGCAGTTCGGGCACCCGTCGCGTGCCGACCTACCAGGTGCTCAAGTGGCACGCCGACATGGTGGTGAACCGCAGGCACCCGTACCACCTGCTGGCCAACAGCATGGTGTGGGCGTCAGACCGGGTGCCGGCGCGGATCTTCGGGCCGATCCCCACCTGGTTCAAGGAGCTCACCTCCGAGCCCGTCGCCGTCGAGACGCTGCCGGCCGCGGTGGCCTCATGACGCGACCGAAGGCCGTCACCCCGCACACCACGGTGATCATCGGGGCCGGCTTCGCCGGGCTGGGCACCGCGATTCGGCTGCTCCAGTCCGGCATCGAGGACTTCGTGATCCTCGAACGCGGCTCCCGCGTCGGCGGCACGTGGCGCGACAACACCTACCCGGGCGCGGCGTGCGACATCCCGTCGCTGCTCTACTCCTACTCCTTCGCGCTCAACCCGGAGTGGTCACGCGGCTACAGCGGCAGCGCCGAGATCCTCGGCTACATCGACCACATGGTCGAGAGGTTCGGGCTACTGCGCTTCATCCGGTTCCACACCACGGTCACCGCCGCCACCTTCGATGCCGCAGCGGGGGTCTGGAACGTCGAGACCGAGGACGGCACCGCCTACCGCGGACGCACGGCGGTGATGGCGGCCGGGCCACTGGCCAACGCGAGCCTGCCCGACATCCGCGGCATCGACACCTTCACCGGCGTCAAGATCCACAGCGCCCGGTGGGACCACTCCTACGACTTCGCCGGCAAGCGGGTGGCCGTGGTCGGCACCGGCGCGAGCGCCGTGCAGATCATCCCCGAACTGGCCGGGGTGGCCGCCCAGCTGACGGTGTACCAGCGCACCCCCGGCTGGGTGATCCCGCGGACGGACTACCGCACCCCGTGGTGGACCAAGCAGCTCTACCGGCGGATGCCCACCGCGCAGCGTGCTGCCCGCGAGGGACTGTTCTGGGTGCACGAGACGATGGCGCTGGGCATGGTCTGGTCGACCCCGCTGACCCGCGTCATCGAGCAGATCGCCGGGGCGCACCTGCGACGCCAGGTCCGCGATCCGTGGTTGCGCCGCCAGCTCACCCCTGACTTCCGTGCCGGCTGCAAGCGGATGCTCGTCTCCAACGACTACTACCCGGCGCTGCAGCGTCCCAACAGCAAGCTGGTGACCTGGCCGATCGCCACCATCTCCCCCGACGGCATCCGGACCTCCGACGGCATCGAGCGGCAGTTCGACGCGATCGTCTTCGCCACCGGGTTCGACATCACCAAGACGGGCACGCCGTTCCCGATCACGGGCCTCGACGGGCGGTTGCTCGCCGACGAATGGCGCCACGGTGCCCAGGCGTACAAGAGCGTCAACGTCTCCGGCTACCCGAACCTCTTCTTCACCTTCGGGCCGAACAGCGGCCCGGGGCACAACTCCGCGCTCGTCTACATGGAGTCGCAGATCGAGTACATCGTTCGCGCGACGAAGACGATCGTGGATCGCGAGCTACTGATGCTGGACGTGCGGGGGCACGTCCAGCACCAGTACAACGTGCGGATGCAGGAGCGGCTCAAGCACACGACGTGGAACTCCGGCTGCCGCAGCTGGTACCTGACCGACGACGGCTTCAACGGCGCGATGTACCCCGGATTTGCCACGCAGTACGCCCGCCAGATGGGCGAGTTGCGGCTCGCCGACTACGTGGTCACGGCCCGTTCCGGCAAGCGGAGCGACGATACTGAGCATGTCGTGGAGTTGCCACGGCGTCGTCTGCCGGCCGTCCGAACCCTGGAGCGCACCCGAAATGCCCGAGTACCGCATCGATGATCTGGCCCGGGCCGCCGGTACCACCACACGCAACGTCCGGGCCTACCAGGACCGCGGGCTGCTCCCACCTCCCCGCCGTCAGGGGCGGATCGGCGTGTACGACGACGGGCACCTGGCGCGCCTACGGCTGATCGCCTCGATGCTCAACCGCGGCTACGCCACGGCGCAGATCGCCGAGTTGATCGCGGCGTGGGAGCAGAACAAGGACATCACCGACGTCCTCGGGGTGGAGGAGGCCGTCACCAGCCCTTGGGTCGAGGAGACGCCGCTCCAGATCGACACCTCAGCGCTGGAGGAGATGGTCGGCGCGGAGCTGCTGGGACGCCTCGCCGCCCTCGACCTGATCACCACCGACGGCGCATCGAGCACCATCGCGAGCCCGCAGCTGCTGAACGTCTTCATGGAGCTGCTGACCTTCGGCTACACCCCGGCGCAGGCGGTGGAGCTCAACGAGCAGATCACCCCCGCGATCGACGAGGTTGCCCGGCGAATGGTCGAGGCCGCGGCGGAGCGGATAGTCGGGGAACACGGCGCCACCTGGGTGCCGGACGGGGCCGAGCTCACGGCGCTCAGCGAGACGCTGAACCGGATGCGGCGGCTGGCGGTGGCCTCGGTTCAGGTCAATTTCGCGCGCTCCATGGAGCGGCATGTGGCGGCCGTACTCGGCGAGCACATCCACCGCGTCATCAGCGCGGGCGTGCCCGTCACCGGAGACGGCGCCGCGTGATGCGGCTACGTCACCCTCAGGCGGCGTGGGTGGTCTTGGGAGTCTCTTCGGTGGTCTGGTTCGACGTGAGCTGATCCAGGCTGTCCAGCCGGGTCCGCTTCGGGTTCGCCAGCGTTACGGCCTGCTGTGCGGTCTTGTCCTTCATGGGGGCCTCACTTCAGTGAGTCTGTGCAGACCCGGGTTCTCCGGTAAACCAATCATGCTCCCCCGGTATTTCCCGCCAGTTTCAGACTGGCAAACGGATACTTACGTCACATTGGCGTTCACATGTCACAGGTGCCGCGCTAATGCCCAGCCACTACCAAAATCCCTCGTGGACGGCCCGCGCTTCCGGGAGCGCGACCGGGCCGGTGACCGCGATCGAGCGCCGTCCGGCCGCGAAGACGGTCCTGCAGGGCAGCAGCAGCATCGGGGCATCGGGGCCGGTGAGGTCGTAGAGCGCCTCCTCGGGCAGGGCGTAGACCACTGCCCCGATACCCGACCAGAAGATCGCCCCCGCGCACATCGCGCAGGGTTCGGTGCTCGTATAGAGCGTGGTCCGCTCCAGCTCTTCGGCGGTGTAGCCGGCCGAGGCCATCCGGACCAGATTCGTCTCCGCGTGCCCGGTGGCATCGTTGCCGGTGACGACCGTGTTCGCCGCGCGGAAGAGCACGGTGCCGTAGGAATCGACCAGCAGCGCCCCGAACGGGTGGTTGCCCCGCTCGCGTGCAGTCCAGGCGATCCCGATCGCGTCGAGCAGTAGCTCTTCGTGCTCCCTCATCGCATCATCCTTGCGGACCGCAGGGATTCGCACAGCCAGGCGGGGGCGCTTTTCTTCGCTACCTCGCGCGGCCGGCTTCAGGCCGAGCCCTGCCACGGGGCGAAGCGCGCAGCTCATCGACCGGCGGCACGTCGGCGATGCCCCGCGCTGGCACCCGAAGCGCGTCGACCGTGGACGCTCCGTCTCGCTGGCGTTTGAGCCGCCGCGCCGGAAACGCCCACTTGTTTGCCTACGCTGTTGCCGGTTCGCGGCTGACAATGCGGCAACAACGTAGGCAGAGACGTCATCCGCGAAACGACGGGGCGCGGCGTGGTGACGGGCGCCGCTCCTGCTGCAGCAGCGGCAGGGTGCGCGGCGGGATGAGCACCGAGAGCACCACCACGCTCGTCGAGCGGCGAATCACGTCGGAGCGGCTGAGGTCGAGCAGCACGCTCTGCAGCTCCTCGTTCGACGCCGCCGCCAGCCGGCAGACCACGTCGTGGGTGCCGGTGGTGGCCACCGCCTCGAGCACGCCGGGCATCTCCGCCAGGAGCGAGGCGACATCCTCCAGCCGACCCTGAGCGACCTCCAACGTCGCGATGGCCTGCACCGGGTAGCCGGCAGCGGCGAGATCGATGGTCGGGCCGTAGCCGGTGATCACCCCCGAGCTCTGCAGCCGCTCCAGCCGGGCCGAGACGGTGGCCCGGGCCACGCCCGCGAGCCGGGCCAGCTCCAGCACCCCCACCCTGGGGTTCTCCGAGAGCAGCTCCACCAGCCGAACATCCAGCGCATCCATGCCGGGCATCTTACTAGGCAGATTGCCTAGCTATCGGCATCAATAGCCAGGCAGATCCAGCGGATTGTCTGATCTGAGCTAGGCCTGTTGTGCAGCGCGGACAGCCAGCGTTCACTGCACCCATGACGACCCACGACCTCCGCACCGAGCAGGAACGCGACGCCGACCTCGGGATCGACCAGCTGCGCCAGCTCGTCGGTCTCATCGAGCACGACAACACCGAGGATCCGTTCCCGATCCTGGGCTGGGACGCCCTGGTCTGGGTCGTCGGCAACGCCACCCAGGCCGCGCTCTTCTTCGAGGCCGTCTACGGCATGGAGCTGGTGGCCTACGCCGGCCCCGAGACGGGTCAGCGCGACCATCACTCCTACGTGCTGCGCAGCGGGGCCTCGCGCTTCGTCCTCACCGGCGCGGTGGAGCCGACGAGCCCGCTCGTGGCAGTGCACCAGGCCCACGGCGACGGCATCGCCGACATCGCACTGCAGGTCGACGACGTCGACGCCTGCATCGACCACGCCCGCCGCACCGGCGCCACGATCCTCGCCGAGCCGCACGACCTCACCGACGAGCACGGCACCGTGCGGCTGGCCGCCATCGCCGCCTACGGGGATGTGCGGCACACCCTCGTCGACCGCTCGCGCTACAGCGGCCCGTACCTGCCCGGCTTCGTCGCCCGCACGCCGCGCATCGCCCCCACCCCCCGCCTCTTCCAGGCCGTCGACCACGTGGTCGGCAACGTCGAGCAGGGCCGGATGGACGAGTGGGTCGAGTTCTACAACCGGGTCATGGGCTTCACCAACATGGCCGAGTTCGTGGGTGAGGACATCGCCACCGAGTACTCCGCGCTGATGAGCAAGGTGGTGGCCAACGGCAACCACCGGGTGAAGTTCCCGCTCAACGAGCCGGCCGTCGGCAAGAAGCGCAGCCAGATCGACGAGTTCCTCGAGTTCTACAACGGCCCGGGCCCGCAGCACGTCGCGCTGGCCACCAACGACCTGCTCCGCACGGTCGACGTGCTCACCGCCCGCGGCGTGCAGTTCCTGGCCACCCCCGACACCTACTACGAGGACCCTGCCCTGCGCGAGCGGATCGGCGCAGTGCGCGTCCCGATCGACGAGCTGCAGAGTCGCGGCATCCTGGTCGACCGCGACGAGGACGGCTACCTGCTGCAGATCTTCACCAAGCCGATCGGCGACCGCCCGACCGTGTTCTTCGAGTTCATCGAGCGGCACGGCTCCCTCGGTTTCGGCAAGGGCAACTTCCAGGCACTCTTCGAAGCGATCGAGCGCGAGCAGGAACGCCGCGGAAACTTCTAGAGGGGGCGAGGATGCCGCACTACCAGCTTCGCGGTGACGTCCCGCGACACCGGCACACCCAGCACCGTGATGTCGACGGCCGGCTGCGCTTCGAAGAGCTGATGGGCGAGGAGGGCTTCTCGTCGGACTCCTCGCTGCTCTATCACCGCGAGATCCCCTCCGCCCTGCTCGACGCCCGCGCTTGGGACCTGCCGGACGTCAGCACCACCCCGAACGAGCCCTTGCTGCCCCGGCACCTCGTGCTGCCGCAGCTCTTCGCAGACGGGCGAAGCACCGATGTGGTGACGGGGCGCCGGTTGGTACTCGGCAACGACGACGTCCGCCTGAGCTATGTGGTGGCCGACGCGCCGTCACCGCTCTACCGCAACGCAGTCGGTGACGAGGCGATCTACGTCGAGTCGGGCAGCGCCACGGTCGAGACCGTCTTCGGCCCGCTGGAGGCGCGGGAGGGCGACTTCGTGATGCTGCCCCGCGCCACCACCCACCGGTGGCTGCCGCACGGCACCGTCAAGGCGTACTGCATCGAGGCCAACTCCCACCTCGCGCCGCCGCACCGCTACCTGTCGCGCTACGGCCAGCTGCTCGAACACGCGCCGTACTGCGAGCGGGACCTGCACGCCCCGGCCGGGCTCCAGTCCGCCGAGGGCGAGGCGGAGATCTATGTCAAGCACCGCGGCTCGGACGGGCTAGCCGGCACGATCTACGTGACGCCGACCCACCCCTTCGACGTGATCGGCTGGGACGGCTGCCTCTACCCGTACACGTTCAACGTCGCCGACTTCATGCCGATCACCGGCAAGGTGCACCAGCCGCCACCCGTCCACCAGGTCTTCGAGGGCGCGAACCTGGTGATCTGCGCCTTCGTGCCGCGCCGCCTCGACTACCACCCGCTGGCTATCCCGGTGCCGTACTACCACTCCAACGTCGACTCCGACGAGGTGATGTTCTACTGCGGCGGCAGCTACGAGGCCCGGCGCTGGTCGGGCATCGGGCAGGCATCGGTGAGCCTGCACCCGGGCGGCCACTCGCACGGCCCTCAGCCCGGCGCCTACGAGCGCAGCATCGGGGTACAGGAGGCCGACGAGCTGGCGATCATGGTGGACACGTTCCGCCCGCTGCGCCTCGGCGCTGCCGGGGTGGAGTGCGACGACGGCCGCTACGCCTGGAGCTGGGCGAAGCGATGAACTACGGCAGCGCGCTGTATCACGGGCGTCGGATCGTGGTGGGGCGTGTCGGTGACGCCGCGCTCGACCTCACCGCGGCCTCGCTCGGCAGCGAGTTCGCCCCGCTCTTCGCCGACGGCAGCCTCGACGCGCTGCTGGCGGCGGGCCGCCCGACCTGGCAGGCGGTGCACGCGGCGGCGGCTTCGTGGGCCGAGCACGACCTCATCCCGTTGGAGGAGCTCACGATGTTGTTGCCCTTTACGGTGGCTGACTACGTCGACTTCTACGCCAGCGAGCAGCACGCCACCAACGTCGGGCGGATCTTCCGTCCCGAC
Source organism: Jatrophihabitans sp. (assembly GCA_025963285.1). GTDB lineage: Bacteria > Actinomycetota > Actinomycetes > Mycobacteriales > Jatrophihabitantaceae > JAOPUX01. The sequence goes on from JAOPUX010000197.1 coordinate 12,819, forward strand.
GGCGACGCGCTGACCCCGAACTGGAAGCACCTGCCGATCGGCTACCACGGCCGCGCCGGCACGGTGGTGGTCTCCGGCGTCGACGTCGTGCGCCCGAGCGGACAGGCCCGCGAGCCCGACGGCAGCATCCGCTTCGGCCCGAGCAGGCGCCTCGACATTGAGGCCGAGGTGGGGTTCGTGGTGGGCACGCCCTCCCGGCAGGGCATCCCGGTGCCGATCGCTGACTTCGCCGAGCACGTCTTCGGCGTCTGCCTCGTCAACGACTGGTCGGCTCGCGACATCCAATCGTGGGAGTACGTGCCGCTCGGCCCCTTCCTCGGCAAGTCCTTCGCCACGTCGATCTCGGCGTGGATCACCCCGCTCGACGACCTCGACGCGGCCTGGACGGCACCGCCGGTGCGCAACCCGGCGCCGCTGCCCTACCTCGACGACTCCCCCTCACCCGCCGCGCTGGACCTGGCCCTGGAGGTGCGGCTCAACGGTGAGCTCATCTCGCGCCCGCCCTTCGCCGGCATGTACTGGACGCCGCCGCAGCTACTGGCCCACCTGACCGTGAACGGTGCCAGCCTGCGCACCGGCGACCTCATCGCCTCCGGGACGGTGAGCGGGCCGGAGCGCGATCAGCGTGGCAGCCTGCTCGAACTCAGCTGGAACGGCACCGAGCCGCTGCAGCTGGCCGGCGGCGAGCGCAGCTTCCTGCTCGACGGGGACGAGGTGACCATCACGGCGACCGCACTGGGGCGCGAGGGCCCCATCACCCTCGGCGAGGTCACCGGCCGGATCGTGGCGCAGCCCGCCACGCCCTAACCCGCCACGCCCTAGGGGCCGGCAGATCCTAGCCCGCTAAGCCCAGCGCCAGCGGGTAGACAGCACGCGCCCCGGCCCGCCGGAGCTGGCGTGCCACCACGGCCAGCGTCCAGCCGCTGTCGAGCACCGAGTCGATGAGCAGCACTGAGCGGCCCTCCACATCGAGCTCGGGTGGCAGCGGGTACGCCGGCCAGACGTCACGCAGCCGAAGCGCGCTGTTGGAGCGCCCGGTGGACGACGCACCCAGGTGCGGCACGGCGCCCAGGTCGTCGAGCCGGCCGACCTCGGCCAGTCGGGCCGCGAGCGAGGCGGTGAGCTGGGGCAGCCGCCGCGAGCCCACGTGCACCACGGCCGAGGGCCGGTCGGCCCAGCCCCACGAGGCCAGCACCTGCACGCAGGCACGGACGAGGTCGTCGGGAACCGGCTCGTCGGCCGCACCGGGGCCCACCACCGACCGGACCCGCTGCCCTAGCCCGAGGTCGGTGAAGCGGGCCACCACCCGGCCGGGTTCGGCCAGCTCGTCGGCGCGTAGCTTGCCCTTCACGTTGATGCCGAGCGAGGGCATGGCGGTGGGCCACATCCGCCGGGGATCGACCGGCACGCCGGGCCGGGAGAGCACGTTCGAGGCCGCCTTGACCCCGCCGAGGTCGACGACCCCGGCCAGCGTGAGGCCGCCGCAGCGATCGCAGCGGCCACAGTCGACGGCCTCCGGGTCGTCGAGCTGCTCGCGCAGGAAGCGCATCCGACAACCGGGCGTGGCCAGGTAGTCACGCATCGCCTGCTGCTCGTCCTGCCGGACGCGGGCCACCTTCGCATACCGCTCGGCGTCGTAGACCCACTCCTGGCCGGTGGCCGTCCAGC
>JAOPUX010000008.1 GCA_025963285.1 Jatrophihabitans sp.
TGCAGGGTGGTTCGTCGTCCACGCCGAGCGTCATCGAGATAAGAGCCGCCGTCGACGAGGCCCAGCAGAAGGGCGACGAGGCGGCGGCCCAGCACGAACGGCTGCACGCCCAGCTCGGCGAGGCGCGCGCCCAGGCCGAGCTCCGGCGGGCCGAGGTCGAGGCGGCTCTCGAGGCGCTGCACCAATCCGACGCGCGCCTGTCCGCGGTGGCCGAGCAGCTGGCCGAGCTCGGGCAGGCCGCCCGCTCGGCGGCCGCCGAGGCCGCCCGGCTCGACGAGGCCCGGGTGGCTGCGGAGGCTGCCCGCGACCGCGACCTGGAGGGCCTGACCGAGCTGGAGGAGCGCCTGGGGCTGGCCGAGACCCAGTCCGATGAGCCCGGTGAGCCGGACACCGCCGAGCGCGATGCCATGCAGGCCCAGGTGGCCCAGGCCCGGCAGTCGGAGATGGAGTCGCGCCTCATCGTCCGGACCGGCGAGGAGCGCGTGCGTGCCGTGGCCGGCCGGGCCGACCAGCTGCGACGTGCCGCCGAGATCGAACGCGCGGCCCGAGCCCGGCACGAGGCCACCCGTGCCTCGCGCGCCCGTGGCGCCCTGGTGGCCCGGGCGGTACACGAGGCCGCCCAGACCGTCCTGGCCCGCATCGAGGCGTCGCTGCGGGCCGCGGTGGCCGAGCGTGACGCCACCCAGCAGGCCCGGGTCGTCCGCGAGGGTGAGCTGCTCACCCTGCGGGCCCGCACCCGCGAGCTCACCGAGGAGCTGGCCCAGCTGACCGATGCCGTGCACCGCGACGAGATGGTGCGGGCCGAGCAGCGGCTGCGCATCGAGCAGCTCGAGGCGCGCGCAGTCGAGGAGTACGGCGTCGAGGTCGAGGCGCTCGTGGCCGAATACGGCCCCGACCAGCCCGCCCCGGCCAGCGCACTCGAGATGTCGGAGTACGAGCAGGCACGGGAGCGGGGCGAGCAGGTCGTGGCGCCGCAGCCGGGACCGTTCCACCGCCCGACGCAGGAGAAGCGCGCCGCCCGCGCCGAGCGCGACCTGGCCCTGCTCGGCAAGGTGAACCCGCTGGCGTTGGAGGAGTTCGCGGCGCTCGAGGAGCGGCACCAGTTCCTCTCCACGCAGCTCGAGGACCTCAAGGCCACCCGCCGTGATTTGCTCACCGTGGTGCGCGAGGTCGACGACCGCATCCTCGAGGTCTTCACCGCCGCCTATGCCGACGTGGCCCGCGAGTTCGAGATCGTCTTCGCAACGCTCTTCCCGGGCGGTGAGGGCCGGCTCGTCCTCACCGACCCTGACGACATGCTGCTCACCGGTATCGAGGTCGAGGCTCGGCCGCCGGGCAAGAAGGTCAAGCGCCTCTCGCTGCTCTCCGGGGGCGAGCGCTCGCTCACCGCAGTGGCGCTGCTCGTCGCGATCTTCCGTGCCCGCCCCAGCCCGTTCTACATCATGGACGAGGTCGAGGCCGCGCTCGACGACACGAACCTCGGCCGGTTGCTGGAGCTGGTGGCCCAGCTGCGCGCGAGCAGCCAGATCATCCTGATCACACACCAGAAGCGGACGATGGAGATCGCCGACGCGCTCTACGGCGTGACGATGCGTGGCGACGGTGTCACCCAGGTGATCAGCCAGCGGCTGCGTGAGGCCGGCGATCCGGTCAGCGCGGACCTCTGATCGCACACCTGCGCGCATGGTCCTGACCTGCTCGGCGTGTCAGGCGACTGTGAGCTTTTCCCGGCCGAATCGGGTTCTGTGGGGCTCGTCGCTTACCGTATTGGGGTGAACTCCTCGATCTCCGCTCGCGTCAGGCACCTGGTGGGCCTCACGGCCCTGGTCGGCGCGACCGCTCTCCTCGCCTCGGCGTGCTCCTCCTCGGGTAGCGGTACCGGTACCTCGGTGCAGAGCTCCAGCACCACGCCGAGCTCGAGCAGCGCCAGCACCCCGACCACCTCCTCGACGTCGGCCAAGCCGGTGGTCAAGACCTCGCCGGTGCACGTCTCGCTGCAGCTCAGCGACGGTTCGCAGGTGGGCGTCGGAATGCCGATCATCGCCTACCTCTCCCGGCCCATCAAGGACGCGAAGGCTTTCCAGGCGGCCACGAAGGTCACGGTGAACGGCAAGAACCAGGTCGGTGCCTGGTACTTCGAGACGAAGTTCGGCCTCAAGGGCAAGCCGATCGAGGCCGACTGGCGCCCGGCCGCCTACTGGCCCGGCCACGCCACGATTCACATGGACCTGCCCGTGAAGGGTGTCTCTGCGGGCACCGGCCTCGCCTTCGACGACAGCCTGACCCTCGGCTTCTCCACCGGGCCGTCGAACATCGCGACCGTGGACGACGCCTCGCACACCCTCACGCTGATGACCGATGGCAAGAAGGAGGGTGTCTACCCGGTCTCGCTGGGTGCCACCAACACCCCGACGTCACACGGCATCAAGGTCATCATGGAGAAGGGCGCGAGCATCTGCATGTCCGGCCCGGGCTATCACATCTGCAACGTCAAGTACACGCAGCGCCTCACCTACGGCGGGGAGTACCTGCATGCAGCGCCGTGGAACGTGAGCCACATCAACGGCGGGATCGACTCGTCCAACGGCTGCACCAACCTGCTGCTCAACGACGCGAAGAAGCTCTACGGCCTGCTCGAGATCGGTGACGTCGTGAACTACCCGAACGCCAACGGCCCGCACATGGGGCTGGGCGACGGCTACGGCGACTGGAACGTGCCGTGGGCGCAGTGGTTGACCGGCGGGCTCTACGCCACCTCCTGACCGACTTGTCGCGTGCTCGACTGACCCTGGTCTCGGTGGTGGCCGGCTGCGCGACTTTGTGCGCGCCGGCCGTGCTGCGGCGGGCTCTCACGCCCCGGGCCGCGCACAAAGTCGGGCAGCTGCACCGCTGGCACGCCCGCCGTTCGCGAGCGCAGCACACGCCCTGGTACGTCGGGCTGGCCACGGCTGAGAGGATGAAGGCGTGATCTTCCTCTTCATCGCGCTCGCCATCGTGGTGGTGGCAGCCCTGCTCATCGCCACGCTCGTCCTGCCCCGCCGTCGCGGCGGCCGTACCCTGCCGCCGCGGCCCCGAACCGACCATCTGCCGGGCGTCGGTGACGATGCCGAGGTTCCGCGGGACACGCCAACCAGGACGATCTCGACCACGGTCGAGCTGCCGGAGCTGCCCGAGGCGGAGCTGCGCGACGCAGAGCTGCCCGAGGCGGAGCCGGCCACCGAAGCACCGGAGCCCACGGCGGGCCGCCTGCTGCGGCTGCGCGCCCGGCTCGCCCGCTCACAGAGCACCCTCGGCCGAGGGCTGCTCAGCGTGCTGTCGCGCGAGCACCTCGACGACGATGCCTGGCAGGACATCGAGGACGCGCTGCTGACCGCCGACGTCGGCATCACCGCCACCACCGAGATCGTCGACCGGCTGCGTACGCGCACCAAGGTCGAGGGGACGCGCTCGGCCGAAGAGCTGCGGGCGATCCTCGCCGAGGAGCTCATCGCCGCGCTGCAGCCCGACCTCGACCGCACCCTGCACACCTCGCACGGACCCGACCGCCCGGCCGTGCTGATGGTCGTCGGCGTCAACGGCACGGGCAAGACCACCACCTGCGGCAAGCTGGCCCGCGTGCTCGTGGCCGACGGCCGCACCGTGCTGCTGGGCGCGGCCGACACCTTCCGTGCCGCCGCGGCCGACCAGCTGCAGACCTGGGGCTCGCGTGTCGGCGCCGAGACGGTGCGCGGACCGGAGGGCGGTGACCCGGCCAGTGTTGCCTTCGACGCGGTCAAGCGGGGCACCGAGGCCGGGGTCGACGCGGTGCTCATCGACACCGCGGGCCGGCTGCACAACAAGGTCGGACTCATGGACGAGCTCGGCAAGGTCAAACGGGTGATCGAGAAGCAGGGGCCGGTCGACGAGACGCTGCTCGTGCTCGACGCCACCACCGGGCAGAACGGGCTGGCGCAGGCCCGGGTCTTCACCGAGGTCGTCGACGTCACCGGCATCGTGCTCACCAAGCTCGACGGCACGGCGCGCGGCGGCATCGTCATCAGCGTGCAGCGTGAGCTGGGCGTGCCGGTGAAGCTCGTCGGATTGGGTGAGGGTGCCGACGACCTGGCACCCTTCGACGCCGCCGTCTTCGTCGACGCCCTCCTCGGCTGACCCGCCCCGCCCTTCGCCTCGCCCCGTCTCCGCCGAGTGGCTTGTTCGGCGCCGAGTGGCGGCGTGTCGCCCAGCCACTCGCGTCCGAACAAGCCACTCGGCAGCGGGTGGATCGGTGATCGGGCGGCTCACGTCGGTCTCGAGACAGTAGGTTCAGACGGGTGAAGGCCCTCTACAAGCCGGCCGCCCAGCCGGGGTTCGAGCTCGTCGACCGCCCCGAGCCGGAGGCGGGTCCTGGCGAGGTGAAGATCCGCGTGCTGCGGACGGGCATCTGCGGCACGGACCTGCACATCGAGTCGTGGGACGCCTGGGCCGCCGGTGCGGTGAACGCGCCCCTGATCGCCGGCCACGAGTTCTGCGGCCAGGTGGTGGCGGTCGGAGCCGGGGTCCGTGATGTGGCCGTGGGGGCGGTCGTCTCGGGTGAGGGGCACGTCGTCTGTGGCACGTGCCGCAACTGCCGGGCTGGTCGCCGGCACCTCTGCATCCGCACCTCGTCGGTGGGTGTCAACCGGGACGGCGCCTTCGCGGAGTTCGTGGTGCTGCCCGAGTCGAACGTCTGGGTGCACCCGCAGGACATCGACCCGGACCTGGGTGCGATCTTCGACCCGTTCGGGAACGCGGTCCACACCGCGCTCTCCTTCCCGGTGGTGGGCGAGGACGTGCTGATCACCGGAGCCGGGCCGATCGGGCTGATGGCGGCGGCGGTCTGCCGGCACGTCGGAGCGCGCTATGTCGTGATCACCGACGTCTCGCCGTACCGGCTGGAGCTGGCCCGCAGCATGGGCGTGGACCTGGCGCTGGACGTGTCGAAGGAGTCGGTGGCGCAGGCGCAGAGCAGGCTCGGGATGGTCGAGGGCTTCGACGTGGCGCTGGAGATGAGCGGCCACCCGTCGGCGCTGCCGGACGTGCTGGCCAACCTCAACCACGGCGGCCGGCTGGCGATGCTCGGCCTGCCGAGCCAGCCGATCGAGATCGACTGGGCGAGGGTGGTCACCCACATGCTCACGATCAAGGGCATCTACGGCCGGGAGATGTACGAAACCTGGTACGCGATGTCGGCGATGCTGCGCTCGGGCCTGGACATCAGTGCCGTGATCACGCACCGCTTTGCCGCAGCCGACTGGGCCGAGGCGTTCGCCACCGCGCGTGGCGGGCAGTGCGGCAAGGTCGTCATCGACTGGAGTGGGGTGTAGCCATGTACGGAGCGGTGGGGGAGCAGCTGCGCGGCACGCTGGAGGAGATCCGGGCGGCCGGGCTCTACAAGTCCGAGCGTGAGCTTGCCGGCCCGCAGTCCTCGCACGTGCGCACTAATGGGCGCGACGTGCTGAACTTCTGCGCCAACAACTACCTCGGCCTGGCCGATCACCCGGCCGTGGTCGCGGCGGCCAAGGCGGCCCTGGACGAGTGGGGCTTCGGGATGGCCAGCGTCCGGTTCATCTGCGGCACCCAGACCCAGCACACCGATCTCGAGCGGGCGATCTCGAACCTGCTCAAGACCGAGGCCACGATCCTGTACTCGTCGTGCTTCGACGCCAACGGCGGCGTCTTCGAGGTGCTGCTCGACGAGGGCGACGCGGTGATCAGCGACGAGCTGAATCACGCCTCGATCATCGACGGCATCCGGCTCTGCAAGGCCACCCGCTACCGGTACCGCAACCGCGACATGGCCGACCTGGAGGCCCAGCTGCAGGCCGCGTCCACCGCGCGCCGGAGGCTGATCGTCACCGACGGCGTCTTCTCCATGGACGGCTACCTCGCTCCGCTGGCCGACATCTGCGACCTCGCGGACCGCTACGACGCGCTGGTGATGGTCGACGACTCGCACGCGGTCGGCTTCGTCGGTCCCACCGGCGCCGGCACCCCGGAGCTGGCCGACGTCCAGGAGCGCGTCGACATCGTCTCCGGCACCCTCGGCAAGGCCCTCGGCGGGGCGTCGGGCGGTTACATCTCCGCCCGCGCCGAGATCGTCGAACTGCTCCGGCAGCGGTCGCGTCCCTACCTGTTCTCCAATGCGGTGGCTCCGTCGGTCGTGGCCGGCTCGCTGGCCGCCCTGGAGCTGGTGGCCACCAGCGACGACGCCCGCGCGCAGCTGCGCGCCAACACCGCCCTCTTCCGCGCCGAGATGACGGCCGCGGGCTTCGACCTGCTCCCCGGCGAGCACGCGATCGTGCCGGTGATGTTCGGCGAGGCGAGCGTGGCGGCGCGGGTGGCCGAGCAGATGCTGGAGCACGGCGTCTATGTGATCGCGTTCAGCTACCCGGTGGTACCGCAGGGCAGGGCGCGCATCCGGGTGCAGCTCTCCGCGGCGCACTCGGCAGCGGACGTGCGTGCCTGCGTGGCCGCCTTCGTCGCTGCCCGTGCGGCGCTTACTGGCTGAGCCGCTTCTGCACCATGAGGTGGTGGACGTACGCGCCGGCCAGCGCGGGGATGAACAAGATCGAGAGCGGCCCTCGCGCGATCGTGCCGATGATCGCCAGCACGAAGACGATCACCACGAGCACGGCATAGGCACGCAGCAGCGGGTAGCCCGCCCAGACCTTGCGATAGTCGTACCAGGTGTCCACGCCGGTGAGGTTACCGTGGCGCCGACGCCGGAGCCCGCGGCGGTGGCCTGCAGAGCCTGCGGCGGTGGCCCGCAGAGCCCTGATGAGAGCGTTCTGCAACCTCGCCGACACAGTCGGGTTTACCACGTTAGCCAGCAAATGAGCCTATTGCTCCGGCCATTGAATCGGTGACGAAGTAATCACCGCCCGAACTCTTGGTTACAGCGACGAAACACAGGCAGCGAGTTTGCGAAACACCTTCCTCAGAAGCTGTCCCGGACCTCAGCGCGCCCCCGCGGCGCCTGCCAACCACAGAGGGGAAGCCTTACGTGTCTCACCTCCTGCTTGCCGTGCCTTCGGCACTCAAGTACGTGCCGCTGCCCAGCAAACAAGTCGATACGGGCGCAACGGCATGGATCCTGACGTCGTCGGCACTCGTGCTGCTGATGACGCCGGCCCTGGCGTTCTTCTACGGCGGCATGGTGCGCGCCAAGCACGCGCTGGCCATGCTGATGCAGAACTTCGTCGCCATCGGCGTCGTCAGCGTCACGTGGATCGTCATCGGCTTCACCTGGGCCTTCAGCGGCGAGAACAAGTACCTGGGCGACCTGCACTTCGTCTTCCTGCGGCACATCGGGGACGAGGTGCCGACCCTGGGCAGCGCCCAGCTGATCCCCACGATGTGCTTCGTGGCCTTCCAGCTGACGTTCGCCATCATCACCCCGGCCCTGATCACCGGCTCCACGGCCGACCGCTGGAAGTTCGGTCCGTTCGTGGCGTTCGTGACCATCTGGTCCATCGTGATCTACGCACCGGTCGCGCACTGGGTGTTCGACGCGTACGGCATGCTCAACCGCTCCGCCATCGAGCCCGGCGCGCACTTCTTCGCCGAGGACTTCGCCGGTGGAACGGTCGTCCACATCAACGCCGGTGCCGCGGGTCTGGCCATGGCGTTCCTGCTCGGCAAGCGCAAGGGCTGGCCGGAGTCGCCGATGCGCGGCCACAACATCCCGTTCGTCCTGCTGGGCGCCGGTCTGCTGTGGTTCGGCTGGTTCGGCTTCAACGCCGGCTCCGAGCTCGGTGCTGACAGCGTCGCCTCGGCGGCATGGGTCAACACGAACACCGCCACTGCCACCGCGATGCTCGGCTGGCTGCTCGCGGAGAAGATCCGCTACGGCAAGTCGACGGCTCTCGGCGCGGCCTCCGGTGCGGTTGCCGGTCTCGTCGCCATCACCCCGTGTGCTGGCTGGGTCAGCCCGATGGGCTCGATCTTCATCGGCTTCATCGCCGGCTTCATCTGCGCCTACGCGGTCAGCCTGAAGAACAAGTTCGGGCTGGACGACTCGCTCGACGTCGGTGGTGTTCACTTCGTCGGTGGGTGGATCGGCACACTGTCGGTCGGCTTCTTCAGCACGACCGGTACCAACTCGCTCGGCAACAACGGCATCTTCTATGGTGGGGGCGGTCACTTCGGTGGCTGGAACTTGCTGATGCACCAGGCCATCGCGGCAGGCATCGTGACGGTGTTCTCCTTCGTGGGGACGTTGATCATCGCTTCGGTCATCAACCTGTTCATCAAGAACCGCGTCACCGAGGAACAGGAATACGAAGGACTCGACACCGCGATCCACGGCGAGTCGGCATACGACTTCGGAGGTGTGCACGCATGAAGCAGGTAACTGCGGTCATCAAGCCGTTCAAGCTCGAGGACGTGAAGGCGGCCCTCGAGGTGCTCGGCATCCAAGGTATGACGGTCAGTGAGGTCCAGGGCTTCGGCCGGCAGAAGGGCCACACCGAGGTCTACCGGGGTGCGGAGTACTCCGTCGACTTCGTGCCCAAGGTCCGGGTGGAGGTCCTCGCCGACGACACCCTCGCGGACAAGGTGGTCGACGCGGTGGTCGAGGCCGCCCGCACCGGCAAGATCGGTGACGGGAAGGTCTGGGTCACCCCCGTCGAGAGCGTGATCCGGGTCCGCACCGGCGAGCGTGGTCACGACGCCATCTGAG
>JAOPUX010000035.1 GCA_025963285.1 Jatrophihabitans sp.
CCGTCGGTGTCGTGGAAGATCAGCAGCACGGCGATCGTCTCGCCCAGCGCGCGGCCCAGGCCGAGCATGGTGCCGCCGATGATGCCGCCGCGGCCAAACGGCAGTACCACCGAGCTGATCATCCCCCAGCGAGTGGAGCCGAGGGCGTAGGCCGCCTCGCGCTCCCCGATCGGCGCCAGCACGAAGACGCCCCGCATCACCGAGCAGGCGAGGGGAATGATCATCATGCCGACGCAGATACCGCAGATGAAGGCCGAGCCGGTGTACTGCGACTGCGCCCAGCTCGGCGCGTTCGGGTCGGTCTGCACCTTGAAGAACGGGATCCAGCCCAGGTACTGGCTCAGCCAGCGGGAGACGTAGATCGCCTTGGGCTCCAGGGCGAAGAAGCCCCAGAGACCGAAGATGATGCTCGGGACGGCTGCCATCAGGTCGACGAGCGAGACCAGCGTCGGCTTGATCCGCGCCGGCGCGTACTCGCTGATATAGAGCGCGGTGAGCAGGGCCAGGGGAAAGCCGACGCAGACCGCGACGATGGCCACCTCGGCGGTGCCGGCGAGTGCCCCGGCGATGCCGATCTGGTTGAAGTTCGTGTTGTAGATGGTGCCGGTGAAGAACTTCGTGCCGTAGCGGTGAAACGTCGGCGAGAGCTGATAGCCGAGGAAGGCGGCGATGGCGCCCGTCATCACCAGTACGAAGACGGCGATCGAGCGGACACCGATGCGGAACCCGACGTCGGCAGGTGCCAGCGTGCGGTCGATCGAGCGCGGCACGTCCACCGGTGCGAACACCGTGGTCGCCGCCGGGTCGCCGTCGAAGAGCAGGCTCACCCGAACCGCCCGTTCACGTAGTCCGAGGTGCGCTGGTCGCGCGGGTTCTGGAAGATGTCGACGGTCGGACCCGCCTCGACGATCTGGCCCGGAGTGCCCTGCGAGGCGAGGAAGAACGCGCACTGCTGCGACACGCGCGCGGCCTGCTGCATGTTGTGGGTGACGATCACGACGGTCACCTCGTCGGCGATCTCGGCGATCGTCTGCTCCACCCTGCGCGTCGAGGTCGGGTCGAGGGCCGAGCAGGGCTCGTCCATCAGCAGGATCTCGGGGTCCACCGCAAGCGAGCGGGCGATGCAGAGGCGCTGCTGCTGACCACCGGAGAGTGATGCGCCCGGGGAGTTGAGACGGTCCTTCACCTCGTCCCACAGACCGCCGCGACGCAGGCAGCGCTCGATGAGCTCGGCCTTCTCCGACCTGCTCGCCTTGATGCCGGTGAGTTTGAGGCCGGCGGTGACGTTGTCGGCGATCGTCATGGCCGGGAAGGGGTTCGGCTTCTGGAAGACCATGCCGATGCGGCGCCGGGTCTCGGTGATCCGCATCCCGGAGGCGTAGATGTCCTGGCCGTTGAGCAGGACCTCGCCGCCCAGCTTGGCCGACGACGTCGACTCGTGCATGCGGTTCAGGATGCGCAGGAACGTCGACTTGCCGCAGCCGGACGGCCCGATCAGTGCGGTGACGGTGCGGGCCGGCATCTGCAGCGAGACCCGCTCGAGCACCTTGTTACTGCCGAACCACGCACTGATGTTGCGTGCGTCGAGATCGGCTCCGGCGTGCGCCTGAAGACCGTGGGTCTGCGCATCGGCGTGGCTGGCGGTGCTCGTCATCGACCGTTCCTCTCTGCAACTGCTCGATGACAGGCGACCCAGGAGGCACCACGAGGCAGTGGCGGTGAACTGGGGATGAACGCTCGAGCCGCGAACTCAGGTGTTGCCGCACCAGCCATGCAACAGAGGCTCAGTCACGGTCGCGGCGCTGCGGTTATCGGCCGGTGAACGCAGGACGCCGCACGCACGTCGTAAAGACCAGCAAGGGACAGCGTGGCCGCAATCGGGCTGATCGCCCGCCACAACGTTCGAGGCGGCCGGAACGCGCCGGTGGAATGTCGCTCGTGTCGCAGTTGGACAAAGGTGGCGCACATCCCCCGTTCGTCGTTCACGATCCAGTAACCGGAAGGACGCTGTTGCCACCGCATGCTGCACCGGTGCGGTGTGGTGCCGCGGGGTGGGCGTGACGGGAGGGCCATGGCGGAGACGGCCTGGCATATCCAGCTCTTCGGTACGTCGGTCACCGCCCCGGTGCGGTGGAGACTGCTGAGCGGCAACAACCGCGACATGGGCCGGGGCTTCGATCAGTTCGACGACGCCGAGACTTGCCGCTTGGCCATCAAGCAGCTGCAGGCAGATGCGGCCGAGCTGGAGTCACGCATCCAGCGCGTCGCCCCGAGCAGGTGGCAGTGGCAGATAGTCACCGACAAGCTGGTGGTGGCTGCCGCGGGACACCCCTTCGACCGGCTGATCCGTTGCGAACAGGGGATGTCACAGTTCCTCGAGCACTTCGGCACGGCGCCGATCGGTGCCTCGGTGATGCTGTCGGACGCCCGGCGCTGGCGCACGGCTCTCGCCACCCCGGCCTGACCGGCGATCGCTCAACCGGTGGGGTCGGCCGCCTGCAGCGTGATCCGGAACGACGAGCCTCCCCCGGGCAGCGGCTCGTAGTCGACGCCGCCACCCTGCGCCTCGGCCAGCGAGCGCACCAGGAAGAGCCCGAGGCCCAGCCCCTTCACCTTCGCCCCTGGCGCCCGGGAGAACTGCTCGAAGAGTTTGGGACGGAACTCCGGCGGCACACCGGCACCGTGATCGGTGACGGCGATCGTCACGCTGCCGCCTGCGCGGCGGGCGGTCAGCCCGAACGGTGCCGCGCCGTACTTCACCGCATTGGAGATCAGGTTGCCGAGCATCTGCTGCAGCCGGGTCGGGTCGCTGAGCACCCAGACGTCGTCCGGGCAGTCGAGGTCGATGGCGGTCTCCCCCGCGACGCTCAGTGCTGAGCTCATGGCGATCGGCAGCAGCTGCGCCGGCTCGACGTCGACCCGGAGCACACCACGCTGGGACTGTGTCGAGGAGAGCAGGTCGCCAGTGACGCGGTCGAGGACATGGGCCTGCCGGGCGATGGCGTCGAGCATCTGGTTGAACGTGCCGTCGTCGAGGGTGCCGCGGTCGGTGCTCAGCAGCTCCGACATGGCGATGAGCACCGTGGCCGGGCCGCGCAGTTCGTGCGCCGCGGTGGCCAATGCCGTATGGACTCGTTCGATCTCGCCGCTCGCCGGCACCACCGGCGTCGTGCCGTGCGCCGGCCGCACGCCGAGCGTCTCGGCCACCTCGGCGACGATGGTGCGGGCCGAGGCACCCTTCTGGATGAACGCGGTGGCGCCCTCGGTGATCACCCGCTCTGCCATTGACGAGGTCTCGAAGCCGCTCAGCACGATCACCCGGCTCTGCGGCGAGGCGGCCCGGATCAGCGGCAGCGCCTCCAGGCCGTCCATCACGGGCATCGCGAGGTCGAGCAGCACCGCGTCCGGCTGGTGCTCGCGCACCAGGTCGACGCCGGTGCGCCCGTCACCGGCCTCCGCCACCACGGCGAACTGCCCCTGCGCCTCGAGCGCCACGCGCAGCAGCAGCCGGATGTCCGGCGTGTCGTCGATGACGACCAGCCGCAGCGGGATCCTCGGGGTGGTGGGCACCGGTGTCGTCATGGCGAGCACCGTCACGGTGACTCCTCGAGCGTGGCGGGTTCGGAGCGCAGCAGCACGGCACCGTCCCGGGACTGGTGCGGACCGAGGAAGTCGGAGACCATCCGGCTGGCGGCACTGATCGAGGCATCCAGGGCGGCCATGGCGCGGTCACGCTGGTCGAGCTCGAAGGCCAGCTTGGCCACCACCAGCCCCTGCAGCACGTTGTCGTTCAGCTCTAGCGCATCGTGCTCTCGCTGACGCAGGTCGTCGAAGAGCTTGGCCCCGCGGATCAGCGACGAGTACGCGCGGCGCAGCGTCCAGTAGTAGACGCCCACCGCCGCGGTGACGATGTCCCAGGTGGCCATCTCCCAGTCATAGGAGGCGCGCATCGCCAAGCCCTGCCTGACCTCGACGTGTCCGTCGGGCAGGAGCATGTGCACGACGTGCCCGCCGTGGTGGATCGCGCAGGTGAAGAAGATCGCGGCGGTGGCGGCGGCCAGCGGGTTGGACCGCACCTGGCCTCCGGCGATGAGCGGCCGCAGCACCGCGCCGGTGATCAGCAGGTAGGCGATCGCGACCGCGGCGTTGCTGACGAGCCCGATCTGCCACCACATCTCGCTACCGCCCTCCGCTGTCGCGCGTCCCCGCTGGTCACCCGCCCGCTCGAATCGCAGTGCCGACAAGTCCGGACGACGAGCCAATTGTGGGGTCGTTGGACACAATTTCCTAGCACGGATTTCACATTGAAGCCGCAATGTTCACCGTCCTGTACCGGTTTGACCTCAAATGACTGACAGGAGAGGCCGGTAAGCTAGAGGGGTGAACCATCGGCGCACCGTGCTCGAGGTGTCGATAGTCGCGGTGACCACCGTGATCATCGTCGCGATCTTCCTTCTCGTGAGCGAGCCGTGGGCCGCCCACCCGCCGCGCTTCGCCGACCCCAGCACCTACCCCAAGCCGGCGGTCGTCTCGCAGCACTGACCAACCTCGTCCCGCCGCGTCTGGCTCGGGAGAACGTGTTCTACTTCTGGCCATGACGTATCGCGTGATCCAGTGGGCCACCGGCAGCGTCGGCAAGGCCGCGATCGAGGCGGTCCTCGCCCACCCCGAACTCGAGCTCGTCGGCTGCTGGGTGCACTCGGCGGCAAAGGACGGCAGGGACGTCGGTGAGCTGATCGGCATCGACCCGATCGGGGTGCCGGCCTGCGCCGACGCCGACGCGGTGCTGGCTATCGAGGCCGACTGCGTCGTCTACGCCCCGCTCGTACCCGACCCGCGCGAGGTCGAGGCGATCCTCCGCTCGGGCAAGAACGTCGTCACCCCGGTCGGCTGGTTCTACCAGGCCCCACGTGACGCACCGCTGGACGCGGCGGCGCGCGACTGCGGTGTCACCCTGCACGGCACCGGGATCAACCCCGGCGGAATCACCGAGCTCTTCCCGCTGATGATCTCCTCGCTCACCTCCGCCGTGACGTTCGTGCGGGGCGAGGAGTTCTCGGACATCCGCAGCTACGGCGCACCCGACGTCGTCCGGCACATCATGATGTTCGGCGGCACCCCCGAGGAGGCTCTCGGCGGTCCGATGCTCGGCCTGCTCAGCGGCGGCTTCAAGCAGTCGCTGCGGATGCTCATCGACGAGCTGGGCTTCGACCCGTCGGCCGAGATCCGTACCAGCCAGCAGGTGGCCGTCGCCACCGCGCCGATCGACTCCCCCATCGGCGTGATCGAGCCCGGCCTGGTGGCCGCCCAGCGCTTCCAGTGGGATGCCGTGATCGGGGAGACGGTTGTGGCGCGAGTGGCGGTCAACTGGCTGATGGGCGAGGAGAACCTCGACCCGGACTGGTCGCTCGGTGCTGCCGGCGAGCGCTTCGAAGTCGAGGTGCAGGGCGACCCGAGCGCCTTCGTCACCATCAAGTGCTGGCAGCCGGAGACGGTCGAGGAGGGGCTCGTCCGCAACCCCGGCATCGTCGCCACCGCCGTGCACTGCGTGAACTCGATCCCGTACGTGGTGCGCGCCGAGCCTGGCATGAAGAGCTACCTCGACCTGCCGCTGATCGCCGGCCGCGCGCGACGGGAGCTGAGCCGGCTCAGCTCGTGACGGTGCCGTCCGGCGCCAGCAGCCCCGCGGTGCCAGGCAGCACCTCGTCGACGTCGGTGGCATTGGCGTTGTCGAGTGACTCGCCGTACTGCCAGATCCGGGTCACCGACGGATCGGCACAGTGCGGCCTGTCCGGCGCGAACCGTGGCGCGTTATGGGGACCGATCGCGCCGCGTGGCGCCCCGATCTCCGGCTCGGGCTCGTCGTCGGCCAGCACCACCCGGCCGAGCAGCGGCTCGGCGAGGATCGCGGTGCAGTACGCGTGGACGAAGTCGTAGCTCTGCCGATAGGAGTTGCCGTAGAAGCCGACGAGATACGGGGTGCCGCTGACCGTGTCGAACCAGGCACGCAGATAGGTGGCGGTGAGTTCGCCAGTACACGAGCCGACCTGCTCGACGTCCTTCACCAGCATCGCACCGGCAGGCACGTGCAGCCGCTCGGCCGCAGCCACGGCGTCGTCTGCGTCGGCATGCGCCTGGGCAGCCGTGCGATCGTTGCCGCAGAGGTCGCCACCGCCGCTGCACTGGGAGCAGTTGCTGTCCGGCACCAGGAGGTAGACGTAGATGCCATGACGGCGCGCGTAGCCCAACTCCGCAGCGTCGGCCGCGTAATGCCCGCTGACATAACGTCCCCACACGAGCGGTCGATCGACGTCGCGGTACCAGTCCCGGACGTTGTCGAGCGAGGCGTCGCCGATGGCGGTGGTCGAGTCGACCCCCCACCAGAGCCCGGCACGGGTGAGCGGATGCAGCGGTGGCGAAGCCGGTGTACTCGGCGGAGTTGTTGACGGCTCGATCGACGGACCGCTCGGCGAGCTGGCGCTCGGCGAGCTGGCGGAGGCGGGCGAGCCGGCGGGGCTTGTCGTTGTAGACGTTTCGCCGCGGGGCGGCCTGCTGCCAGCGCCGGCCGAGCAGCCGGCAACGACGAGCAGCGTGAGCACGAGCGCGACCGAACGCAGCCAGCGACGTCTC
>JAOPUX010000060.1 GCA_025963285.1 Jatrophihabitans sp.
ATCGGCACCGGCTTCGAGCGGAAGTACTCGGTGCTGAAGCGACTGGGCGCCACCGCCCTGCCGCGATCGGTGCTGATCGCCGCCAAGACGATTTCGGTATTGCTGCTCGAGATCGTCCAGGTGATCCTCGTCAGCGCGGTGGGGCTGGCGCTGGCTTGGCATCACCACGGAAACCCGTTCTACCTGCTCGTGCTGGTGGTGTTGGGCACTGCGGCCTTCGGCGGCCTCGGGCTGCTGCTCGCCGGCACGGTGCGCGCCGAGGTCACCCTGGCCGCAGCGAACCTGGTCTGGCTCGTGCTGCTCTTCGCCGGCGGCATCGCGATCCCGCTCTCGAAGTACCCCCACGCCGTGAGCCAGGTGCTGCAGTACCTGCCCTCCGCCGCACTGTCGCACGGGCTGCACCACGCGCTGCCCGAGCACGGTGGGGCCGGCATCCCGGCGCACGACCTGGTCACGCTGGTGGTCTGGGCCGCGGTGGCGCTTCCTGCAGCCGCCCGGTGGTTCCGGTGGGAGTGACGACCGTAGCCGCTGGCGGGTCGCTGGCCCGCCTCACCGGTTGGACCCTCTCCCCGGTGGCACTGCGCCGGCTGGCTGTCGCCTCGGTCGTGGCCAACGTCGGCATCGTGGTCACCGGCGGCGCGGTGCGCCTCTCCGGCTCCGGGCTGGGCTGCCCGACGTGGCCGCGGTGCAGCGGCGACTCGCTGGTGCCGTCGAGCCACATCAGCATCCACAAGCTCATCGAGTTCGGGAATCGCTCGCTGACCTTCGTGCTGGGCGTCGTGCTGCTGGCCACCTTCGTCGCGGCCTGGCGGCAGCGCACGCAGGTGCGGCTGGCCCTCGTGTCGTTGCTCGGCGTGCCTGCCCAGGCGGTGCTCGGCGGCATCGTCGTCCTGACCCATCTCAACCCCTGGCTCGTGGCCGCGCACTTCCTGCTCTCGGCCGGGCTGATCGGGGTGACGATGCTGCTGTGGTGGCGCCTCTCCGGCCGGGCGCTCGTGGCAGTGCCGCCGGTGGGGGTGGCCCTGGCGCGCGGTCTGGCGGTGATCACGGCAGCCGTGCTGGCGATCGGCACCGTCGTCACCGGCACCGGCCCGCACGCCGGCGACCTCGACGAGGACGGCCGGCTGCACCGCATCCACCTCTCCCCGGCAGGCGTCAGCCAGCTCCACGCCGACGCGGTGATGGTGCTGATCGGGGCCACGGTCGGCATGCTGGCGCTCGTCTACGCCGTCCACGGGCTCGTCGTGCTGCGGCGGGCGGTGCTGGTGCTGCTGGGCATCGAGCTGGCCCAGGGCGTCATCGGCTACACCCAGTACTTCCTCCACGTGCCAGCACTGCTGGTCGGCTTCCACATGTTGGGGGCCTGCCTGGTGTGGCTGGCCGCACTGCGGGTGCTGCTGATGGTCGACACCGCGAAGTCGCCGCGACCGTCCTAGCCCCGTGCCACCCCAGCTGCACCGAGCCCTGTCGAGTCGCCGGAGTCAGAAGAGCTGGCTGGCCGCGTAGATCGCCAGGCCGGCCAGCGAACCGACCACCGTGCCGTTGATCCGGATGAACTGGAGGTCACGGCCCACCTGCAGTTCGAGGCGTCGCGAGGTCTCCTCGGTGTCCCAGCGCTGCACGGTGGTGGAGATGACCGCGGCCAGGTCGTCGGCGTAGTGCGTGACGATGTGGGCGCTCATCCGCTGCAGCGCGTCGTCGATCTTGGCCGCAGCCTCGGTGTCGTCGCGCAGCACCTCACCGGCACGGACGGTCAGCCGCTCCACCGCGGTGCGCAGGTCCGAGGACGGGTCGGCCGCACCGTCGAGCACGAGCGACTTGCCGCGGATCCAGAGGGTCGAGAGCCACGTGCGCACCGCCGGGTGGTCGAGCAGTTGCAGCTTGGCGTCTTCGATCTTGGCGGCCTGCTCCGGGTCGGTGCGCAGCTTCTCGGCGAAGGCGCGCAGCTGCGTGTCGTAGGAGCGGCGCAGCTCGTGCTGGGAGTCCAGCGAGATGTCGGTGAGGAAGGACTGCAGCGCCGTGTACGCCTTGTTGAAGACGCGGTCGTCGACCCATACCGGCACCCACTCCGGTGACTCCTCCGACAACCGCAGGCGCAGCGACTGCCGGTTCTCCCCCAGAAAGTTCATCGCCCCGCGCAAGGCAGCGGTGAGCACCGCCTGGTGCTGCCCCGAGTCGCAGACCGCATCCAGCACCCGGGCCAGCAGCGGGGCCGCATCGAGGTCGCGCAGCCGCTTGTCGGCGAAGGAGGCGACCGCGTCGCGCAGCTCACCGTCCTGCAGCACCGACGCCATGCCGCCGACCGCGCCGCTGAGCTCCGCGGCGACCTGTGCCGCGTGCTCGGGATCGGCCAGCCACTCGCCCACCCGCCTCGGCACCTGGGCCGCGGCGACGCGTTCGCCCACGATGTCAGTGGTGAGGAAATAGTCGCTGACGAAGCCGGCCAGCCCCGCGCCGATCTGGTCCTTCTTGCTCGGGATGATCGCCGTGTGCGGGATCGGCAGCCGCAGCGGGTGCCGGAAGAGCGCGGTGACGGCGAACCAGTCGGCCAGCCCACCGACCATCGAGGCCTCGGCGGCGGCCTGCAGGTAGCCCCAGCCGCCGTGGCCGTCGGTCAGCGATCGGCAGAGTACGTAGACGAGGGCGGCTGCCACGAGCAGCGACCCCGCGATCAGCTTCATCCGCCGCAGGGCGCGCAGCCGCTCCGCCGCGAGAGGCGTGAACGTGGCCGCTTCGGTCATATCAGGCGTGCTGCTGCGACCGCCAGCAGGTCGGCCGAGCCGGGGCCGTGCGTCAGGAAGAGCGAGGGCTCCGCGAGTTCCAGTTCCACGAGCATGGGGCCGTCCGGGCCGGGCAGCAGGTCGACGCGGGTATAGAGCAGGGTGCCGAAGCGCTTGGTGAGCATGTCGACGATGCCGTTGCCGATACCGAGCTCGATGTCACTGGGCTCGCGGGGGCTGATCCGCTCCTCGACGAAGAGCGAGCGGTCCGCGATGGCGTTCACCACCCCCGGCTCGAGCATGGCCCCCTTGGTGACGGCGTGGCTGAAGCGCCCGTCGATGTAGATCAGGGCCGTCTCACCGCTGGCGTCGATCTCGTCGAGGTAGGGCTGCACCAGCACCGTCTGGCCGGCCGAGTGCAGCACCTCGACGTGCGCGGTGGCCAGCAGGGCATCCTCGGGCCGGAACCGCCCGGTGCCTCGAGACCCGGCCCCGACGGAGGGCTTGATGACGTACTCGGCATCCTGCGGGAAGTCGGTGCGCTCCCCCGGCGCCACCCAGGCAGTGGGCACCGTGGGGACGCCGGCCTGGGCCAGCTCGCGCAGGTACACCTTGTCCGAGCTCCAGGCGATGACGTCGGCGCGGTTGGCCAGCCGTGGCACCGAGCGCGTCCAGCTCAGGAACTCCTGACGGCGCTGCGTGTAGTCCCAGGTGGACCGGACCACGACCAGGTGCTGCGACCAGTCGACGTGCCGGTCGTCCCAGACCACCCAGCGCGCCTCGATGCCCTGGGCCTGGAAGGCATCGAGCAGCTCCGCGCTGTCCTCGTCACCGTCGGGGAAGGCCGAACACGTGGCCAGGAGGACCAGCTCGTCGTCGGTGCTCAACGTAGGGCTGCTGCTCAACGGATGAAGGTGTCGACGGCCACCGCGACGAAGACGAAGGCCAGGTAGCTGTTGGAGAGGTGGAAGAACACCATCGGCTTCGGCGTGCCGCCCCGCACCGTCTGCCGGTAGAGGCGGTGCGCCCCGACGATCAGCACGGCACCAGCGACTGCGGCCAGCGCACCGTAGAGCCAGCCGGTGGCGAGCGGCCAGAGCGCCAGTGACGCGGCGACCGTGAGCCACGTGTAGATCGTGATGTCACGCGCCACCCGGGTGGGCGTGGCCACCACCGGCAGCATCGGCACCCCTGCGCGGGCGTAGTCCTCGCGGTAGCGGGTGGCCAGCGCCCAGGTGTGCGGCGGGGTCCAGAAGAAGACCACGGCGAAGAGCGCGAAGGGAGCCGCGGCGAGGCTGCCCGTCACGGCCGTCCACCCGATCAGCACCGGCATGCAGCCGGCCAGGCCGCCCCAGACGATGTTCTGGGAGGTACGCCGCTTGAGCAGCATCGTGTACACGAGCACGTAGAACGCGATCGCGCCCAGCGTGAGCGCGCCGGCGAGCCAGTTGGTGACGAAGCCGATCGTGGCCACCGAGGCGGATCCGAGCAGTACGCCGAAGATCAGTGCGCCGGTGGGCGAGACCTCGTGCTGCGCCAGGGGGCGGCGCCCGGTGCGGCGCATGATCGCGTCGATGTCACGGTCGAGGTAGCAGTTCAGCGCGTTGGCGCTGCCTGCCGCCAGCGTGCCGCCGACCATGGTGACCACCGCGACCCACCACTCGGGCAGGCCGCGCGCGGCGAGCACCATCGACGGCAGGGTGGTGACGAGCAGCAGCTCGATAATCCGCGGCTTGGTGAGGGCGACATAGGCCGCGATCCGGCTGCGCGGGGCCGAGCCCCGGGGACGGCCGGTGTGCGGAAGATGAACTTCGGGCGACTCCGCTTCCTCGCCGCTGAGGCCCACTGCGCCGGAAATGACGGCGGAGTCCTCGTCCTCACCCATCGACATGGGTGCAACAGGGGTCTGCGTCACCCGTTCAGGGTAACGGCACGCGAACCGAGTCCTGCACTCAGTCTCACCTGCGACCTACCGGACATGACTACGCTTGCATTGGGTAGGTGGTCGTTGAGGCGGGCCACCCTCAACCGCAGCGAGAGGACTAACGAGACCGTGTCTGACACCACCCCCCACGAGGGCGAACCGGCGATCGTCACCACCCACCCCGAGTGGTGGAGCGACGCGGACACGAAGGCCGTCGATACGGCGCGCCTGCTCGCCGCGGATGCCGTGCAGAAGGCCGGCAACGGCCATCCGGGCACCGCCATGGCGCTCGCCCCGCTCGCGTACCTGCTCTACCAGCGCGTCATGCGACTCGACCCGACCGACCCCGAGTGGGTGGGGCGTGACCGCTTCATCCTCTCGAACGGGCACTCGTCGCTGACCCAGTACTGCCAGCTCTTCCTCTCCGGCTACGGCCTGGAGCTCAGCGACATCGAGGCGCTGCGCACCTGGGGCTCGCGCACCCCGGGTCACCCCGAGTACCACCACACCGCCGGCGTCGAGGTCACCACCGGTCCGCTCGGGCAGGGCATCGCGAACGGGGTGGGCATGGCCATGGCCGCCCGCCGCGAGCGCGGCCTGCTCGACCCGGACACCGCGCCCGGCGAGTCCCCCTTCGACCACCACATCTTCGTCATCGTCGGCGACGGCTGCCTCGAGGAGGGTGTCTCCAGCGAGGCCAGCTCGCTCGCCGGCCACCAGCAGCTCGGCAACCTGGTGGTGCTCTACGACGACAACCACATCTCGATCGAGGACGACACCGCCGTCGCGTTCAGCGAGGACGTGCTGGCCCGTTACAGCGCCTACGGCTGGCACGTGCAGCGCGTCGACTCCGGCGAGGACGTCGTGGCGATCGAGGCCGCGATCGAGGCGGCCAAGGCCGTCACCGACAAGCCGTCGATCATCGCCGTCCGCACGATCATCGGCTGGCCGGCCCCGACGCTGCAGAACACCGGGAAGGCGCACGGCTCGGCCCTCGGCACCGACGAGATCGCCAAGACCAAGAAGATCCTGGGCTTCGACCCGGCCGTGAACTTCTACGTCGACCCCGAGGTGCTCGCCCACGCCCGCCAGGTCATCGACCGCGGCCGGGAGGCCCACGCCCAGTGGCAGGTCGACTTCGACGCCTGGGCCGCCGCGAACCCCGCCCGTGCCGAGCTGCTCGAGCGGCTGCGCACCCGGACGCTGCCCTCGGCCTGGACGGAGGCGATCCCGTCGTTCCCCACCGAGAAGGACGGCAAGGGCAACTCCGTCTCGACCCGCGCCGCCTCGGGCAAGGTCCTCACCGCGCTGGCCGACGTGCTTCCCGAACTCTGGGGCGGCTCGGCCGACCTCGCGGAGAGCAACAACACGACGATGGAGGGCGAGCCCAGCTTCGTCCCCGCCGAGCACCAGACGAAGGAGTGGAGCGGCGGCCCGTACGGGCGCACGCTGCACTTCGGCATCCGCGAGCACGCCATGGGCTCGATCATGAACGGGATCACGCTGCACGGCGGCACCCGCGTCTACGGCGGCACGTTCCTCGTCTTCAGCGACTACATGCGCCCGCCGGTACGGCTGGCCGCGTTGATGAAGCTGCCGACGATCTACATCTGGACGCACGACAGCATCGGCCTCGGCGGCGACGGCCCCACCCACCAGCCGATCGAACAGCTGGCCGCGCTGCGGGCGATCCCGGGCCTCGATGTCGTGCGGCCGGCCGACGCCAACGAGACGGCCGCCTGCTGGCAGGCCACCCTTGAGCACACCGACCGCCCGATCGCCTTCGCACTCTCGCGGCAGAACCTCCCGGTGATCGACGCCGGCAAGGCGGTCAATGCCTTCAAGGGCGCCTACGTGCTGGACGAGGCCTCCACCGGCCGCGCCGAGGTGATCCTGATCGCCACCGGCTCCGAGGTGGCCCTGGCCCGCTCGGCCCGCGAGCTGCTCGAGGCCGCCGGCACTCCCACCCGGGTGGTCTCGATGCCGTGCCAGGAATGGTTCGCCTCGCAGCCGATGTCCTACCAGCAGGAGATCCTCCCGCCGGAGATCAAGGCCCGCGTGAGCATCGAGGCCGGCGTGAAGCAGGGCTGGCGGGAGTTCGTCGGCGACGCCGGCGAGACCGTCTCCATCGAGCACTTCGGCGCAAGCGCCGACGGTGCGGTGCTCTTCGAGCAGTTCGGCTTCACCCCCGACCGGGTGGTGGCCGCCGCCCACTCCTCGCTGGCTCGCGCCGGCGCCTGATCCGCATCTTCTAAGGAGCTACACCATGTCTGACCCGCTCGCCGACCTCTCGGCCCAGGACGTCTCCATCTGGCTCGACGACATCAGTCGCGAACGCCTGCGCACCGGCAACCTCGGCGACCTCGTCGCCGACAAGCACGTCGTGGGTGTCACCAGCAACCCGACGATCTTCCAGAAGGCGCTGGAGAAGGGCGACGCCTACGACGAGCAGGTCCGCGAGCTCAAGACGCGCGGCATCGACCTCGACCAGGCCATCCGGGAGCTCATGGCGCACGACATCCGGTGGGCCTGCGACGTGCTCAAGCCCGTCTACGACCGCACCGACGGCAAGGACGGCCGCGTCTCCATCGAGGTCGACCCGCGCCTGGCGCACGACACCGACCGCACCAGTGCCGAGGCCAAGGCCCTGTGGTGGCTCGTCGACCGGCCGAACGTCATGATCAAGATCCCGGCCTCGATCGAGGGGTTGCCGGCCATCACCGCCGCCACGGCACTCGGCATCAGCGTCAACGTCACGCTGATCTTCGGTCTCGACCGCTACGACGCTGTGATGGACGCGTACCTCACCGGCCTCGAGCAGGCCAAGGAGGCCGGCATCGACCTCTCCACGATCCGCTCGGTGGCCTCCTTCTTCGTCTCCCGCGTCGACACCGAGATCGACAAGCGCCTCGGCAAGCTCGGCTCCGACGAGGCCAAGGCCCTGCTCGGCAAGGCCGGTATCGCGAACGCCCGGCTGGCCTACGAGCGGTACGAGAAGGTCATCGCCTCCGACCGCTGGGCCGCCCTCGAAGCGGCTGGTGCGCACGTGCAGCGCCCGCTCTGGGCCTCGACCGGCGTCAAGGACCCGGCCTACGACGACACGATGTACGTCGTCGACCTGGCCGCCCCGAACACGGTGAACACGATGCCCGAGGCCACGCTCAACGCGGTGGCCGACCACGGGGTCGTGCACGGCAACGCCATCGCCGGCACCTACGAGGCGTCCCGCAAGGTCATCGACGACCTCGCCGCGCTGGGCATCGGCTACGACGACGTGATCGAGATCCTGGAGACCGAGGGTGTCCAGAAGTTCGAGGACTCCTACGCTCAACTCGCCGACAGTGTGGCCGGCCAGCTCGCCGCTGCAGGCAAGTAGTACTCACCACCACACAAGGAGTTCGGTTGAGCGAGTCCACGATCGACGTGCCGGAGACAGTCCCGGCCGTCGTCGAGAGCAATCCGCTGCGCGACCCCCGCGATCGCCGGCTTCCCCGCGTGCCGGAGCCGTGCGCGCTGGTGGTCTTCGGGGTCACGGGCGACCTGTCCCGCAAGAAGTTGCTGCCGGCCATCTACGACCTGGCCAACCGTGGCCTGCTGCCCGCGGACTTCGTCCTGCTCGGCTTCGCCCGCCGCGACTGGGGCGACGGTGACTTCGAGTCGATCGCGAAGAAGGCCGCGAAGGAGCACGCCCGCACGGAGTGGAACGAGGACGTCTGGGCGCGCCTGTCCGGCGACATCATGTTCGTGCCGGGCTCCTTCGACGACGACGAGGCCTTCGACACCCTGGCCAAGACGCTCGACGAGCTCTGCCTGTCCCACGGCATCAAGGGCAACGCGGCGTTCTACCTCTCCATCCCGCCGGTGCTCTTCCCCACCGTGCTCCAGCAGATGGAGCGCACCCGGATGGCCGACAACGCCGCCGCCGGCGGGTGGCGCCGGGTGGTGGTGGAGAAGCCCTTCGGGCACGACCTGGCCAGCGCCCTGACGTTGAACAAGCTCGTCGACGACGTCTTCACCGCCCCGGACGTCTTCCGCATCGATCACTACCTCGGCAAGGAGACCGTCCAGAACCTGATGGCGCTGCGCTTCGCCAACCAGCTCTTCGAGCCGGTCTGGAACGCCAACTTCGTCGACTCGGTGCAGATCACCATGGCCGAGGATGTCGGCATCGCCGGTCGCGCCACCTTCTACGACGCCACCGGAGCGGCCCGCGACGTGCTGCAGAACCACCTGCTGCAGCTGCTGGCGCTCACCGCCATGGAGGAGCCCGTCGAGTTCACCGCCGAGGCGATCCAGACCGAGAAGCTGAAGGTCCTGCGGGCCATCACCCTGCACCCCGATCTGGAGAAGTACGCGATCCGCGGCCAGTACGACCAGGGGTGGCAGGCCGGCGAACGGGTCCTCGCCTACACCGCCGAGCAGGACGTGCCCGCAAACTCCAACACCGAGACCTACGCTGCCGTGCGGCTCGGCATCGACACGCGACGCTGGGCCGGCGTGCCGTTCTACCTGCGCACCGGCAAGCGACTCCCTCGGCGCGTCACCGAGATCGCGGTGCTCTTCAAGAAGGCCCCCCACCTGCCCTTCAGCCACACCGACACCGAGGAGCTGGGCAACAACCAGCTCGTCATCCGGGTCCAGCCCGACGAGGGTGTCACGCTGAAGTTCGGCTCCAAGGTGCCTGGCTCGCTGATGGAGGTCCGCGACGTGTCGATGGACTTCCTCTACGGCGAGGCGTTCACCGAGGCCTCCCCGGAGGCCTACGAGCGCCTGATCCTCGACGTCCTGCTGGGCGACTCCACCCTCTTCCCGCGCAACGCCGAGGTCGAGGCGTCGTGGCGGGTCGTCGACCCGCTCGAGGCGTTCTGGGCCACCCATCCACCGGAGAAGTACCGCGCTGGCGAGTGGGGCCCGACCGCGGCCGACGAGATGCTCGGTCGCGACGGACGCGCCTGGAGGCGGCCATGACCCTCACCCCACATCACTGCTCGCCCTGCTCCGGGAGCCCCGAATGACGACCCTGTGGGACACGACCGGCACCGCCGTGGTCAAGGCGCTGGCCGCCGAGCGGCGCACCGGTGGCGGCGTCACGAGTGGGCTCGCGCTGACGCTCGTCGTCGTCATGGAGGAGAAGGACGCCGCCGAGGTCGAGGCCGCGATCAGCATCGCCGCTTCCAAGCACCCGATGCGCGTGCTCATGGTGCTGCGGCACACGATCGAGGCGCCGGTGCCGCGGCTCGACGCCGAGGTATCGATCGGTGGCCGCTACGGGCCCGGCGAGTCGGTGATCCTGCGGATGTACGGCCGGCTGGCGCTGCACGCCGAGTCGGTGACCCTGCCGCTGCTCGCCCCCGACGCGCCGGTCGTGGCCTGGTGGTACTCCGAGACGCCGAACACCATCGCCCACGACCCGCTGGGCGTCTTCGCCGACCGCCGGATCACCAACGTCATCCGCGACGCCGACCCGGCCGCTTCGCTGCACCGCCGGGCGCTTGACTACGCCCCCGGCGATACCGACCTCACCTGGACGGTGATCACACCGTGGCGCGCCGCCCTGGCCTCCGCCTTCGACACCGTGCGGGTGCGGGCGCAGTCGGTGACGGTCAACGGCAACCCCCTCGACCCGTCTGCCCAGCTGCTCGCGGGCTGGCTCTCCGATCGGCTGGGCATCTACGTGCCGGTGGCCAAGGCCGAGGGCAAGTACATCTCCTCGGTCTCGGCCCAGTTCGAGGGCGGCCACAGCGTCGACCTCGTCAACGAGGGCTACAAGCTGGTGCTGCGCCGACCGGGCCAGGCCGACTCGATCGCACCGTTCCCGTCGCGGAGCACGGGCGACCTGCTCGCCGAGGAACTGCGGCGTCTCGACCCGGACGAGTCCTACGCCGAGGCACTCGGGGCGGTCACCGGCCAGAAGAACCTCAACGACAGGCCGGCGAACCGCGTGCACATCTGGCACGACCCGGCACTGGCCGTCGAGGGCTGACGTGACCGCACCCGAGGTCGTTGTCCTTCCCTCCGCCGAGGGTCTGGCGGAGGCGGTGGCCAGCCGGTTGGTCGACGCGCTCGCCCAGGCCCAGGTGAGCCGCGGGCGTGCCTCGCTGGGGCTCACCGCCGGGTCGATCATGGAGCAGGTGTGGACCGCGCTGGCCGCCACCCCCGGCGCTTCGCTCGACTGGGCGGGCGTCGACGTCGTCTGGGGTGACGAGCGCTTCGTGGCCGCCGGCTCGGCCGACCGCAACGATGCCCCGGCCGACCGGATCCTCTTCGACCACGCACCCTTCTCAGCTGCTGCGCGCTACCCGATGCCCGCCTCGGACGGTGAGTACGGCGATGACCTCGACGCAGCGGCGGACGGCTACGCGGCCACCCTCTTCGGCCTGCGTCAGCCCGTTGACAAGGGCGCCGAGCCGAACGTCGACGTGATGCTGCTGGGCATCGGGCCGGACGGGCACTGCTGCTCGCTCTTCCCGTCACACCCGGGACTGGCCGTGACCGGTCGCTCGGTGATCCCGGTGCGCAACTCCCCCAAGCCGCCACCGCTGCGGTTGTCGCTGAGCTTCGAGGGCCTCAACTCGTCCGAGGAGATCTGGGTGGTCGCCTCCGGCTCCGGCAAGGCCTCAGCCGTAGCCGCCGCGCTCGGCGGCGCCAACAAGATCGACTACCCGTCAGCCGGCGCCCGCGGCCGGCGGCGCACCATCTGGTTCCTCGACAGCGATGCCGCGTCCCAGCTACCCGGCTGATTGATCTACTCGGACGCCGCGAGAGATGCGTGCGCGGCGGCGAGGGTGTGCTGCGCCGCAGCGTGGACGGGCCTGGCGGGAGCCCGAGCGAGGAACGAGCGAGGGCGGATGGCTGCGAAGGCGCAGCACACCCTCGTCGCCGCCCCCAACGCTCACTCCCCGCGGCGCGCCTTCAACTTCTGCAGCGCCTCGTCGAGAAGGGCGGCACCGTCCTCGTCGCTACGCCGTTCCTTCACGTAGGCGAGGTGCGTCTTGTACGGCTCGTTGCGCAGGGCGCTCGGGGGCGCCTCGGACTGACGACCCGCCGGGAACCCGCACTTGGGGCAGTCCCAGGTGTCGGGTACTACGGCTTCTTCGGCAAAGACCGGCTTGACCTCATGCCCGTTGGCGCAGAAGAAGGAGACGCGCTGACGCGGTGCGGTCTCGCCCCGTTCCTTCTCGCCCATCGGACCGGCGCCGACCCGGCTGCCGCGGATGGCACTGCCACCAGCCACGTGTCATTCCCTCTCGAAGTGTTGTGCAGCCGCGCGGTTCTCGGCGCGGCGGGTGGTGCGGACTTGTCAGGTGTTCTTGTAGAGCAGGCCCAGGCCGACGATGCAGATGGCCCAGACGACGCCCGCGATGATCGTGAGGCGGTCGAGGTTGCGCTCGACGACCGACGAACCGGAGAGGCTGGAGTAGAACGACCCACCGAGCATCGACGAGAGACCGCCACCCTTGCCACGGTGCAGCAGCACCAGCACCACGAGCAGCAAGCTCGCGATGACGAGCACGATGGAGAGGGTGAGAATCATGTCAACTGCCTCGGTTCGATGAAGATATGACTCGTTGATTGCTCGGCCAGCCTACCTGGCGACAGCCGGCACCTTCGCCGGTGGGACGCCTGCCGCGCTCAGCGTGGCGTGGCTGCGGCCACGCAGATTCCGGCGAACTCGGTGCCGTCCAGGCTGGCCCCGCCGACGAGAGCGCCGTCGACATCCGGCTGCGCCAGGATCTCGCCTGCATTGGTGGACTTCACCGAACCGCCGTAGAGCACGCGGACACCCTTGGCGAGCTCCGTCGAGTAGAGCGTGGCGAGCTGCTCGCGCAGTGCCTTGCAGACCTCCTGTGCGTTCTCCGGCGTGGCGACCTCGCCCGTGCCGATGGCCCAGACCGGCTCGTAGGCGATGACGATCGTCTCGGCCTGCTCCGCGGTGACACCGGCCAGCCCTGCGCTGAGCTGCGCGCTGCAGTGCGTGATGTGGCCGTCGGCCTGGCGGATGTCGAGCGTCTCGCCGACGCAGAGGATCGGGGTGAGGCCGTTGCGGTACGCGGCGAGCACCTTGCTGTTCACCACGGCGTCGTCCTCGGCGTGGTACTGGCGGCGCTCTGAGTGCCCGACCACCACGTACGTGCAGCCGAGCTTGGCCAGCATCGGCCCGCTGATGTCGCCGGTGTAGGCCCCAGAGTCGTGCGGCGAGAGGTCCTGGGCGCCGTAGGTGATCAGCAGCCGGTCACCGTCGACCAGGGTCTGCACGCTGCGCAGGTCGACGAACGGAGGGATCACCGCGACGTCCGTGCCGGCGAAGTGGCTGTCCTTGAGGCTGAAGGCCAGCTTCTGGACGAGCGCGATGGCCTCGAGATGGTTGAGGTTCATCTTCCAGTTGCCGGCGATCAGCGGCTTGCGCTGCTTCGCCATCTAGCTGGTCTCCAGGACGTCTACGCCGGGGAGGCTCTTGCCCTCGAGG
>JAOPUX010000151.1 GCA_025963285.1 Jatrophihabitans sp.
AGCGGGAGCGGGGGGTGACCCGCTGGCGCTGGTCGAACGCCGGGCACCCGCCCCCGATGGTGCTCAACCCGGACGGCACGGTCGCGGTGCTGGGCGGGGTGAGCGCCGACCTGCTGCTCGGGATCGACCCGGGCACCGAGCGGGTGGAGTCAGAGGTCACGCTGGACCGGGGGTCCACCGTCCTGCTCTACACCGACGGGCTCGTCGAGCGCACTGACGAGGACCTCGACGAGAGCCTGGCCCGGCTGGCCCTCGCCCTGGCCGGCACCGACTCCTGGTCGCTGGACGACATCTGCGACTGGGCCCTCTCCGGACGCCGGAACGCGCGCCGGGACGACATCGCGCTGCTGGCCTTCCGGCTCACCGGCATCGATCCGCGCTGAGCGCGTCACCGCTCAAGTGGACGATGGACTCATGGACCTCGTTGAGCCCGAGCGGTTCGAGCTGATGGTGAGCAGGGCGCTGGACGACATGCCGCCGAAGCTGGGCAAGGCGATGCGCAACGTCGCCGTCACCGTCGACCACGACTCGACCGACCTGCGGCTGCTCGGCCTCTACGAAGGCTTCCCGCTGACGGAGCGGACCTCGCACTACTCGACCGTGATGCCGGATCGGATCACGATCTTCCGCCACGCCATCTGCGCCAGCTGCCGCTCGGAGGAGGAGGTGGTCGAGCAGGTGCGGCGCACCGTGATCCACGAGATCGGCCACCACTTCGGCATAAGCGACGGACGCCTGCACGAGCTGGGTTGGTGATGCGCTGAGCCCGATTGTGCAACTTCTGCCGCCGCTGCGGCGGCAGACGTTGCACAATCCAGCGGGCTGGCCCAGTACCGTGGAAGTCGCCGGCGCCGGCCGGTCCGTAGAAGGAGCCTTCTGTGACCACCGCACTGCAGTCCGTCCCGATCGACACCATCAGCGGCGAGCCGACGTCACTGGCCGAGTACGCCGGCCGCGTCCTCCTGGTGGTGAACGTCGCCTCCAAATGCGGGCTGACGCCTCAGTACGAAGGCCTGGAGGCGCTCTACGAGCGCTTCAACGGCCAGGGCCTGGAGGTGCTCGGCTTCCCGGCCAATGACTTCCGCGAGCAGGAGCCCGGGACCAACGAGGAGATCCTCGAGTTCTGCCAGGCGACGTACGCGGTGAAGTTCCCGATCTTCGCCAAGATCGCGGTGACCGGCGAGGACAAGCACCCGCTCTACGAGCTGCTCACCGAGGCCGTCCCACACGCGAGCGGCGACCCTGAGGCGCACCGGGAGCGGCTGCGCGGCTTCGGTATTCCCGCCAACGACGACCCCGACATCCTCTGGAACTTCGAGAAGTTCCTCATCGGACGCGATGGCACCGTCCTGGCGCGCTTCGCTCCGAACCTCGTCCCCGAGGACCCGGCTCTCGTCGGAGCCATCGAGGACGCCCTCGCCAGCTGACAGCTGCGGCGCTGCCGGGGCGGCAGCCAGCAGGGTCCGACACCGGCTCCGGTGATCATCGGCGCCGGAACCACCCGCGCCTGCCCCGCCGCTCCGCCGGTTCAGTCGGTTGGACACGCGGGACTGCGGTCGCCTCGGCCTCTCGCTGGCGTGCCCACTCACTGATCGTGGCCTCGACGTCGACGCACTTGACGCGGAACGGGGGGCCGTCCGGGGGCAGCGCATGGGCGCGGAGGATGCGCGCGTTGAGGTCGTCGATCAGCCGTCGGGCGTCGCCCTCGGAGCGGACTCGACGAAGCCGCTCGGGCAGCGTCTCGACCTCCTTGGCCAGTGCCAGCGACGGCGGCAACAGCGAAGCGGCATCGACGCCCTCCCGCTTGAGGTAGCCGGCCAGCCACGCCAGCTCGGGCTGAGGCTCGTCGAGGCCGGCGATGGGTTTGCCCTTGCCAGGAAGGCGATCGAAGGCACCGTCAGCCTCCGCTTCCTTGATCTGGCGCTCGATCCAGCCTGGGAACGACATGCCGGGAGGCTTCCGTGGTGTCATTGCCGGCTCCCTCCGCGCAGTCGAGTGGGACACCGCAGCAACCCAGGATCAACTACTTCAACGGTAGCAATCGAGCTCGCCTGCCGAGCGGGCCTTGCGCAGACGACGGATCGGCCCCTACGGGTGGGACGTCTGCGGGTTCGTGTTGCCGTTGGGACGTAGCGCAGCACGAAGAGGACGCGCACTGAGCGCCGCTGTTGCACGCGCGATGAGTCTGCGGAAGCGCTGCGCTGCGAGGTGTGTCCCGGCGTTCACCTTGCTAGGACACAATCGGCCGGTGGCCGAGCCTGGCGTGGGACAGCCGACGCTCCCCACCATCGCGCGCGAGTGGGGCCGGATCGGCTGCATCGGGTTCGGCGGGCCGCCCGCTCATATCGCCCTGCTCCGGCGGCTGTGCGTTCAGGACAGAGGCTGGATCGACGCCGCTGAGTTCGAGGACGGCATAGCCGCCACGAACCTGCTACCTGGTCCGGCCTCGACGCAGCTGGCGATCTTCTGCGCCTGGCGGCTGCGCGGGGCGCGCGGCGCGGTGATCGGCGGGCTTAGTTTCATCGTGCCGGGTCTCGTCGTGATCCTTGCCCTCGCAGCGCTCTTCCTCGCCGGTCATCCACCCCTCGCTATCCGTGGTGCCGCGGCGGGGGCGGGCGCGGCTGTTGCCGCCGTTGCCGCCCAGGCCGCCAGCGCGTTGGTCCCGACCAGCTGGCGGCGGGCGCACCGTCCTCGACAGCACCTCCGCTGGGTTGCCTACGCACTGGCTGGTGCGCTGGCCGCGATCGCCATCGGGCCGTTCGTGGTGGCGGTGCTGGTCGCGGCCGGCTTCGTCGAGGTCGCGTTCCGGCACGCGCCAAGGCTCGACGTCCGACGCGCTATCCCCTTCGCGGTAGGCAGTCACGTGGCCACGGGCGGGCTTGCGGCGCTCGCGTGGACGGCAATCAAGGTCGGAGCCCTGTCCTACGGCGGCGGGTTCGTGATCATCCCGCTGATGCGTTCGGACGCCGTCGATCACTACCACTGGATGACCAACGCCCAGTTCCTCAACGCGGTGGCGCTGGGGCAGGTCACGCCCGGACCCGTCGTGCAGACCGTGGCCGTGGTCGGCTACGCCGCCGGCGGTATCGGCGGTGGCCTACTCGCGGCAGCCATCGCATTCGGCCCCTCGTTCCTGTTCGTGATGGCGGGCGGCCCACGCTTCGACCGCCTGCGCACCAACCTCCGCGTCCAGGCCTTCCTCGACGGAGCCGGCCCGGCCGCGATCGGCGCCATCGCCGGATCAGCCGTCGTCCTGGCCGCCGAGCTCAGTCATGCGTGGCAGATCGCGATCCTCGTCGCCGCGGCGATCTGGCTCCTGATTCTTCGGCGTGGCGTCGTGCTGGCGCTCGTCGCCGCCGGGGTGGTCGGAGCGGTCGGCGCGGTCGCCGGGCTACCCGTCAGCTAGGCCAATCCGGGCGCCGGAATTACTGACCATAACCAGCCCAATACCGAAGCATTCGTCGTCGCCGGGCATATTCCCTTTATGTGTTTGTCGTGCTGCGGGAACGCTAATCTTATTTGCCGTGGACTGGCCGCCGAACTCCCCCCGCTGACGACGTCAGGATCGAAGATCGAATAGCGATGGACCGGAGACGCGGTCCGCCGTGCTGGGTCAGCTCCCCAGCACGAGATCCGGAACGGGCCACGGGAAGGTCGTCTCGCACGACCAGCGCCTCCGTGGTCGGCTCCACGACCGATCGCTGCCCATCTCGTTGGGGATTCCGTCGACGAGTCCCTTGGTGCAGGTCAACAGTTACTGAGCGGTAGCGGTTTCAGGTCACATTCCGCGCGCGACAGCCTCGGCGACCGCCGAGATAGATAGGGTTCCACTTAGCTCACATTCCTGGGCGACGCAGCATGCGGAAACCCGTCAGGAAGTCTCGACCTGAGATCCCAATGTGTCCGTCGGCGTGCATCGTGGGCGGCGTGACCAGGTCGAGGTCAAGCGAATCTAACTAAAGCGCCTTATTTGGCACGCGGATATGCAGGTGGGTGGATATGCGGGTGCTGGTCATCGAGAGGGATCAGCCGACCACGATCATGTTGGTGCGGCAGCTTCGCCATGCGGGCATGCACGTGGATGCCGCCGTCGACGGGACCGACGGTCTCGAGAAGGCGCTGCTCGGACACTACGACGTCGTCGTCCTCGAACGGGACCTCGACGGCCTGTCCGGTGATGAGGTCTGTTGGCGGCTGCACTCGACCCGCCAACCCGCGCGCCTGCTCATGCTGTCAACCCGCGCCGAGGTCGAGGAACGGGTCTCCGGACTGGACCTCGGAGCCGATGACTACCTGACCAAACCCTTCGCGCAGACCGAGTTCGTGGCCAGGGTGCGCGCGCTGGGCCGCCGCCAGACAACGGCCGCTGCAGTGATGCTGCGGTGCGGCGATCTCGAGCTCGACCCGCACAACCGCAGCGTGCACCGAGGCGGTGCGCGGATACATCTGGCCAACAAGGAGTTCCGCGTGCTGGAGATGCTGCTGCGAGCCGACGGGGCGCTCGTCAGCAGTCGTCAGCTCATCCAGGAGGTGTGGGCGCGAGGGACCACGAAGGAAGTATCGACATCAGTACTGCGGGTGACGATGCGGACGCTGCGGGTCAAGCTGGGCGAGCCGCCGATCATTCAGACCGTCGTACGCGTCGGCTACCAGGTTCGACCTCCTGCCCCCGCCGAGGCCGAACCACTCGCCGAACCAGACGCGGCTCGTGACAGCGCCTAACAGCAGATGCGACGAGCCGATGCGCGCGCGGAGACTCGACAAGGAAGCGTGAGACGGTGACGACGTCAGGTTTCGAAGCGGAACTGCTGCAGCGCTGGCTCCGAGCCCAGGCTGAGCTCGATGAGGCCCAGGAGCGAGGCGCGCCGGCGGAAGAGCTACGTCGACTGCGGACCCGCGTCGTCGCCGCGCGGTCGCAGTGTCACAAGGCCCGGTTCAGCCACGCGAAGATCGCACGGAGGGATACCTCAGACCCGACAGGCGAATCCGAGGCCACAGCCTGACTTGACCGGCCGCCAAGCGGACGAGAAACCGGCGAGGTCGCAGCCAACTCAAGGCTGCCTTGGACCTGCAGTCGGACCACGCGGCAGAGACTCGGCATGCTTCGGGCTCGGGAATTTACAGGGCTTTTCGACCGGTACGCCGGTACAACAAGCCTCGCTCTGAGAGTACGGAGCGTGCAGCGCTGTTGACACGGTCAGCTGCCAGTGCAGCGTGTCCGCGCGGCCCCAGCTCGTTCGGGCACAACTCGTGGGCGAGTACTTCGACGCTCCCGCGGTCGGCGATGCAGACCTCGACTTCGATCAACGTCCTACATTCTGGACACGGCACGTACAACTCGAGGTATCGCTTCTCGGACATGCCATCTGCGCCCTCGGTCCCGAATTCATGGTGCTGTGCTCAGTACAGGGAGGGGCGCCAGTGGTCGGATCGACCGCTCAGGCTGCCTTGCTCTTGTCCTCGGGCGACGCGGATGCTGGCGTGCGCGACATCAACTGGTCGAGGCTATCGAGCCGAACGCGCTTGGGGTTGGCCACCGACCCGCCGACGGGTCGAGCCGGACGTGGGTTCTCGCTCATGCCAGACCTACCCGTTGGATGGAGGAGCGCTGCGGAGGTGTATCGCTCCAGGATGACGTGGGCAGATTGCGGGACAGTTTCGACGCCGCGAACATCGCGAGCCGTCCCGGTGATCCTCGACGCTGGGCGAGCGCGCCGCGTGCAGCAGCGGGGCCCGGACGTGAAGAAACCCTCGGCGCGCTAACGCGTGCCGAGGGTTCTGACATAGATCAGTTGGCGGTGGCGGTGGGATTCGAACCCACGGTGGTGTTACCCACACACGCTTTCGAGGCGTGCTCCTTTGGCCGCTCGGACACGCCACCGTCGAACAGACTACAGGAGCCACAACGGCGGCGATCCTCACCGCTTGGCGGCGAAGAACTCCTCGAGCAGCGCCCCGCACTCGGCCTCGCGCACGCCGCCGAGCACCTCGGGACGGTGATTGAGACGGCGGTCCCGCACGACATCCCAGAGCGACCCCACCGCCCCGGCCTTCGGGTCCCACGCGCCGAAGACCAGGCGTGACACCCTCGCCAGCACGATCGCGCCCGCGCACATGGTGCACGGCTCGAGGGTGACGGCCAGCGTGCAGCCGGTCAGGTTCCACGAGCCGAGGGCGGCACCGGCCCGGCGCAGGGCCAGTACCTCGGCGTGCGCGGTCGGATCGAACTCCAGCGCCCGCTCGTTGTGGCCCGTCGCCAGCACGGCGCCGGACGGGTCGAAGACCACCGCTCCGATCGGGACCTCGCCCACGGCGAGAGCAGCGCGCGCCGAGACGAGGGCGGCCTCGAGCTGATCAGGGGCGGTCACGCGCGCAGGTCGTCGAACGCCTCGCCGCAGCCGGCCTTCTCGCAGACGGCAACGAGCACGTCCATCGGCAGGGTGCCCTCGTGCGCGCACATGGCGATCAGCTCGCTGGCCGAGATGCCGAGGTCGTCGACGATCTCGGCGTCACCGAACGGTGCACTGTCGTGGGCAGGCGGGGCGTCCTCGTCATCATCGAGTTCGGCCTCACCGATCTCGACGAGGTCCTCGGCGATCACCGCCGCGATCGGGTAGGCGTCGGCCGCGTGGCCGTCGGACAGGAACGCGCGCGGCTCGTCGTCGGGGTCGTCGATGCGGATGATCCCGGCGTACTCGTCGTCCTGCTCGACCACGAGCAGCCGCAGCTCACCGTCGATGTCGACGGCGACGTCTGCCATGTCGGTGAGGCTCTCGCAGCCGTCGAGGGAGACCTCGACCGCCGTCCACGACTTACCCGTCCGCGCAAGGACGCAGGCGAAGTGACTCATCGGGCCGCCTGCGCCAGCTCACTTGCTGCCGTGTACGTGTCACCTAGGCCGAGCCGCTCGACGATCGCGTCGAGCATCTCGTCGGGGTAGGCGTCGATGTCGTCCAAGATCTGCTCCATCTCGTCCTCGGAGAGCCCCAGGTCGGAGAAGAGGTCGAGGTCGCCGACCGGCCAGACCTCGTCCAGTTCGTCGTCGTCCGGCGGTTCCTCACCGAGACGCGTCATCGCCTGCTCGGCCAGCGGGTATTCGACCGACGCCGTGAGGTCGGAGAGCAGCAGCGAGATCCGGCCGCCCTCCAGCCGGGCGATGAGGAAGAACTCGTCGTCGACGCAGGCGACGACGAACGGCCCACCCTCGATGGGTTGCGACCGCAGTGCCTGCAGCAGCACACCGAGATCGGCGAGCATCGCGGGTGGCAGCGGTTCGGCGCGCCACTCCCCCGCGTCGCGATAAGCCGCGACAGCGAAGCCACGCTGCGCCATGAAGACCACCACCTCTCTCACGATCCGACGACGGTGAGGTATCGATCCTGACACGTACGCGCCCACGGCGGGAAGTCGATCGATGTGAGGCGCTAGCGTCGACGAGTGCTCAGCCAACCCCCGACGTACGAGCTATCGCGATGACCAACCGCCTGCACCGTGTCGCCGTCATGGGCCTGGGCCTGATCGGCGGCTCGCTCATGCACGCCATGCGGCAGGGCGGCCTGGAGGTGGTCGGCTACGACATCGACTCCCAGACGATGGCAGCAGCGTCCTCGGCGGGCTTCCCGGTTGCTCCGACCGACGCCGCTGCCGTGCACGGCGCCGACCTCGTCGTGCTGGCCATGCCGCTGCCGCAGGTGGCCAACGCCCTCGCCTCGCTGGCCCCCCACCTCGCCCCGGGCACGCTGCTCACCGACGTCGGGACCCTCAAGCAGCCGGTGCTCGACGCGGCCCGCGCCCTCGCCCCGCACGCCCGCTTCGTCGGCGGGCATCCCCTGGCCGGTACCGAGGAGAGCGGCTGGGGCGCCACCGATCCGATGCTCTTCCGCGACGCGCCCTGGACGCTCTGCCTCGAGCCCGACACCGACACCGAGTCGTGGCTGCGCGTGGCCGAGCTGGTCTGCGACCTCGGGGCCAAGCCGGTACCGACCACCACCGCTGAGCAGGACACCGCCGTGGCCCGCGTGATCGGCCTGCCGCACGTGCTGGCCGAGGCGCTGGCCCTCACCGGCCTGGCCGGCGGACCGCTCGGCCTCTCGCTGGCCGCCGGCTCGTACACCTCCGGCTCGCGGGTGGCCCGCACCCGTCCCGACCTCGTCGCCACCTGGTGCGACGACAACCCGGCGCTCGTCACCGCCCTCGACGACGTGATCGAGCGGCTCACGAGCGCCCGCGACGACCTGGCGGCCACGAAGTCCGTGCTGCCGCTGGCCGAGGCAGGGCATCGCGCGCGAATGAATTGGGAGCATCGTTCGTTCGAGCCGGTGGAGCTGCGGGTCGACCCCACCGAGCTCTGCGCGCACGGCCGGCTAGGCGGCTGGATCACCGCCGTGCTGCGCGACGACGACGGGGTGCGGCTGCTCGGCATGCGTCCACTCTGACCTGCCACCTACAGCGAACTAGACGAAGGGCATGACGTGTTCTACATCCTGGGGCTCCTGCTCGTCGGCCTGCTCGCCGGCGCCATCGCCCGCCTCTTCGTAGGCAGCCCGGAGCGACTCGGCTGCCTCGGCACGTCGATCCTCGGCATCATCGGCTCCTACGCCGGCGGCTCGCTCTGGGCGATCCTCAGCCACGACAAGTTCGACCTCCGCAAGGCCTCGACCTTCATCGGGGCGGTCATCGGCAGCATCGTCGTACTGCTCATCTGGCGAGCCTTCGACCGCGCTGGCTCCAGGCGACGCTAGGCCGCGTTTTGGAGCGCGGTGGGCAGTCCCCTATGCTTAGGCGGTCTTCCAGCGGGGTTAGGATGATGAGGTTTTGACGCCCTCATCGTCTAGTGGCCCAGGACGCCGCCCTTTCACGGCGGTAGCACGGGTTCGAATCCCGTTGGGGGTACTGCAGTACTAACACCATGGCCCCGTAGCTCAGTTGGTTAGAGCGCTGCCCTGTCACGGCAGAGGTCGCCGGTTCAAGTCCGGTCGGGGTCGCACCGAGTCACGAAGAGGGGCGCTGCCAGCGGGCAGCGCCCTTTCTGGTCTGCGGTCGCCGTCCTGCCGAGCCGCGGTCAGAGCAGTGGCGCCGGTGCGGTCAGACACGCCGCGCGGCAGCCCGCACCGGCGCCGTTACCGGGCCGGCGCGTGCGTAGTCTTTCCAGACACCCCGCGAAAGGTCTGCTGCGAATGATGGGCGCGACACCGTGACGCGCTGGACGGCCGACGACCGCCTCCACGACGGTGGCCAGCCCGAGGCGGGGATCCGCCGCGGCTTCCCCGAGGTCGAGATCACGCAGCCGCTGCCGCGCATCGCCGCGCAGGGCGCTCCAGGCCTCTTCGGCCCGCAGGACCAGTCGCTTACCCCCCTCAACCCACCCGCCGCCGCGCCCTCACTGATCGCCAATGCGGCGGCCCCGGTCCAGGACGCCACAGCTCCCGAGAGCGGGGTGGCGCCGGACGGGGCGGCGGGCGAGGCGCAGCGCGGCAAGCAGCGGGACAAGGCACTGGTGCGGGCCGCCGTCGCGACGCTGCTGGCCCGGCTCGTCACCACCTTCTCGGTGATCCTCACGCTCGGCATCGCGGCCCACTCCCTCGACAACGCCTCCCTCGGCGTCATCGCCGTGCTGACCACGCTCACGGCGTTCCTCGGCTTCGGCGACTTCGGCCTCGGCACCCTGTTGATGACGCGCCTGCCAGCCGCGCGCGCCCACGGCGATGCCGACGGAGCGCGCCACATCGTCACCCTGACGTTCGGCACGCTCGCCTTCACCGGCACCGTGATCGGCGGCGCCGGGGCCGTCTCCTCGTTCTTCGCGCCGTGGCCGACCTTGCTCGGGGCGGAGAGCCTGCACGCCGCCGACGTCCGGCACGCAGTGCTGGCCTTCTTCATCCTCGGCGGCGTCTCCATCCCGGCAGCGATCGGCGGCCGGATCTACACCGCCAACCTCAAGGCCGCGGCTGCTCAGATGTGGCTGGCCGCCGGCTCGTTCCTGTCGCTGGTAGCCACCGGGGTATGCGGCGCGGAGAAGCTGTCGCTCCCGTACTACGTGCTCGCGATCAGTGGGGTACCTGCCGCCGCCGCCGCGTTGCAGACCGTCTGGGCCTTCGTCCGGCTCTTCCCGGAGCTGCGCCCACGCCCGACCACGTTCTCGTTCCGCGAGGCGTTCAGCTACCTCAAGGCCGGGCTGCTCTTCGCCGTGATGTCGCTCAGCGCGGTGATCTCGTACTCGATCGACTCGCTCGTCGTTTCGTCCAACCTCAA
The DNA here is from genome assembly GCA_025963285.1 of Jatrophihabitans sp. GTDB lineage: Bacteria > Actinomycetota > Actinomycetes > Mycobacteriales > Jatrophihabitantaceae > JAOPUX01. The sequence goes on from JAOPUX010000151.1 coordinate 10,252, forward strand.
CGCGGCCAGCGCCGCCGTCTTCGTGCTGGCCTCACGTCTCTTCACCCTGGTCGGCGGCACGATCGGGCTCGCCGGCCAGCAGCTCTGGTCGGCCCTCAGCGACGCCATCGCCCGGGGCGACGCGGCGTGGGCCCGGTCGCGCTTCTACAAGACGCTGCAGCTCTCGGTGGGGATCACCGGCGTCGCCAGCGTGCTGCTGGTGGTGGCCGGCCGCCCGATCGTCCATCTCCTGGGCAAGGCCAGCCTGATGCCGCCAATGTCACTACTGATCGTTTTGGCCATCTATACCGTCTACTCCACGACGGTCACGCAGGCCGCCTACCTCCTCGCGGCAGTGGAGAAGGTCGGCGTCATCGCATCGTGCGGCGTGGTGATGGCCGCGGTGAACCTGGCACTGTCGATCTACCTGACCCGCCGCTACGGCCTCACCGGCCCGATCCTGGGCAGCATCTTCGCGCTGCTGATCGTCCTGACCGCACCGGTGCTCTGGATGCTCCGCGAGCAGATCCGCGATCTCGACGCGCTGATCGCCGGCCGCCCCCGTGCGGGCGGCAGCGGCCGTCACCGCGTCAGCAGCTAGCTGCTGAGCTTCGCGAGCACCTCGGCCACTACCTGATCGGCGATGTGGTGCCTGCCGAGCTCGTTGACGTGCTCGGAGCCGTCGTTCGGATCGATGAACATCTCGTTCGGCAGCGACGTGCCGGAGTGCACGATCGTGGCCCGCGCGCTGCCGTCCGGGCTGAAGCCGGCCTGGAAGGCGTTCTCCAGGGCCAGCATGCGCGCCTCGATGAAGGGCTGCACCTCGGGGCCGAGGATCTTCTTCGCCTGCTCCATCGGTACCGGCATCTGGTAGAGCACGACGTCGAGACCGAGCTCGCGCACGCGCGCCCCCAGCGCCGTGGCGTCGGCCAGGTAACCCTCGTCGAGCTCCACCGTGGCGCCGTGGTGGTAGGCCATCAGCAGGTGCAGCGCCTGGTCGGCGTCCAGCCCCGCGGCGGCCGGGTTCTTCAACCTGCGCCGGTACTCGGAGACGGGCATGGTGCCGGCCACCGTCGAGTGCGGCAGCTCGTCATGCCGCTTCATCTCAGCCGGCGAGGCAGGCGGTACGAGCGCCCGGAAGCGCGCCGAGCGGGCACCCGGCTTGATCTTGCGGAGCTTTGCAAGCGGCCGCACATACCCGTACTCGGGGTGGAAGAGCCAGGCGGGCTCACCGAGCCGGATGCAGAGGCCGATGATCAACAGCGGTCTGGAGCCATGCGCGGCAGCGATGTCCAGATAGGTCTTGAAGAGCGCCGGGTGATAACCCGGGCCGACCACGCTGTGGAAGCGGGTGCCCTGGGGCAGGCCGGCCGCATAGAGCTGCGGCAGGGTGCGCCTGTCCTCGTCGTAGTCGGCGGTGAAGAGGCTCTCCGACGCCCCGAAGTGCAGCACGTCGACCGGCCCCTGCTCGAGTGCCAGCGCGAGGTTGCGTGCCGCGCGCACCTCGGGGTTGTCGAGGCGCTTGCGGGTGCGACGGACCCGCGCACCGACGTTGCGGCGGAGCCGGACCTGTAGCGGCGGCTTCGGGGGGGCACTCTCGGACATCGGTCAAGCATCCTGTCTGGCGCGGAGGGTGTCGAATTCTGCACGGACCACCACGCGGCCTGCCGCGTTCACATGGCAGCCGTCGAAGGAGAGCTCAGTACGCAGCGCGCCGGTGCCGTCAGCGAGGCCAGGGGTCGCGTCGAGGAGCAGGGCGTCGGTGGGGTCGACGGCCGCCTGCAGGGCCGCGCGCAGGCGGCCGAAGACGTCGAGACGCTCGGCGAGCGTGCCGGCCACCGGGAAGCCCTGGGCATCCTGCACCTCGTCGCTCGGGGGCACCGGCACCACGAAGACGACCTGCTCGGCACGGGCTAGCGCGCCCAGCGCCTGGCCGTGCTCGACATAGGTGGCCGGGAAGTCGAGCGGCGTCGCGGTGCCGGCCAGCCGCGGCCCGAGGTGGCAGCGGATGTCGATCTCCCCCACGACGAGCAGGAGCGTGATGGGCACCCGGCCGTAGCGGCCGAGACGCCGGGCCAGACGGACGATGTCGGGCGGGAAGCCGTCCCGGGCCAGGGAGAACATCAGGCGCGGCCCGAGGTGGCGGACGTAGCGGCGCGGGGCAACCCGGTTCTGCGCGGGCACCGGCCAGTCGCTGGTGTTCAGATGGGAGGCGTGCGAGTCGCCCACCCAGAGCTCGATCGGGCCGCCGCCCAGCGAGAGCAGCACGAGCCCCCAGCCGCGGAGGTTCGTGGCCGCACGCTGACGCCAGAGCTGCCACCTGCGGCGCAGCACCCGCAGCCTGAATTTGATCGACACCGGAACGAGGTTATCTCGCGGTCCGCATCTAGACTCAACTCGTCCTGCCCCCGCAGGCGACCGTCGGCATCGCCGACGGTCTGTGTCATTGAGGGGGTGTGCCATGCCGAGCCGCTTCGTTGGTCGCGCGGCCGAGCTCGAGCTGTTCGGCACCCTCCTGCAGACCGCTACGTGCGCCCAGCCGGCCGCCCTGGTGCTGCACGGGGTCGGCGGCATCGGGAAGTCAGCGCTGCTCTCGGTCGCTGCCAAGCGCGCTCAGCTGGCCGGCCATCCGGTGCTCGAGGTCGACCTGACGAGCGTCGAGCATCGGCGCGGAGCGCTCCGGGAGACGATCACCCGCGAGCTCGCGGACGAGGGCACCGTCATGTTCCTTGACGGATGGCAGCAGCCCGGCGCGCTGATGACCTGGCTGCGCCAGCACTGGAGCACCGACCTGCCCGGGGTCGCGCTCGTCGTGGCGGCCGGCCGACTGGCCCCGCCGCCGGACCTGCCACGCACGATCGGGTGGCACGCCACCGTGCACGCCGCCCTCCTCCCCCCGCTCAGCGCCGACGAGATGCGCGAATACCTCGCACCCGAGGCGTTGCCGGAGCAGGTGCGCGAGCAGATCGTGGCGTGCAGCGTCGGCAATCCGCTCGCGCTGACCGCACTCACGCACCTCGCCGTCACCTCCCCCGAGCGGCTGCCGGAGCGCTCGATCGGGGACGATCCGGAGTCGGCCCGACTCGTGATCGACGGCATCGTCGAGCCGGTGCCAGGCCGTCGTCACCGTCGTGCCCTGCAGGTGGCCGCCCACGCGCGGTACACCACCGAGGACCTCCTCGCGTCGGCGGTCGACGGCGACGTGCACGAGCTCTTCGAGTGGTTACGTCGCCAGCCCTACATCTCGTCGTCGCGGTGGGGGCTGTACCCGGACGAGCTGGTCCGGATGGTGGTCGACGGCGATCTGCGCTGGCGTGACCGGATGGCCTACAGCGCCATGCATCGACACCTCATGGCGCACCTCGTCGCCCGTATCCAGCAGCCTTACAGCGACGGGCCGACCCGCTTCCGGGACTCCCTCGACGCGATGTACCTGAACCGCAGCAGGCTGCCCGTGCAGTTCGCTTCGGCCGGTCAGCTCGAGTGGGGGATGCTGGAGAACGCGACGTTCCGCGGCTTCGACCCCGCGGACGAAGCCGCGGTGCTGGCCATCGCGGCGCGTGACGAGTCGGCCGTGCAGGTGGCGGCACTGCGGGCGAGCCTGGGCGACGATCCCGAGCGCTGCACGGTCTTCTGTGACCGGGACGGTGCCGTCTTCGGCTTCAGCCTGCACGTCGAGCGGGGGTCGGTCACCGACACCGCACTCGAACTCGTCCAGGCCCACACCCAGGAGTACGGCCCACCCCGCCCGGGTGAACGCGTCGGGGTGTTGCGTATCGGCGGCATCAGGTCGAGGCAGGCCGGTCTGGCCGTAGCACTCGGGGTCGGCACCACCGCGCTGCATGCGTTGAACAGCGCGCAGAACTCCTGGGACTTCCTGGTCGTGCCCTCCCCCGAACTCTGGCGGGACTCGCTGGCCTACTTCGACTTCCACGAGGTGGGCACGTACGACTCGGCCGGTCAGACCTTCGGTGTCTTCGGCCACGACTGGCGACGGCTCAGCGTGGACAAGTGGCTGGCGAAGGTGGTCGACCAGCCCTGGGACGCACCGCTGGCCGAGCCCACGGGGGTGGCTAGCCGCGTGGTGGCCAGTGAGGACGAGTTCGTCACCGCGGTGCGCGATGCGCTGCACAATTTGCACTCCGACCGCCGCCTGGCACTGAACCCGCTCGTCGACTCGCGGATCGTGCGCAGCGGCGACCCCGAATTCACCCCGGAGCGGCGGCTGCGCGCCTTGATCCTCGGGGCCGCGGAGTCGCTACGTGACGAGGACCCCGGCCTCTACCGCATCCTCGACCGGACCTACCTTCGCCAGAACGTGCCGCAGCAGCGCGTGGCCGAGACCCTGGGGATCCCGTTCAGCACCTACCGTCGGCACCGCAACCGGGCCGTCGAGCTCGTGGCGCAGCGGCTGTGGCGCCGTGAGCGGGGTGCCGGTGCACCTTGAGCGGCTCGCTAGGGTCGTAGGAGATGACTCCCACCCTGCTCCTGGCCGCGCACGGCACCGAATCACCGGCCGGGTCGGCCACCACCCGTGAGCTGGTCGCGGCGATCGCCGCGGCCCGGCCCGGCCTCGACGTGCAGCTCTGCTTCCTCGACGTCGCCACCCCGTCACTGGCAACCGCCCTGGACGGCCTGCCGGGCGACGTCGTGGTGGTGCCGCTGCTGCTCTCGGCCGGCTATCACGTCGCCACCGACATCCCGGCCGTCGTGGCGGGGCGCCCGAACGTGCGAGTGGCGGGCCACCTCGGCCCCGACCCCCTGATCATCGCAGCGGTGGCCGACCGACTGCTCGCCGCGCGGGGCTCGCAGACACCGGTCAGCACTGCCTTCGCCGCGATCGCCTCGTCCCGGTCGTCTGCGTGGGGCGAGGTCAACGAGGCGGTGGCCGCTCTCTCGCTGGCCGTCGGACGCGACGTCACCCTGCTACCGCTCGGCAGCGGCGCCGCCACGACACTCGCCACACTGCCCGCCCCGGTTGAGGTCGCCGTCTACCTGCTGGCCGAGGGGACCTTCCTCGGCGAACTGCAGGCGTCCGCGGGTACGGCGCTGGTCGCAGCGCCCATCGGGGTCCACCCCCTGCTCGTCTCGCTAGTGCTCGCCCGCTACGACACGGCGGTCGGACCATGACGGCCCGCTGCTGAGTCGTCAAGACTGCCCTGGGCGGTCCGGTAGACTTCTGCCGGTTCCGCTTCGGGCATTCGCCCGGGCGGTACGGCCAGGTAGCTCAGCTGGTACGAGCGACCGCCTGAAAAGCGGTAGGTCGGCGGTTCGATCCCGCCCCTGGCCACCACGAATCCCCCAGAAAAACTGGGCTCCGGACTGGAGCAGCAGTGTCTGGCGATTTTCTGGTAGCGACGGTGATAGCCACTCGGGCTACCGCACTGGACTACATCGATACGTCTCGGAACCGCGGTTCGGCATGCGCCGACCGGGTCCGAATCGGTCCGAATGGCACCTCGCCCGGCACCTGCTTGTCGATACGACATCGGCGGCAGAAGGCTGCGATGACCGGAAGAGCCGAAGAGGCACTTCGCGCGGCGACGGCACTCATCGACACGATCGAGGCCGAGCTAGCCGCGGCCCGCTCGGCGGTGGCGGCGGCTCAGGCCGCGTTGGAGTCGGATCTTTGACTCCGGCCGCGTACACGACCGAGCAAGTAGCGCAGCTCCTCGGACTCTCACAGTCGCTCAGATGATCAAGTCCGGCAAGTTCGTCGTCCGGCGGGTGCTCTTGCCACCCCAGGATGCGATGCCCGCGCTCGTCACACTCGGCGACATTGCTGTGCTGACGCCCGCATCGGTCAGCACCGGCAGGCCACGCTCGCCCCGCAGCACCGATTTCGACAGCGGCGGGCGGTCGTACGGGTCACGTCGCTCGGCGCTCACCATGACAATCTCGTCGGTGTTTCCGTTCCTTCGCAAGTGCTGCGCCAAGCGCACGGCGGCAATACCAGCTCCGACCAGAACGAGACGGGCCATGAGCCCGTTGCCCTTCATCCGCAGGCGTAGGTGTGTCTTCGCCCGTGTCACTGGACCGTTCCGTGTCGGCGTGAATGCTTGCGTCGAGTCCAGCGTCGCGTTCGCTACCGTTGAAAGGGTGGTCGCGCTCAGATCGACCCCGGTCTTGGACCAGGACCGTGGCTGGGGCCTCGATCGTGCACCGGCTAGCGCTTGGCTGAAGCGCCAGTCACTCGCACAACTTGTAAAACTTTACTATATCGTGTTCACAACGTGTGCTGCTGACTGCGCTGCTGGCCGGAGGGCCCGACCTCTGTCCAGCAGAGGGTAAACGGTGCCGATGATCGTGCCCAGCGAACGACCCGAGGAGACACCGCCGGTGACTGACGAATACGCGTTCCGACCGGCTCACACCCGACCGATACGCCTCGCAGAGTCGATCGCGGCGCAGTTGCGGGAGAGAATCCTCAATGGCTCGCTGCCCAGTGGGACGCTCCCAAAGCAGGAAGAGCTCATGGACATGTTCCGGGTGAGCGGACCGTCTCTGCGCGAAGCGTTACGCATTCTCGAGGTCGAAGGACTCATCACGGTGCGGCGCGGCAAGATCGGCGGCGCCGAGATCCATCGCCCGGATGGCGCATCGGCAGCCCACGCGATCGGCTTGACCCTGCAGGGTGAGGGAACTCGGCTGCACGAATTGGCAGAGACTCTGCTGGCGTTCGAGCCGACCTGTGCCTCCGCGTGCGCCCTCCGCGAGGATCGGCTTGAAGTGATCCACGTAGCCTTGGAGGCCAATCTCGACCAGACCGCCGAGGCAGTTGGCAACGGGCCGGCATTCACCCGGCTCGCGCGAGAATTCCACGACCTCGTCGTCGAGCGCACCCCCAACTCTGCTCTGCGAATGCTGGTGCGGAGCCTCGTCGCAATCTGGTCTGCACAGGAAGAGAGCTGGGCTGTAAAGGCCTCTGAGGTCGGCCAGTACCCGAGCAATGAGGCCCAGACCGAGGTACTGGAGACCCACCGCAAGATCGCAGCGAACATTTACCGCGGAAACGCATCCGCAGCCGAGAAGCTCGCCCGTAAGCACTTGAGCGTGTCACAGGACCTCGTCCTCGCACAGTACGGAGACCGGATCATCGATGCCGCCTCACCGCTCGCGATCGAGGGGTTCCGCAACCTCTCCTACGCGCGACGCGAGGATACTCAACCCTTACGCGTGATCTAGGGCTGCTGGCCAACATCCAAGAGCGTCGATGCCACCCCAACCGCGACCTGTCGCCGAAGCAGCTTGCCGACCGGGCTGTAGGGCAGCGGCTCAGCGGAGATCAAAACAACGTCCGGGGTGAGTGAACTCCGCACACGCCCACGTGCATATTCGCGCACCTGATCAGGCTGCAGGCCCGATTGGGCTTCGGACTCGACAACAGCAACGGTCCGCTCTCCCCACTCATCGTCAGCCAAGCCGACCACACATACGTCGCGGATACCGGCTAGGTCGCGCAGCACATCCTCGATCTCCGACGGCGAGATGTTCTCGCCACCGCGGATGATCGTGTCGTCCATTCGCCCGTGGAGGTAGACGAAGCCGTCGGCATCCAGCTCAGCCAGATCGCGAGTCGGGAACCAGCCCTCGCCATCGAGAGCAGAGCCCGATCCGCCGTAACGGCCAGACACCTGCGCTCCGCGGACCCAGAGCTCACCAAGTTCCCAGGGCGCGCAGCGTTCACCCTGCTCAGACCGAACCTCCAGCTCGATCCCCGGCACGGCGCGTCCGGCCGAGCGAAGCCGGTGACGGTGCCCCGGCTGGTCCATCGCGTCGCGATGCTCGGCCGGTCCAAGGACCGTGATCGTCGAACTCGTCTCGGTCAGCCCATAGGCATTGGTGAAGTCGACGGAGGGCATCAGCTCAAGCGCCCGGGTCAGGACCGACTCTGGGATCGCCGCCCCGCCGTAGGCAAGACTGCGCAGGCTCACGAGCCGCGGATCCGAGGGCTCAAGGACCTCGACAATGCGGGCAAGCATTGTCGGCACCACCATGGCACTGGTAATCCTCTCTCGAAGGACGGTCTCTGCCCAGTCGGCCGCGTCGAAGTTCGGCAGGTGCACCATCCGGCGACCCGCGTAGATGTTGCTGAGCGTGCTGGCCACGCCCGCCACGTGGTAGGGCGGCACGCTCACCAGCACGGCGTCGTCCGCAGCGGCCGAGCCAAACTCGACGGTCGCGAAGACGTAGCTGCTGAGGTTCCCGTGCCGCAGCTCGACCACCTTCGGCTCCCCCGTGGTGCCGCTCGTGAAGAGAATGACCGCGGTTTCCTCGGCATCGGCGGGCGTCGCAGCGATCGGCTCGGCCGTCTCGACAGCGGCGAGCCATTGAGCCGTCGTCAAGACGGTGGCCTCTCCCCATTCCAGACGCTCCGCCAGCGCGCTGTCGACGACAACGAGGGGCCGATCCAGCCGCTGAACGAGAGCGAGGATCCGCTCGTCAGCCAGCCGGTAGTTGAGGGGCGCGAAGGGCACTCGCGCAGCGGCGGCGGCGAAGAGCAGCGTGGAGAGCACTGGCCCGTTGACCCCGACGAACGCCACCGACCCAGCCCCGCTGTCCGCGATGACCGCTGCTCCCGCGCGAGCCACGCGTTCGAGACCGGCATAGCTGAGCGTCTGCGGATGCTCGCCGAGTGCAGTTCGGTCGTCGTAGCCCTGCGCGGCCATCTCCAGCAGCACAAGCAGACTCATAGCGGCCCCGGGGTGCGCTCGTGCTCGACCAGCAACGGGGTGGAGTAGGCGATCTGCCCGCTGATGTCGGAGGAGGCCAAGAGCAGCGCCGCCTCGGCCATCACGCCGACGTCCTCGACCACCATGTCCGTGAGATCGTGGTGGGCCGTCCCCGGCGTAGCGACGTTGTCCCACGGCGAGAGCGCATTGACCCGGACGCCGAGGTGGGTGACCTCTGCGGCGAGCCCGGTACTCATCCTCTCCAGGGCGGATTTACACATCCCGTAGACCGTGAAGCCGCGACGGGCCAGCGTCCCGAACGGTGGGCCAGCTGGATGGCTCGCCGCTCGGGAGGAGATGTTGACGATCCAGCCAGAGCCGCGTTCGACCATATCCGGAAGAACGAGTTGCGCGAGATGAAACGGAGCGTTCACCTGAAGCTCAAACATCAGCCGATAGCGCTTGTCGGGGTAGTCGACGAAAGGGATGAGAAAGGTCGCCGCAGCATTGTTCACGAGAATGTCGATCGGCCCGAAAGCCTTGACTACTTCGGCCACCGCACTCGCACGATCGGCAGGGACCGAGAGGTCAGCCTGGACGGCGAGGGCTGAGCCGCCGGCGGCTTCGATAGCACCAACGGTCTCTTCAAGGGACCCCGCGCCACCAGTGAGAGTTCTCCCGAGCACCGCGACTCGGGCCCCCTCCGAAGCCAGCCGGGCCGCGATCGCAGCACCGATCCCCCGGCTCCCACCAGTGACGAGCGCGACCCGATCCTGCACGTTGCTCTGCACTGAAGCCCTTTCGTTCAGAATTTGCCGACCCGGACCGGGTCGGCACCGTCAGCGAGCGCCTGGCCGAATGAACGGATGATGTCGCGGCCGGAGGCGAAGAAGGCGTCGAGCAGAAATCCACGCCGGACAAACCCGGCTAGCGGGAACTCAGCCGACAGGCCCACCGCTCCGCATACCTGGATCGCTTCCCTGGCAACGCGGTCATGCGCGCGCCCTGCCGCTGCCTTGGCCAGCCGCGCGGCAGGCAAGCCTCCCTCGACCGTCGCCGCCGTCAGTAGAGACTGCGCTCCAGCCAAAGCGGCGTAAGCCCCAGCCAGGCGGTGTCGGACGCCTTGATAAGACCCGACGGCCTGGCCGAACTGGTGCCGAGATCGGACGTGGGCGATGGCCACCTCCAGCGCGCTCTCGGCAAGGGCGAGCAATGAGCTGGCCAGGCCACGCGTCGCGGCGAGCTCAGCCAACGCCCAGTCCCGCTCAGGCCGCGAGAGGCGCAGCGTGCCGGAGACGAGGTGCCACCCCGCTGTCGGATCGACGCCGCCGATCGGCCTCACCTCGAGCGAGGCGAGATCGCAGCTGAACACTCCGCCGCCCCCTGGAACCATCGCTGCGTCCGGGATATCGCCAAGCAGAAGGCCCCGCACCTCGACCAGCCCCGAACACGGGCTGGGCAGACCTCGGGAGGATGCGCCGAAGTACGGCCAAACGAAGCGCGTCGAGGCGGCGAGGCCCAGCGCGGCGGCTGCCACCGCGTCCAACGCGGGCGCAGTCGAGAGCGCACGGGCATGTTCGGCCATCAGCAGGTCTTGAGCCAGTTCGGTGTCGGCGTCGACGACGTCGGCCCAGCCGAGCTCATCCAGGGCCGTGGCAAGGTCGTGGGGACGGTCACCGAACATCGAGGCGAGCGAGCCTCGGAGTAGCTCCGCCGTTGCGGCGTCGACCGTCACGACGGCGCTCCGATCCGCGCTGCCCTGGCCTGCTCGGGCGGCAGCCCCAACACGCGATCGGCGAGGATCGTGCGCTGTATCTCTGCCGAGCCGCCGTAGATGCTTGATGCCCGGCTATACCACCACTGGGCTCGCCAGCTGGCATTCTCGTCCAGCGCATCAAAGCCGGCCCCGAGCAGCTCGCGCGCCGCGTCGAGGACGCCCTGCTCGGCGGCAGCGAGCAGTACCTTGTCAGCTGAGGCAGCTGGGCCCACGGTCTCACCAGCATCGAGGCGAGCCACTGTCTGCGCCGATTTGGTCCGCAGCAGGGACACTGCCAACCAAGCCCGTCCAAGCACATCCGCTGCAGCCGGATCACCGGACTGTCCGGTCCGGCGCAGCTGAGCCGCCAGCTCACGCAGCCGGGCGAGCAGCCAGGCCTGTCGCTGTGCCGAATACATCGCTCGCTCGAACTGGAGCAAGAACATGGCGATGGCCCAGCCTTCGTTCTCGGCGCCGATCCGCCGAGCGGTCGGCACCGTCACATCGTCGAAGAAGGTCTCGCACATCTCATGAGCGCCGCTGGCGAATTCGAGCGGCCGGCGGAGCACCCCTGGTGAGTCGGCATCGATGAAGAGTACGGAGATGCCCCGGTGCCTACTGTCGGCAGGACCCGTGCGGACCAGCGTGAACAGTCGATCGGCGAGATGGCCGTTACTCGTCCAGACCTTCTGACCGTTGACCAGGTAGCCGCCCTCGGTCGGCGTCGCCCTCGTCCGCAAGGCGGCCAGATCGCTACCCGCCTCGGGCTCTGAGAACCCTTGACCCCAGAGTTCGCGGCCCGAAAGCATGGCTGCCCCGTACTCGGCAGCAAGCGCTGGTGCATACCTGATGACGGCCGGGCCCAGCACCTCCCCGGAGAAGTCGCCCTCGGGCACGAAGAGTCCGGCCGCGCAGAGCTCGTCGTAATAGACGGCCCGATAGCGTGGACCGCCGCCCAGGCCGCCCACCTCGACCGGCCAGCCGAAGCGCTTGAAGCCCCGCTCCCACGTGATGGCGCTGAGCTCTTGGCCTAGCGCGACGTAGCGCTCGTGTTCCAGCTCGGCCCATCCCCGGAGATCTCGAAGGGCAGCTGGATCCGAGCTGAGCCAGTCCCGCAGCTCAACCCGGTACTCCTCCAGCGATGTCGGAGCGGTCACTCGAAGCGGCCGCCAGCCAGCGCGACCTCACGGAGCCGGGCCGGCGGCTCGAAGCGTTCGCCGTACAACTTGGCCAGCTCGTCGGCACGCCGGGTGAAGCCCGCCGCGCCGCCTTCGTACTGGTTGATGTAGCCGAAAACGCCGCCCGTCCATGCGGGGTAGCCGATGCCCATAACTGAACCGACGTTGCCGTCCAGCGGGCTGGTCAGTACACCCTCCTGCAGGCAGCGAACGCTCTCCACGGCCTCGATGAACAGCAAGCGCTCCTGCATATCGAGGAACGGTATCTCGTGTTCGGCGTCGTTGAATGTGGTTCGCACCTGCGACCACAGCCCGGTCCGTCGACCGTCGGGTCCATAGTCGTAGAAGCCGGCGCCCCGCAGCCGTCCCGGCCGGCCGAGGTCATACATCTTCTGGATGACGAGCTCGGCGGGGTGCGGTACGTACGGCTCGCCGGCAGCCTCCCGGGCCTGACGTGCCTCGCCGAAGACCTTCACCGAGAGTTCCATGTTCAGTTCATCGGTCAGCTGCAGCATGCCCACGGGGTAGCCCGCGGTCGTTGCCGCACGTTCGATTGACGACGGGTTGAGTCCCTCGCCGAGCATCGCCACGCCCTCGTTGACGACCGTCCCGATCACCCGGCTGGTGAAGAAGCCCCGGTTGTCGTTTACGACGATCGGGGTCTTCTTCAGCAGCAGCGCTGCATCAAAGGCCCTGGCCAGGGTCTGGTCGCTCGTGTGCTTGGCGCGAATGATCTCGAGTAGCGGCATCCGGTCGACGGGCGAGAAGAAGTGCATGCCGACCACGCGAGTCTGATCGGAGACTGCGACGGCAAGGTCGGTGATCGGAATCGTGGAGGTGTTCGACCCGATCACCGCATCGGGCGAGACGACGGCGTCGATCTCGCGCAACACCTCGTGCTTGAGCGACTCGCTCTCGAACACCGCCTCGATCACAAGATCCGCGCCGGAGCAATCCGCAGTGTCGGCGGTTGCGTGAATCCGCTTGAGGATCGCGTCACGTTCCTCAGGCGTCCGGCTGCCCGCAGCCACCGCCTTCTCCAGCAGCTTGACGCTGTAGGCCTTGCCGCGCTCTGCTGCCTCGATCGAGGTGTCCTTCAGGACCACGTCCAGCCCCACGATCGCGGCCTGATAGGCGATCCCCGCGCCCATCATTCCCGCTCCGAGGATGGCGAGCTTCGTCGGCTTCCAGGTTGGCTGACCGGCTGGGCGCGAGCTGCCCCTGCGTGCGGCGAGCGGATCGAGGAACCGCGCCCGAATGAGGCTCTTCGCCTGCTGACCGGTGACGAGATCGATGAAGTAGCGCGTCTCGATCACCGATGCGACGTCCAGTGACTTGTCCTTCCCCTCGACCGCTGCGCAGAGCACGTGATGCTGGGAGAGCGCCGGCGCCCCCTTCGTCTTCTTGCGCAGCCCGGCAACGAGCGCCGGGAGGTAGAGCTCGTCGCTCCATCCTGCTGGCACCGGAATTGAGAACCCCGGGCGATCCCATGGCTGCTTGGCGTCGGGGTGCGCGGCGATCCAGACCTTGGCCTGCGCGATCAACTCCTCCGGGGTGTCGACGACCTCGTCGACGATGCCCTTCGAGCGCGCGTCGTCGGCCGAGTAGCGCCGGCCTTCGAGCAGCAGGATGTCGAGGGCGGGCTGCAGACCAAGTAGTCGGACCGAACGAACCACGCCGCCCGCGCCGGGCAGAAGACCCAAGGTGACCTCTGGCAGGCCGAACTCGACTCGCGCACCCCGAAGGGCGATCCGGTGGTGGGTGGCAAAGGCGATCTCCAGGCCGCCGCCGAGCGCTGCTCCGTTGAGAGCCGCAACGACAGGTACCGGCAGGGTCTCGAGCGCTCGCAGAGTCGCCTTGAAGGCAAGCGCGGCGCCGAAGAGCTCGTCCGCGCTGTCGGGGTGCACCGCCAACATGTCGTGCAGGTCGCCACCGGCGAAGAAGGTCGGCTTGCCCGAGGTGACGATGACGCCGGTCAGCCCGTCGAGGGCACCGAGCTCGCTCACCTTGGCCCGGAGTTCGTGCTGGAGTGCCACGTTGAGCGTGTTGGTGGACTGCTCAGGGTCGTCGAAGGTAAGCGTCGCGACACCATCTGCGTCGAGGACGACCGTGATCTTGTCGGCCACGCTCGTCACACCCGCTCGATGATCGTCGCGATGCCGAGGCCGCCACCCGCGCAGAGGCTAGCCAGGCCGTAGCGCAGTTCCCGGCGCTCGAGTTCATCAAGCAGCGTGCCGAGAATCATGGCTCCGGTCGCGCCGATCGGGTGGCCCATCGCGATTGCTCCTCCATTGACATTGATCTGGTCGAGTGAGATGTCGAGCTCGGCAACGAAGCGCAGTACCACCGAAGCGAAGGCCTCGTTCAGCTCGAAGAGATCGATATCGGTTGCGGTGAGGCCGGCCCGCGCCAGGGCCTTGCGTGCCGCGCCGGCCGGTGCGGTCAGCATGATGGTCGGATCGTCGCCGATGATCGCGGTGGCGACGATGCGTGCGCGCGGACGGAGCCCGAGCTCAGCTCCGACGGCAGCGCTGCCCACGAGCACGATACCGGCGCCGTCCACGATCCCGGAGGAGTTCCCGGCCGTGTGGACGTGGTTGATCCTTTCGACCTGGTGATACTTCTGCAGCGCTACGTCGTCGAAGCCTGCCGCGCCTGCGGCAACGAAGGCGGGCTTGAGGGCTGCCAGACCCTCAGCGCTGGTCTCCGGGCGCATGTACTCGTCTCGATCGAGAACGACCAGGCCGTTACGGTCCCGAACCGGGATGACCGAGTTGTCGAAGTACCCCTGCTTCCACGCATCCTCGGAGCGGCGCTGCGAGGTCAAGGCGTAGGCATCGACATCCTCGCGGGTGATGCCATCGAGCGTGGCGATCAGGTCGGCCCCTACCCCCTGGGGCACGAATTGCAGCTCCCAGCTCGTCTCCGGGTCGAGAGCCCAGGCACCTCCATCAGCTCCCATCGCGACATGCGAGAGCGACTCGACGCCACCGGCAATGAAGAGCTCCTCCCAGCCGGAGGCGACCTTTTGCGCGGCGGTGTTGACGGCCTCGAGCCCGGAGGCGCAGAAGCGGCTGAGTTGGACGCCTCCCACCGTGTTGGGCAGCCCGGCGGCCAGCGCGGCGATCCGGGCTAGTACGGCTCCCTGATCGCGAAGGGGCGAACCGACACCAAGGATGACGTCATCGATCCGATTCGGGTCGAGGCCCTTGTGGCGGTGGAGCATCTCGGTCAACAGCCCGGTGACCAGCGAGATCGGCTTCACACCGGCCAAGGCACCCTTCTGATTGCCGCGACCTCGCGGGGTCCGAATCGCGTCGTAGATGAAGGCCTCGACCATCACACCATCCTCGTCTGCTAATTTCTACAAAGATAACAAGTTTCTGGAGCAGGTCAAGCCTCTGCAGCGCGATGAACTGGGAGAGAAATGGCGGAGCAGTCAGAGCACGAGCTACGCCCGGTCGGTGCCGATACGCTCGCCGACCTGGAACGCCTGGTCCGTGCCATACGCGCCTTGGAGAATGCCTACTCCGAAGCAAGCGTGCCGCCCGGCGTCGCGGGCGAGGTGGCCGCGACAATCGAGGCGCAGGTGGCCGTTCTTGCCCGCTTCGCCGCGCCGGAGGTCGACCGTGTGGCGGGACGGCGGCCTGAGCTGGAGGGCTTTGCACAGGTACTCGTCCCGCCGTTGACCTATCTCGAAACTAGCGAGGCGCAGATCAAGGCCGAGGTCACATGCGGGCCGCTTTACCTAGGCTCGGGAGCGGCCCTGCACGGGGGGGTGGCGCCGCTGCTCCTAGACGACGTGATGGGGCGCCTGGCCAATGGCAACCGCTTGGCTGACCCGGACGCCACCTCGACGATCCGCACGGCTTACCTGCACGTCAACTATCGGGGCCTCGCTCCCGTCGGACGCACACTCCAGGTACGTGCCTGGGCCGAGCGAACCGACGGTCGCAAGAGGTGGTTCGCTGCTGAGATCACCCTCGACGGGCGCGTACTCGTCGACGCCGAGGCGATGATCGTCCAACCGCGGCATTAGTGATCCCGCGAACGAGGCTAGCGGCGCCAGGACTTCGCGGGCTTGGCGTCTGTTCTGTCGAGCCCCGCGGTGCCCAGCGGATTCCCGACCTGGGTGTACAGCAGCGCCGTGCTCAACGCCTGAGACCGCGCGACGTCGAGGGACTGCCAGATAGCCTTCACCGTCCCCTCGATCGCCGCCGGAGGCTGAGCCGCGATGGCGCGGGCAAGCTCCTGAGCGCGCTCGACGACTTCGGCGCCGGCCAGCACCTCGGTGACCAGCCCGCATTGCAGAGCTCGGTCGGCCGTCATGCGCTCGTAGAGGCCCAGTAGCGACATCCGGAGTACGTCGGACAGGTGCATTCGGTAGCTCATCGCGATCGGTTCGAGAGCGGCGACCAGCCCATAGGTGACATGCGGGTCGAAGAAGGTCGCATCCTCGGAGCAGACGACGATGTCGCACTCGGCGATCCAATAGAACGCACCACCAGCACACATGCCGCGGACTGCGGCGATGACCGGCTTCCAGAAATCATTGCGCTTGGGGCTCAGGTCGCGGCCCGGATCCTCGGTCTCGGCCCACGGACGGATCTGGTCGACCCAGGGACTGTCCGAACCCGAGATGCGCTCAGTGACGTCGAGACCGGTGGAGAACGCGCGCTCGCCCGCGCCGGTCAGGACGACTGCCCGGACCGCCTCGTCGTCGGCCAGATCGCGCCAGAGCCGCGAGAAGTCGGACCGCATCGCATTGTTAAAGGCATTGAGCACCTCAGGGCGGTTGATGGTCACCGTCGCGATCCCGTCCGCGCGGGTGACCAGCAGGGTCTCGTAGGAGCTCATAGGGCAGTTCTAACACGCTCGAACGGGCCGGCAAATGTTGTCTCGTCCACCAGCTCCACCAGCCTGGCCTCGGTCTGGCTCAGACCCCACGGCAGGCGCCGCAGCGTCTGACTGGAGCGAGAGAGCCACGAGATCGGGGTCTCGTCGCAGAACCCGATTGCTCCGTGGAGCTGATGTCCTGCGCGGAAGGTCGTGTCAGCGGTCTCGGTGGCTGCCAGCCGCAGGGCGACCGCGTCCACCATCGCCGCCGGACCACCCTTGATCGATGACCAAAGCGCGTACTTGGCCAGCTCAGCCAGCCCGTCAACCGCGACCGCCACGTCAGTGAGTGTGAACTGGATCGCCTGGAAATGAGCAAGCGGGTGACCGAACTGGATACGTTCCTGCACGTAGCGGTACGTCAGTTGGCTCGCCTGCTCGACAAGTCCGAGGAGGGTCCAGCCCTGCAGAGTGATCAGGCGGGCGGCCTGATCAGTCTGCGTGTGCGTCCACGCGCCGGGGTTGGCTGAGCAGACGAAGCGGCTCAGCTTCCCGCCGAACGCGGCGCCCACCGTGGCTACCGGTGCGACGAATCCGCGGGAATCACAGAGCTGCCAGTCAAGATCGAGATCGAGGTGGGCCACGCGAGCTGGAGCGTCCCGATCGACGAGCGCCAATGCTGCGCGCGCTGGGTCAGCAGAAGACAGGCGCTCTGCGACCGGGTACGGCAGCGCATAGCGCCCAGCCGCCCGGCACACGGCTGCAGCCGCCTCAGCCTGTACCGGGTCGGCTGCCGGCTCCAGGTCCCATACCCCGAGGTTGCCGAGCATCGCGGCGATCTTGTCCCGCTCGGCTGGTTCGGCATCGGCGTGCTGGGCCAGCGCGACACCGCCCGCACTCCGGATGGCCTCGTCGACCACTCGTCCGAAGCTCTCGGCCTCGGCCGACATGGCGGACCTCATCGTGCCGCCTCGCCCAAGAGTGCCCGCGACAGCAGGACGCGCTGCATCTCGATGCTCCCCGAGGCCACTGTCGAGGCCTGGGCGTAGCGCCAATGATCCTCGACTGCTCGCGAGAAAAGATCCGTCTCGTCGTCCGTTCCGACTGCATCGGAGCCGATCACATCCATCAGTACCTCGCCCACTTCTTGATCGAGTCTGGTGACCGCGATCCGATACGCGGCAGAGTCGCGCGGGTCGACGACACCGGTATCGTGTCGTTCGACGACTCGGTGAGCCAGCAGCCGTGCCTGACGGGTATGGACAAGGGCCTTGACCCAGCGATGTTTGAGGGCACCTGGCAGTCGGGCCCACCGGTCGCCCAGAGCATCCGGCGCCTCGTTCAGGAGTCGTTCGCAGCGGGCGTAGCGG
This sequence comes from Jatrophihabitans sp., assembly GCA_025963285.1. GTDB lineage: Bacteria > Actinomycetota > Actinomycetes > Mycobacteriales > Jatrophihabitantaceae > JAOPUX01. Next base: position 28,043 of record JAOPUX010000151.1, read on the forward strand.
GCGATGCCGACGCGCTCGAAGGCCAGCGCCTCGCGTACGACCTGCCAGCCTTGGCCGACGGTGCCGAGGACGTCGGCCTCGGTGACCTGCACTCCGCTGAGAAAGACCTCATTGAGGTGATGCGGACCAAGCATGGCCGGAATCGGGCGCACCTCTATACCCGGGCGGCTCATGGGGACAAGGAACACCGTGATCCCCTGCTGCTTGGGGCCGGTATTGCTCGTGCGTGCAAGCAAGAAGATCCACTCGGCCATCGTGGCGTAGGACGTCCACACCTTCTGCCCGTTTACCTCCCAGCCGCCCTTGACGGGCCGAGCTGCGGTCTTGAGCGACGCAAGGTCGGACCCGGAGTCGGGTTCGCTGAACCCCTGGCACCAGATCACCTCGCCAGCGGAGATGGGAGGTAGATGGAGCTCCTGCTGAGCTGGGGTGCCGAACCGCATGATCGCCGGACCGATCCAGTTCACGCCCATGTACTGCGCGCCGCGCGGCTCGTGCCGGGCCCACATCTCCTCGCGGAGCACCGTCAGCTCGCCGGAGTTCCCAGCGCGGCCGCCGAACTCCTCCGGCCACGCCAGGGCGAGGAGCCGGCGTTGCGCCAGCACCTTGCAGAAGTTCTGGGCCACGGCGAGATCGTTCTCGTTATGGGTGAACGCGCCGAGATAGGCCTCAGGGACATGTTCGTCGAGCAACGAACGGAGCTCACTACGAAGCTCGCTCTCCTCGGCGGTATCAGCGAAGTCCACAATTCCCTCTCTCATCGCGACGCCGTGTCGCATACATCGAACTCATCCCCGTGGCACCTGACTCCATGCGACGTCCTTATCCACCCGCGGTTCACCCGGCAGTCGTAGTAGGCGCTCGCCGATGACGTTGCGGGCGATCTCTGAGGTGCCACCCTCGATGGGGTTCGCCCTGGCTCGCAGGAACGCGTTCTGCACGCCCGCATAGTCGAACGGACTGCGCGATGAGCGGGCAAGCGGATAGCCATCAGGTTTGAGTAGACCGGCCGGCCCCAGCACATCCAACGCGAGGGACGTGAGTTCGAGGTTGAGTTCGGCATCGCTCAGCTTGGAGATCCACCCCTCAGGGCCGGGCCCGCTGGCGTCATCGCGCGTCGCGGCTGAATGCGCGTTGAAGAGCCGCAGAGCTTCGGCCCGAATCCAGAGCTTCATCAGTTCGTCGAGCAGTTCTGGACGTGTGGATCCCTCCGACTGCGCGTCTTGCCAAGCCTGCATTAGGTGCCCGATCAGTCCCTCACCGCGCGCCGGGACCTGACCGCCGATCGCGACACGCTCGTTTAGCAAGGTGGTGAGGACGACGCGCCAGCCGTCCCCAACGGCGCCTAGCCGGTGCCTGTCCTGGACCACTACGTCGTTCAGGAAGACCTCGTTGAACTCGGCGTCACCGGTCATCTGATACAGCGGTCGGATCTCCACACCCGGAGCGGACATCTCGACCAGGAACATCGTCAGGCCCTTGTGCTTGGGCTGGTCCGGGTCGGTACGAGCAAGCAATAGACCCCAGGCCGCCTTGTGCGCATAGCTCGTCCACACCTTGGCGCCGTTCACTACCCAGGAACCATCCGGAGCACGAACCGCGGACGTGGCCACCGAGGCCAGGTCGCTGCCTGCACCGGGCTCACTGAAGAGCTGGCACCACACCTCCTCGCCCGTGAACAACGGACGTAGGAGGCGTTGGCACTGGTACTGCGTGCCGTGGTCGTGGATGGTCGGTGCGACCATGCCGACCCCGAGCGGATTGCCATGGAAGGCGACTGGGCTGCCTGCGGCGACGATGGCTCGTTCGACAGTCTGCTGGAGCGCCGAGCTCCCACCGATCCCGCCGTCGCCTGCTCGGAAATGTACCCACGCCAGCCCGAGATCGAACTGGCGTCCGAGGAACTCACTCGGGGTCTCAGCATTCTGGCCAGGATCGAGCAGCCGGGCCAACAGGCCGGCGATCTCGGGGCTCGTCATGTCGCTCGTGCTCACGGAGGCAAGCTACCACGATCGAGTGATAACTCTATAGTCTTTACAAGGATTGTGCGAGGCTTTACTGTTGGCTTGCCTCGCCATCCGTGATCACACCGAACGCGGATGCCCGCCACCGGAGGGTTCCCATCCGTGTTCGATGTGACCGCGGCCGCTGACCTGTTCTCCCTCAAGGGCAAGACAGCCGTCATCACGGGAGCTAGCGCTGGGCTCGGAGCCCACCTGGCCCGCGTCCTCGCCACCGCCGGCGCCCGCACCGCCCTGGTGGCGAGGCGACGTGACCTACTCGACAAGATCGTGGTGGACCTGCCGGGGTCGATTGCTCTCGAGGCCGATCTCGCTGATATCGACCAGGTCGACACAGTTGCCCGGCGCGCCCTCGACGAGTTGGGCAGGGTGGACATCCTCGTCAACAACGCGGCCTACATCGCCGGTGGGGTGAAGGCCGAGGATGAGACGAGCGAGCAGATCCAGCGCACCCTCGCAGTGAACCTGCACGCCCCGATCAGGCTTGGCCAGGCCTTCGTCCCGGGGATGTTCGCGGCCGGGTCAGGCAGCATCGTCAACGTCACCTCGATCGTCGCCCATGGCGGGATCGGACGGTTCCCACAGGCCACCTACGCCGCGACGAAGGGCGGGTTGGAGGCCCTGACCCGCGAATGGGCTGCCCAGTGGAGCAGGCGCGGAGTACGGATCAACAACCTCTCTCCCGGCTTCGTCGAGAGCGAGATGACCGAGCCCATCCTGGGCGATGAGAAGGTCCGCAGCTGGATCGCGGCGAACACCCTCATCGGCAGGCATGGGGTGCCTGCTGATTTCGACGGGGCACTGTTGTTCCTGGCCAGCGATGCGAGCCGGTACGTGACCGGACAGACCCTCAGGGTCGACGGGGGATGGAGCGCACGATGATCGACCAGGCAGAACGATCCGAGCTTCAAGGCATGCTCGCCAAGTTCTTCGCGGCCGCCTCCAGCGAGTCGTCCGTCCGCGCGGTCATGGCCAGCGACAGCGGTGTGGACGAGGCGCTCTGGCGCCGGCTGGGGGACGACGAACTCGGCGTGCTCGGGCTGCACGTCCCGACCGAGTACGGCGGCGCCGGCCACGGCTTCGGTGAGCTCGCTCTGGTTCTCGCCGAGGCGGGAGCCAGCCTGGCCTGCGTACCGTTGCTGTCGAGCGCCGTCCTGGCTACCACTGCCCTGCTGTGCAGCGGTGACGAGCAGGCGTGTGCCCGCTGGCTCCCGCCGATGGTGGCCGGCACATCCCGCGCCGCCCTAGCCGTCCACGAACCGGGCCGCGCATGGCAGGTGGACCCGGCCGGCTGTCGCGCAACGCGGAGCGGTGACGCGTGGACCTTAACCGGGACGAAGTCTTATGTACTCGACGGCGCCGGCGCCGACATCCTGATCGTGTCGGCGTCGACTCCGGATGGGCCGAGCCTGTTCACCGTGGATGCGGCCGGTCCGGGTATCGAGCGCCGGGCAATGCCCACTCTGGACCTGACCCGCCCGATGGCCGAGATCAGCTTCCACGCCGCCACCTCACAACTGCTCGGGACGGCAGGAAGCGCGGCAAGCGTTCTCGAGCAGGTACTTCGTGTCGGGTGCATCGCACTGGCCGCCGAGCAGGTCGGGGCAGCCGGGCATGTCCTGGAAACTGCCACGGAGTACGCCCGGACCCGTATCCAGTTCGGTCGACCGATCGGGTCGTTCCAAGCCGTCAAGCATCGCTGCGCCGACATGCTGGTCACCGTCGCGATGGCTCGCGGCGTGGTGACCCACGCAATCATGGCCGTCGACGGGTTGGGCGAAGCAGCAGACGATCTGGCCGTGTCTGCGGCAATGGCCAAGTCCTACTGTTCGCAGGCGCTTTTCGACGTCGCCGCAGGCAACATCCAGGTGCACGGTGGCATCGGGTTTACCTGGGAGCACTCGGCTCATCTCTACTTCAAGCGGGCCAAGAGCACCGCTCTGCTGTTCGGCGATCCGGCAGCCCACAGGCTCGCCCTCGCCGGATACCTCGGCGCCGCTTGATGGTCTTCGATACGCCGTTCACCCGTACCTTCGGGGTTCGGCACCCGATCGTCTGCGGTGGCATGACAGGTGTTGGAACGGCTGACCTCATCGGGCCGGTGGCCGAGGCCGGAGCGCTAGGGTTCCTCACGGCGCTGACCCAGCCGACGGCGCAAGCGCTTGGAGTGGAGATTGATCGCTGCCGCTCGATGACCGATCAGCCGTTCGGGGTGAACCTCACCCTGATGCCTACGATCAAGCCCATTCCATATGAGGAGTACATCGCCGTCATCATCGAGCGTGGGGTGCCGGTGGTCGAGACAGCCGGGCGGAGCCCGGAGCCGTTTCTGCCGGCGCTCAAGGCAGCCGGGATACACGTGATCCACAAGGCCGTGACGGTTCGGCATGCCTTGAAGGCCCAGCGCATCGGTGTCGACGCAGTGAGCATCGATGGCTTCGAGTGCGCTGGCCATCCGGGCGAGTCAGACCTGCCCAGCCTCGTGCTCGTTGCTGCAGCTGCCGATCAACTCAGGATCCCCATCATCGCCAGCGGGGGTTTCGCGGATGGTCGCGGGCTCGTCGCCGCGCTCGCGCTCGGCGCCTCGGCGATCAACATGGGCACCCGATTCGTGGCAACCCACGAGGCGCCGGTACACGAGAACGTGAAGCGGGCCATCGTCGCCAATGATGAGCACGCCACAGATCTCGTCTTCCGCAAGTTTGGCAATACCGCACGCGTGGCTCGCAATGCGGTCTCCCGTCAGATCCTCGCGATCGAGTCCGAACCGGACACCACCTTCGCCGATATCGCTGAGTTGGCGTCAGGTGCTCGCGGCCGCGACCAGGTCCTCACGCAAGGCGACGTCGACGGCGGGCTCTGGTGGGCCGGCCTCTCGCAAGGGCTGATCCACGACGTCCCGACATGTGCAGAACTCGTCGACCGGCTGATCGTGGAGGCACACGGGATCATCACCGACCGCCTCGCCGCAGCGATCGCCGGCTAGCCGAGCGTCGTACCGCTACCGGGCAGCGAAACCGTCGTCATCCCGGCATCGATCACGAACTTCTGACCCGTGATGTAGCGCCCTGCGTCCGACACGAGGTACAGGATGCCGTTGCTCACATCGGCGGCCTCGATCACCGCCACAGGCAGCGCGTTCTGGTTCGCGGCTGCGATGTCGTCGTTCTCGGCCATGTACTTCGGAAAGAAGTCGTTGATCACCATCGGAGTCGCGACTCCGGTCGGGTGGATCGTATTGACCCGGATTCTGTACTGGGCCAACCGTCCTGCGTAGGAGGTCATGAGGGCTGCCAGCCCCGTCTTGGCCACGTTGTAGCCGTCGAAGCCGCCCTCGAAGTTCGTCGTGACGGCCTTGAGCCCAGCAGTCGAGCTGGTGATCACGATGCTGCCGCCCCGCCCGCCGTCGATGATCGTCTGGCTGGTCGCTTGCAGGGTGTTCCAGACGCCAGTGAGGTTGATGTCGATCGTGTCGCGCCATTTCTCGACCGACTTCTCGTACGGGAGAAGGCCGTGCGCCATCACGCCCGCGTTGGCCAGCACGATATCGAGCCGCCCGAACGTTGTGACGGCCTGCGCCACTGCGGCAGAGAGCGCAGCCCGGTCGCGGACATCCCCGATACAGGCGATGAAGCCCCGACCGTGCGCCCGGACAGCATCTGCCGTCTCATCGAGGTCGGCCGGAGTGCTCATCGGATAGTCCACCGTGGCGAGCTGATCGCACAGATCGAAGCCGACGATGTCGGCACCCTCCGCAGCCAAGGCGACGGCATGCGAGCGACCCTGTCCACGCGCGGCGCCGGTGATGAACGCGACCTGTCCGTCGAGCTTGCCCATGTTAACTGCCCTGCTTTCGATGCTCGTGGGTGATCGCTGGCCTAGCTGACGATCTGGATACTCTTCGTCGAGGTGAACTCCAGCACTCCGGCCAGGCCGCCTTGCTTGCCGTGGCCGCTGCTCTTCCGCCCGCCGAACGGGGCCTGTGCGCTGATCGGCACGGTTCCCCCGTTGACGGTGACCGATCCGACGTCGAACTGGGCTGCGAGCCGGTGCGCCCGTGATGCGTCAGCAGTGAAGACGTAGCCTGCCAGCCCGTACTCGGAGTCGTTGGCGATCCGGACGGCCTCGGCATCGTCGCCGTACTCAAGCAGGCCGACCAACGGCCCGAAGGCCTCGGTACGGGCGAGTTCGCTTGAGTTGTCGATCCGGTCGACCAGCGTAGGAGCGATGAAGAAGCCCTCCGCCAACTCGCCGCCGCGGCGCTCACCCCCCGTGACGACCCGCCCATAGCCTCTGGCGCGGTCGATCAGGCCCAGAATCCGCTCACATGCCGCGTCGTTGATCACCGGCCCGAGCATCGTTGCGGGATCGGCCGGGTTGCCCTGCCTCAGGCTCTCGAAGGCGGCGACAAGGCGGTCGGTGAGCTCACCGACAACGGACCGATGGACCACCAGCCGGGACCCGAGGGTGCACGACTGCCCGGCGGCAAAGCTCAGCCCCAGCACGCTGCTGACGACCCGGTCCAGGTCGGCGTCGGCACAGACAATCACTGCAGACTTCCCACCCAACTCGAAGAGAGTCGGGGTGAGGTGCTGCGCGCACGCCGCGGCGATGAGGCGTGCGGTCGGCGGACTGCCGGTGAACACCACCTTGTCGATCCCCGGGTGACCCACCAGGGCCTCCCCTGCCTCGGCACGACCCGGCAGGACACTCACCACACCCGGCGGGATGCCTGCCTCGGCGCAGAGCTGTGCGATTCGAAGCGCTCCGAACGGGGCCAACTCAGACGGCTTCACCACCACCGTGCAGCCGGCTGCCAGCGCGGGGGCTACGGCCATCGCGAACGCAGCGATCGGTCCGTTCCACGTCGTAAGCGCACCCACCACACCGAGGGGGTCGGCCTGGGTGTAGATCAGATCACCTGGGGCGGACGGCAAGACCTCCCCGCCAAGCCGGTCAGCCCACCTCGCCGACTCCTCGATCCAGTCGGCGGCGAAGTCGACGCTGAACGGGGCCATCGAGATCGGAATTCCCACCTCGGCCGTGGTCACCGCAGCCAGGCCGTCGCGATCTCGGCGCACGAGGTCGGCCAAGTTCGACAGCGCCCTGCGGCGGCCGGCACCGCCAACATCGCGCCACGACGGCAGGGCAACCCGAGCGGCACCAACAGCATCGCCGATCTCCGCCGCGCCAGCGAGTGGCACCGACCTCTGTACGCGGCCGGTGGCGGGATTGACGTGCGGAAAGTCGCCTCCGGATGCAGCGTGGAGCCAGGTCGCTCCAGCGAGGATGCGATCGGGAAGATCTTCTGTCTCTAGCTGAACGACGCTCACTCGACGACGGTAGTGGCGAAGCGGTAATCTAGTCAATGATTACTTATTTAAGAGGCCACTTAGCAACCTTGGAACAGGGCGTAGACATGAGCGGGTACTTCCACATCGGGCTGCTCGTGGACGAGCTCGAGCCCGCGATGGAGTCGCTGGGTGCCGCGTTGGGGGTGACCTGGCGGCCGATCTACGACGTGCCGCTGACGCTCACATCGGCCGACCGTGCCGTCGCGAAGATCCGTCTCCGGTTGGTCTACTCGGCCGGCCCGACACCGGCGATCGAGTTGATCGAGCGAGCGCCGGGAACACCGTTTGCCGACGCTCCAGGGGGCGGGCGGCTACATCACCTCGGCAAGTGGAGCACAGACCTGCCTGCGGATGTCGCGGAGGCTCGTGGCTGGTCAGCTGGCGGCGGAGGTGCCCTCGCAGGCACAGTCGCCGACCATAATGGAGCACCCAGCTGCCTGGCCCTCTTGTCGACTCCCCTGGGCTTCTACCTCGAACTCGTCGACCCGCAGTTCGCGCGCCCCGGACTAGCCGATCTCATCCCGGACTGGACTTAGCTGCGGCACGGTCGAGGAGTAACACCGGAATCTCGCGCTCGGTGCGGGTCTGGTACCGCTCGTAGGCAGGCCAGATCTCGTTCATCAGAGCCCAGAGCCGCGCCCGCTCGTCGCCGCGTGCTGTACGTGCCACGGCCTCGAAATGCTCGGCTCCGACCTGGACGGAGACCGCGGGATCAGCCTCGACGTTGGTGTACCAGAACGGATGCTGTGTAGACCCACCACGCGAGGCCACGACCACGAACCGGTGACCGTCCTCGCCATAAATCAGCGGCACCGACCGAATCTCACCGGATGCTCTCCCCCGGGTGAAGAGCACTAGGCAGTTCACCCCGTTCCAAAAATGCCCAATCTCTCCGTTCGTCGCCAGATAGCGTGCGACGTGGTCGTGGCCCATCATCGAGAAGTCTTTTGTCATCGTGTGGCTCGCCCTTTCTTCGAAGATTTCTGTTGCTATCCCGACGGTTCGCCGTAGATTGCAGAAGACGCAAGTCGAGGCTACTGAAATAGTGGAGAAGCCATGATCAAGGTAATTTTTGCCGCCCACCGACGCACCGATATGACACGGGAGGAATTCGTCGAGTACTGGACGACCACGCACGCTGATCTGGCTCGTGCGATTCCTGGTGTGCGCCGCTACGTCGTCAATATCACGATTGGTCGGTCGGCCGACGCCCAATACGACGGCGTCGCGGAGGTCGCCTACGATTCGATCGATGACCTCAAGGTGGCGGCCCGATCAGCCCAGGCAGCTGCCGTGATCGCCGACGAGCCGAACCTCTTCGACCTCGACAACTGCGTGCGATTGGTTGCGAGCGAGCGACTAGTAGTGGGCTGAAGGCTCGGCCTCAGCCGTCAGAGAACGCGATCAAGCCCGCGCTCACCGTTAGCACCTCTCCGGTCACGTAGCGCGCGTCATCGGAGACCAGGTACAGCATCTGCCGCGAGACGTCCTCCGGCTCAACGTACGGTACCCGCAGCGGGTGCACACTGGACATCCTCTCCAAGACGTCCTCCTTGGTTGGATCCTCGATGTCTGGGCACCACGCCGAATAGACCGTCGGATTCAACGCCATCTCGGTGTTGACGTTGGTGGGGCAGATCGCGTTAACCCGGATACCTACCGGCCCGACCTCGATAGCCGTGGACTTCACCAATCCGATGACACCGAACTTGGCAGCGGTGTAGTGGCCGATGCTGCCATGCGGATTTCGGGCCGCCATCGACGATGTCGCCACGATACTGCCGCGCTTGCGTTCGATCATGTACGGCAATACTGCCCGAAAGGAATTGAACACCCCGGTCAGGTTCGTATCGACCATCGTCTGCCAGGTGTGCGCGCTCATCTCGGCGATCACGCTCTTCGTTAGAATCCCGGCATTCGCGCAGAGAATGTCGATCCTCCCGAATTCGGCGATGACATCGGCTGCAAACGACTGCATCGCACCGAGATCGCGCACGTCTACCTGACCGGTCAGGCACCGGCCACCCGCCTTTTCGACGAGCCGGCGCGTCTCTTCGAGATCGTCGATGGTCGAGTGCGAGTAAGGCGCATCTGTCTCACCGCAGATATCGCACACGGCAATGTCGGCGCCCTCCTCCGCGAAGAGGACCGCGTGCGCCCGTCCCTGTCCGCGGGCGCCGCCGGTGATCAATGCGACCTGTCCGTCCAACTTCCCCATACCGGTCCCCTCGCGTGCTCACGGCCGCCGGTGAGTGGCTCTTCCTAGCAGCAATGACGGGTGGTGCACCGCTCCGAGGAGCGGTGCACCACCCTTCGAGCCCGTGCTGAATCTCTACTTAGAAGCCTTCACCGCTGCTGCCGTGATCGTGTCCAGGGCAGAGACGTTGGACGCCGACGGGCAGGTCACGGTCAGACCGCCCGGAGTGGTCCACTTTCCGTTGACGACCTCGGCGGGGTAGAAGCAATAGGACGATGGCTGAGCGGCACCTGCCACGAACGACAGCGGCGGAGTGAGTCCGCCGAAGGTGTCGTTCTTGATCTGGCCCAGCGCGGTGATCAAGCTGGCGCTGGTGAGAGTGCCACCCGAGGCAAGGGCAGTCGTCGCAGCCTTCTGGAAGATCAGCCCGGAGACCCACCCCTCAGCGGCGCTCTCGGTGATCGCCTTGCCCGAGACGTACTTTGCCATCGAGGCCCGGAAGCTAGCCGTGGCCGGGTCGGTCGAGAACCAAGGGAAATCTGGCAGCGCAGCCAGCAGCTTGGTGGAGCCGAGCTTGGACGGCAGACTGTCGTTGGCCACGACGCCCGGAATGACGTAGGTCGGCTTGAAGCCCTGCTTGGCGCAGTCATTCGCAATCCGGATGACGGTGTTCGGGTCAGCGCCGAGACCGAGCGTCTGTACGCCGGCCTGCTTTGCGGCCAGGCATTCAGCGGTGTACGAGGGCTGGCTCAGGCTTACGGCTCGCGAGAAGACCGGGTCGGTTCCGGCGAGCTTGGCAACACCGCCCTTGAACAGGCTGGCGTTGGTCTCGGCGCAGCCCGGCGCCTCCTTGCAGTACAGGTACCCGAACTTCGTCTCGCCCGGGTTGTGTGCAGCCAGGCCCAGCGCATTTCCGATCACGGAACTGCCCTCGGGGAAGAGCATCGGGCTGTCGTTGTAGGAGATCGACGCGTTGTTCCCGCCGATCACCGGCACGCCCTTGCCTTCGAGGAAGTTGATCCATGCCGGCGGGTTGATGTTGCCGTTACCGACAAACGCGACCACGTGGTCGTTGCCCACGATCTGCTGGATCTGCGAAGCCTCAGTCGTGGAGTCAGACTTGCTGTCGCCAGTGACGAGCTTGATCTTGTGGCCGGAGATGCCGCCGTTGTCGTTGACGTAGCCGACCCAAGCCTTGACGCCGTCCAGGAACGGCCCGTTCGAGTCGGCCTGAGCGCCTGAGAGCGGGCTGACGTTGCCGATGACGATATCGGCGCCGGTTGTCGCCGCGCTGGTGCTCGAGCTTCCCGTGCTCGCGGGCGTCGACGCCCCAGAGCTGTCGCCCCCGCTCTTGCCGCCGCTGCTACTACACGCAGTTGCCAGCACGGCGATCGCCACCGAGGCGATTGCCAGGTTCAACTTCCGATGCATGGTTCAGTCCTCCAAATAGTTGAAGCGCGTACAGAGATGTCCGAGATGATTGGCGTTACCTAGGTCGAGCGGCTCTGCTCCAGATCGCCCTCCAAGTAGCGTTCGAACAGCTGTTCCTGGCTGCCGAGTTCGTTGGGAGCGCCGGAGTACACCAGCGCTCCGCGCTGCAGGACGTAGACGTGCGAGGCGAAGCGCAACGCGTGCGTCACGTACTGCTCGACGACGAGTACGCCGATGCCCTCGGAGACGATGCGGCCGAGGAAGTCATAGATCTCATCGACGATGACGGGGGCCAGGCCCAACGAGGCCTCGTCGATGAGCACAACAGACGGGTTACTGACGACCACCCTGCTGAGCGCAAGCATCTGCTGCTGGCCGCCCGAGAGACTGCCTGCGCGCTGATTGAGATGCTTCGTCAATTGCGGGAAGGCACTGAGCCCTCTCTCGACCGCAGTGCGCTTACCGTCGGAGCCGGCAAACAGCATCATGTTGTCGCGTACCGACAGACCTGGGAAGACACCCCGTCCCTCGGGGATATGACATACCCCCGCCCGCGCGATGGCATGCACACTTTGTGCGGTCGCGTCGACACCGTCGATGATCCTCGCCCCGCTGCGCACGGGAAGGAGGCCACAAATCGTCCGGATCAGCGTGGTCTTACCTGCGCCGTTGGGACCGACCACAGAGACTGCCTGCCCGGCCGAGACTTCGATTGAGACTCCGCGGAGCACAGTGCTGTCCCCGTAGCCGGCTACTGCCTCGCGTAGCTCAAGCATCGGAACCCGCCGGCACGTCAGTGAGCTCCTGGCCGAGATACGCAGCCCTGACCAGCGGGCTCGTGAGCGTCTCCGACATCGTTCCTTCGAAAATCTTGATGCCGAAGTCGAGCACGTAGACATAGCGGCAGACCCGCGAGACCAGGCTCATGTCATGCTCCACAAGGAGCACGCCGATCCCTCGATCGCGCACGATCGACTCCAGCACCGTGCCGAAGCCTTCGGTCTCACGCACGTCGAGGCCTGAGGACGGTTCGTCCAGAAGCAGGAAGCGAGGCTCGTTTGCGATGGCCCGGGCGAACTCGACGAGTCGGCGCTGCCCGGTCGACAGGTTCCGCACGGTGCGATCCCGCAGCTCCTCGATGCCACACGCGTTCAGTGCGTCGCGCGTAGCGGCCTCGCACTGACGTCGGCTGGCCGGGCTCGAGACGAATTGGGTCAGCCAGGTGGTCCCAGCCGCCTTCGCCTCCCGACCCATCGATACGTTCTCCTCGACGGTCAAGGTGTCAAACAGGCGCATTCGCTGGAAGGTCCGTGTCATGCCCAGTCGGCTGCGTCCCACGGCGCCCTTGCGGGTCATATTGACCCCGAAGAGGTGCTGCTCACCGGCTGACTTGACCACGCCGAAGCACGCGTTGAGCGTTGTGGTCTTACCCGCTCCGTTCGGGCCGATCAGCCCGGTGACAGAGCCTGCTGGTGCACTGAGCGACACGTTCGAGACGGCGACATGCCCTCCGTAGCGGACGGTGAGATTCTCGACGGTGAGCCCAGTGTCGGTCGTCATTTGGGGGCCTCTATAAGGATGGGGACGCTCAGCCTCGACGACGGCTGATCTGGCGCGATCGGCGAGCCCGGGGATCGCAGGCGTTTGATTCGGCTGGACAGTCCGTAGCCGCGGTAGGCGAACGCAACCTCGATCGCGCCGGCCCCGAACAGCACGTTCAGCCAGGACTGCAATGTGCCGGAGGTTATGTAGTCAGGCACGACCACGAGTGCCGCTGCAGCGATCATGCATGCGCCGAGCGTCCCGGCTGAACGGTTTCGCGAGCCAAGCACTAGCAGGACGACGAGGAGCATTGAGGTTGGCACGGTCTGGAAGGTGCTCTGGCCGATGACGCCGAAGATCGGGCCGATGAGAGCTCCGCCCATCCCTGCCATGGCAGCGGAGATGGCAAAGACAATCATCGACGTGCTTCGGATGTTGAGCCCCAGTGCGGTCAGCGCCTCGGGAGCATCCGCTCTCGCTCGTAGGATCCGGCCTAGACGGCCCTGCTCGATCGCACGGACTGCGATGTAGGTAATCACCACGAACCCGACCACCAAGTAGTAGTAGGCCTTCGGGCCGCTGGCAAAGGAAGGTCGCGGGGTGGCCAGAGACAGCGCGTCGCCGAACATGAACGAGCGCGCATAGAAGAGCTGTTCGACAAGGATCCCGAAGCCGAGCGTGGCCAGGGCGAGGTATACGCCGGAGAGGCGGATCGCCGGGATCGAGATCAGCAGCCCTACCGGCAGCACTATTAGGCCTGAGATCAGCACGGCCAGAACCCAGGGAACAGAGCCCGTGAGGTGATGGAACGCTAGTGCGCCGATCGCGGCGAAGGTCATGTGACAGAGCGAGATCTGGTTTGACGTCCGCACGAGCAGCGAGAGCGATAGCAGGATGATGAGGTACGCCGCGGCCAGTGTGTAGACGGCCAGGTGGGCGCCCACGACCGACGGCACGATCAGCAGCAGGATCGCGGCTACCGCAGCCTTGCTGGACCTAGCCGCGCGACCGCCGGTCACTCGACCAATCGTGCGTTCCTGAACGGCGGAGCCGAGCTCGACCAGCAGCCGACGGGGCAGCACGATCAGCATGACGAACAAGACGATGAATGGAAGACCCTGCGGCATGCCTTGGAGCCAGTCGTTGGTGCCGGAGTACTTGGTCGAAAGCGCGCTGAGCACGCCAATGACCAGGCCTCCGATGAATGTCATGGGTAGGTTGGAGAAGGCACCGATCGCGGCGGCTCCGAAGCTCTGGATTACCAGCAGCGTGAGCAGCGTTCCGTCGAGCCCGAGGCTCGGAGCGATCAGGATGCCTGAAATCGCGGCGAATGCAGTACTGATGAACCACGCAAGCGACCTGACCGAGTAACCGCTCAGCCCAGTCAGGCTGAGCAGCTCCGGATCCTCGACGATCGCCCGCATAGCTCGGCCGCGCTGGCTGTAGCGCAGCATCAGACTCATCGAGGCAACGGCAACGATCCCGATGGCCACCGTGATGACCTGGTCGTAGCCGACCAGCACGCTGCCGAGCTTGAACGTGCTCGATGGCAGGAACGAAGGGAACTGCAGCGGCGCCGGCCCGTACCAGATCACGATCACCGCGGTGAGCGCGATCGACAGGCCGACGGTCGCCGCAACGCTGAGTGTGGTGGGCACTCGAGCCAGCACGGCAGCGATCCGCTCCATGACGGCACCGGCTACCAGCGCGAGGCCGAGTACGGCGATCAGCGCTGCGAATGGCCACGCCATGCCGTGCTCGTCGTGGAGCCAGTAGAAGATCCCGGCGGCGACAGCAGCGGTTGAGCCATGGGCGAAATTGATGACGCCCGAGGTCCGGTAAGCGAGCACGAGGCCGGAGGCGGCAACGCCGTACACGGCCCCACTGGTGAGGCCAAGAATGATGAATGGCAGGAACGTCGTCAACTGTCATCCCTCTGCGTCTGCGATTGAGCGGGGCGACTGAGACAGCCCCGCAGGCCCGTGAGTGCTCGTGCTCGCAGGACGCTAATCTTTTCAAAGAATATAGTCAAGCGAAAAAGGTTGCGTCGGTCACAGTCGTCGCGCAGTAGCCACTACAGCCCGATGACAGCCCCGTGAAGCTGCAAAAGGCACGACCGACTTGGGGTCGGTCGTGCCTTCTGCTCCAGCAGCTCCGCTGCCAGATCGGCTCAGCGGGGCTCTCTTAGGCCCTCCGAACCGTGACGATTTCGTAACCTCAGGCGGGTAGTGAGACCCCCGCAGGCAGCTGGTCGGCGGTGGGGGTCACCAGCTTCCAGTTGAAGACCTTTTCGGCGTTGGAGTACGTGACCTTCGCCAGGTCCTTGTCGCTTAGATCGGGGAACATCTCGTCGATGTGCTTCTGTGTGTGCGGCCACGGTGTCTCAGCGTGCGGATAGTCGGTCTCCCACATGACGTGCTCGAGGTCAGGATCCCAGTCCGTCACGGACTTGAAGCCGATCGGCTCGTCGATGATGCTGAAGTAGAAGCTGCGCTTGGCAACGTCGGAGGGGCGGAAGTCCGGAAGGTCATTCCACATCCGGTGACGTGCCCACTGCCCGTCGACCCGCTCGAGCGCCGAGGAGACCCAGCCGATGCCGGACTCGGACCACACGTACTTGACGTCCGGAAAATTTCGCGCAGTGGGACTGCACATGAGGTTCGTGGCACAGACCGCTGCCATGGTGAAGGTCGATACCGCGAACTGAACGACGGGATGGCTGCCCTCGTCAATGCTGCCGGAGCCGCCTGATCCCATGTGCATGCACAGCGGGATCCCGGCCTCCTGAACCAACGCCATCAGCGGGTCCCAGTAATTCGTGAAGTAGCCGGGCAGCCCCATCTTCGCCGGATCCTCGACGAACGTCAGGGCCTTGGTCCCCTTCGCCAGACAGCGCTCGACCTCGGCCACGACCAGATCGATATCCCACAGCGGGGTCATCGTCATCGGAACGAGCAGGTCAGGCGCCCCTGGGCACCACTCGTCGAGGATGAAGTCGTTCCAGGCCTTGACGCACTCGAGCGCCAGGTCCTTGTCCTCGAGTTGGGCGAACTTGCGTCCTCCGAAGCCGGGCAGAGTAGGGAAGCTCAGCGAGGCCAGGATGCCGTTGGAGTACATGTCCGCGGCGCGTGCCTGCGGGTCATAGCATCCGGGAATCATCTCCTCGAAGGAGACCTGGTCGATTCCCCAGTCCTCCTGGGGGCGGCCGGCTACGGCCAGCACTCCAAGCGTCGGATCGACGATGTCCTCATAGACCCACACCTGAGCCCCGTCACGCCACTCGAGGTGGGGCGCTCGATCCTTGTACTTGGCCGAGACGCGCGAACTCCACGTCGTGGGCGGTTCGAGAACGTGGTCATCGACGCTGAAAAGCTTGTGCATGCGAATCCCCTAGTGCGCGAGGTTTGAGGCGTCAGGCGAACTCCTGAGCATGGCATTGTTATTATTATAGTTTTTACGTATCTTACGTCAAGACGTGCGACTGGAGGAATCGTGAACGACCCGACTCACTGCCCGTTCGCTGGCTTCGACCACAACCTCCCGGATCACCGCGCCACCGCCGAGACACAGTGGCGAGGACTCCGAGCCGAGCCTGGGCTGCCGCGCTCAGCAGCCCATGGCGGCTTCCACATCCTGAGCAGGTATGAGGATGTGACTGCGGCTGCTCTGGACTGGGAGACGTTCAGCTCGGCCCAGGGCATCGCGATTCCGGACCTGCACTTCAACGAGCGGTTGGTCCCGGTTGAATACGACCCGCCTCGACTACGCGCCTTCCGCCGAATCGTCATGCGGTTCCTGACACCCACGGCGGTTGCGCAGCACGAGGCCGCGGCGCGAGATATTGCGCGATCGCTGGTCGATGCTCTTCCGAGAGCGGGACGAATTGACTTCGTCGAAACCTTTGCCCGCCCTTTCCCGACCGGGGTGGCACTCACCGTCTTCGGCTTCCCGAATAGTGATGCCGACCGTCTCGACAAACTCATCAACAGCGCGATCGGCGGTCGGGGCGACGAGGCCGCCAGGGCTGCGTCGGAGGAGCTAGAGGCCTACCTGACGGCCTTCGTCACCAACCGCCGTGAGCACCCGGTCGGGAGTGACAACATCATCGACGCGATCGTTGCCAGCAGCGATGACGACCTGCTCAGCCCTGCCGAGCAGCTGTCCTTCGTCAAGCTGCTGCTCTTCGGCGGGTTCACAACGACGACCTTTGCCCTGTCATCGTTCATCGCCTGGATCGCGGAACATCCCCAGGATCGTGAGCGGCTAGTTCACCACCCCGATCTCATGCGCTCGGCCGCCGACGAGATCGTGCGCTACTCATCGCCGGGAACCTATCTGGGCCGGACGACCATGCGAGAGGTCGAGCTGGCGGGAACCTCGCTCGCAGCCGGATCGCGCGTGGTCTTGGGCTACGGCTCCGCCAATCGCGACCCAGCTCAGTTCGATCGGCCCGATGAGCTGATCCTGGACCGTAGCCCGAATCCTCACCTCGGCTTCGGCATGGGTCCACACCGCTGCATCGGCGTACACCTGGCCAAGCTCGAGCTGACCGTCGCAGCCGAGACGCTGCTCAGTGCACTTCCGGCGTTCCGTCTCGACCCGGAGGGCGAGCCGATCCACTGGATGAGCGGGGAGACACAGGGCATGACCAATCTGCCACTCATCCTCGGCGACGCGTAGCCACTCATCCGCGCCGGCCCAGGCTCGCGCGGATGAGTTCGGGCAGGCTCAGTCGAAGTAGACGACGAAGCGCGCTTCGATGCTGGCCCGCGGGTGCAGCGGCCCTAGTTCGTCCGGCATCCGGAACGAGGTGTGCAGCACGTTCACCTTGTTCGGCTTGCGAGAGTCGAACCCGTTGAAGACGAGCACTTCAGCTTCGTTCATCCCGGAGAAGTAGAACCAGCGCTGGTCTGGAGACGGAGTCCCAAGACGCAGCTCAAGACTGTTGCCCGGCACGTCCTCGGGGCCGATGACACTGTCGGCAACCATCCAGAACGGCTCTTGGACCGTCCGGCCATCACACAAGGCCAGCATCGAGTCGTGCTCAGGCTCCGACACCGCGCGCCAGGTCTGAACGATGGCAAACGGGCTACCCGCCGGCACCACGCCGTCGGGGTCCTCTGCGGCCCGAACCAGATCGGCCATGGTGGCCGCCGACACCTCGGTGTAGTCCAGGTGTGCGAAGCCGGCAGGCTTTGCCACCTTCTCAGCGATCGTGCCGTCAACGCGTCGCAGTAGCAATCCGCTGCGCTGCGGCAGGACGTGGGCGGCACCTGTAACGGTGCGGACAAGCTCGATCATGTCTGCGTGATAGTCACGGTCGAGCACGTCGACGTCAGTCGAACTCGCGTGTTCGCTGCGGTGATCGACGAGCTCGAAACCGTTCTCACCAAGCGAGAGCGTCTCGCGCAGGGGCCGTGCGTCGTAAATCTCGACCGTTTCGGGCGTCAAGGCCATATTGGTCTTTTCTCGCTGGTAGCTGTCGTAGCGAGCGCGCCCGTCGACGGGAGCTCCGAACTTGACGGTAGCCGTGACTGAGGTCAATCCGGCGGTTGACAGAGATCCCTCGTCAGTGCGCGTCATCGTACTCCCCTGTCTTAATACCTTTAAAGAATAGTAGTATTCGGCACGATAGCATGCAAGCTCCGGACCGAAGGGTGGGCTGGTCGATGTACGTTTCGCCGTCGGACTACACCGAGATCTGCATGGTTCTAGCGCTCTACGGCCATGTGGTCGACGAACGGGCCTGGCAGCGGCTGGACGAGGTCTTCACCGCAGATCTGCAGTTCGTACCTAGTACCGGTCCGGAGAATGTCACGACCTCGCTGGCTGCACTGGTCGAGCGGTGGAGTCAGCCTGGCTTCCCACACCCCGCCGGACACCACTCCACGAATGTGGTCGTCGAATCACTCGGACCGGACTGGGCACGGTCGCGCTGCAAGGGGCTTGCGGTGGAGCTCGACGGCCGAGTGTGGAGCATCGTCTATGACGATGAACTCGTCCGTACCGATATGGGCTGGCGAAGCCGGCGGCGAGCAGCGACCATCAGGCCGACCACCGCCCGCCCGGCCTGATCAGAGCTCGAGAGCGATGGCCACCTGAGCGAGCAGGTCCAGGTGCTCTGCGTTGCGACGCCGGCTGCGACGGGTATCGATCGTGATGTGGGTGGCACCAAGACTGATCCACTCATCGACAACAGCCGGCACGCCGTACGGGTCGAGCCCACGTCCTACGGTGATGCGCCCCTCAAATCCGATCGTGGCCGGGTCGCGCCCAGCCGCCTCGGCTGCCCGGTCGACCACCTGCTTGGCCGCCTTCAGCTCGGGGCCCGGGTCGATCGACGTCGGCATCCACCCGTCGGCGAGCTCTCCGATCCGACGAAGCGGCGCGGCGGCGCGGGCCCAGGTGCCGAACCAGATCGGGATTGGTCGCTGTGCCGGTAGCGGTGCGATCCCTGCTCGATCGATGCTGTTGTACGCCGAGTTCCAGGTCACGGTCCGAGTGGTCCAGAGCCTCCTGAGCAGCGCGATCTGATCCTCCAGTCGCTCTGCACGACCCGCATAAGGTACGCCGAGGGCCTCATATTCGACCTCGTTCCATCCGATGCCCACGCCGAGGCGCAGCCGGCCGCCTGACAGTTGGTCGAGCGTGGCGGCCTGCTTGGCCACGAGCACGGTCTGCCGTTGCGGCAGAATGATCACCGCTGAGGTGAACTCCAACTCGGTGGCTGCGGCAAGGTAGGCGAAGAGCACGAGTGGCTCGTGAAACTCGTCATCGACGTCGTAGTGGCCGTTCCAGTCCGGTCGGGTGGCGGTGTCAGCACCGACCACGTGATCGAACGCGGCCACATGACGGAATCCGAGCTCCTCGACACCGCGCCCGAAGGCCAGCGTATGGACGCCCGCCGGGTCGATCTCATTCTGCGGGAAGACCACCCCGAACTGGGGCCGCCGCGTCATGTGGACCGGGTGCCCGCACCCGGGTAGTTACCGCCGCCGTGGACTCGGTCAAGTTCGTCGTAGTCGATCTCTGAACCGGCGCGTGGCAAGCTGACGTGCTGGAAGTGGAATTGACGGGCGATCTTGTAGGGCGCCAGCCGAACACGACAGTGAGCTGTGAGTTCGGCCTCCAACTCCGGCCCGGCCACGACACCGTCGGCCAGCACGATGACAGCCATTACCCGCTGGATCCATACCTCGTCCGGAATGCCCAACACCGCCGCCTCTGCCACCGCGGCGTGCTCGGAGAGACAGCGCTCCACCTCGGTGGCGTAGATGTTCTCCGCGCCGGACTTGAGCATGCGTCCCATCGGCGAGACGAAGCTGATGCTGCCATCGCGGTCTCGACGGCCCAGGTCGCCGGTGTGCCACCAGCCTCCGCGGAAGCGGTGCATGTTCAGAGCGGGGCGATTCCAGTAGCCCCGGTGCACGCTCGGTCCGCGCACCACGATCTCCCCGAGTTCGTCCACGCCGCATTCACGCTCAGCCGCATCGACGATCCGCACTTCGGCATAGGGCGCAGCACAGCCGGAGGTCGACGAGGCGTCGGCTCGGCCCAGTGCGGAGAGCACCGCCATGTTGGTCTCGGTCTGGCCGTAACCACCCGTTCGCCGTCCCCAGGGGCTGTCGTCCCGAGCTACGAGGTCGGTCCAGCCCGGTAGGTCCAGGTTGCTTCGCAGGCTCGACAGGTCGACGGGGCGCTCGCGCGCGATTGCCAGCATCGCCTCGGCTGTCGGCCTGACCAGATAGGCGTGCGTACACCGGTACTGCTCGACGGCCGCGCACAGCCTCTCCGGATCAGGCCGCCCGACCATCACGTTGGTGCCGCGGAACTGGAAGGTCGGGAGGATCGAGAACAGCGCGGCGATGTGGAACAGCGGTGCGCTGGCGAGGTTCACGGTACTGGCGTCGATGTGCTGGAGCGGCCCGAGAACGAGTGCCGGGATGAGCAGGTTCCGGTGCGATAGGAGCGCTACCGGGTTGTCATTGGTTGCCGAAGCCACAACCATTGCGAGAACTGGATCGTCGGGGTTCTCGACGTGCGCTGGGCGGCTCGCCCCAGCCGCAGCGTGGACGCGGGCCTCGTACCCATCAGGGCCCACGCCATCGTGCTGGATCCACTCAGCGCCGAGCGCCTGCGGTGCAACCGCATCGACGAGCTCCTTAAGTTCGCGCTCCTGCCAGACGATCACGCGCGGCGCCAGGTCGGCGGTGATCTGGCCGAGTTCTGCGGCCGGCTGACGCCAACTCAGGCTGCAGAGCGTCGCACCGATCCGGCCGGCTGCGACGAGGATCTCCAACCAGCGATGACAGTTCTGTCCGAGCCAGACCACCCGGTCTCCAGGCACGACTCCGGCCATCGCCAGCATCGCGGCGACCGCGTCGACGCGCTCATCGAGCTCGGCATAGGTGAGGCTGTCACCCTCGCACACCACGGCCACGGCTGATCCCGCTGAGCGCGCGTTCTCGCCGAGTACCGAGCCGAGCGTCCATCCTGAGTTCACGATGGCGCAATCAGGCGGCCGAGGGAGCGGCCGAGGGAGCAGCACTCCGGCCGGCCGCCCGCATCGAGTGCACCCGACACGTCGAGTGCGCTGAGGGACTCGTGGCGGATCGGACGGCTGGACAGTTCCGCCCTGCCTGAGGCCGACTGAATCCAGGCCGATCCGTTGACATGGGCCAGGCCATTATCGGGACACGTCAGGGCGAGCGCGGGCCCCAGCGCGGTGACCACACCCTGAGCCACGTCGAGCTCCGCGGCGAGCACGGCTGCTTCGGGACGGGCCAGCATGAAGCGCAGCCCCGATTCGAGCAGGCCCTCGCGTACCAGCGCCGGGCCAAGTGTCGAATCCAGACCGATGACCGCCGCGATCGTGAAGCGACGGAAGAACATCCCTGCTCTGCCGATCTCGAACTCAGCGGGTTCTAGCGGGCACACCGTGGCGCCAAGACTGTTGAGGGCATCGATGATCGGTCCGTACAGGGCGGCCTCGTGACCAGTGGAGATGACCACGACGAAGTCGCCCGCACTCACACCCCATGCCGCGAGGACCGTCTGGGCCCAGGCAATATCGTCGGCCCAGTCCGACCAGGACACGACGTAGTCGACGAGGGTCTCCCCGTCGGCGTACTGCGCGATGCAGCGCTCCGCCGAACGCGGGATCGCCTCCAGCGCCTCGAGGATAGGTGCCATGGTGGTGAGGTCGACGGAGCTCAACTGCGCACCACCCTTGGCAGCTTGATCCCGCTGCTGCTTCGCGCCTGCAGCTCCGACTCCTCGTACATCTCCAGCGACGGGTCCAGACCTGATTCGGCCTCGATCGCACGGCGAAGTCGCTCTTGTAGCTCGAGCACGTCGTCGGTGCGACGTGCATTGAAGCCGATGCGCACGCGGAGCACGTCGGAGCCGCCCTCGGGGGCAACGATCTGGAAGACCGCCGCCGATGTCTCGTCGAACTGCTCGATCACGCGCCAGAGCTGCATCGGCAGTACGTCGGTGTCACCGACCCGGACGCGATCGCTGATCCTGCCCAGTAAGTGGAAACGAAGGTGGGTTCGGCCACACGAGCAGGGACTCCGGTCGAAACGCACCAGGTCACCGCTGCGGTGCCGGATCAAGGGCCAGGCCTTATTGGCCAGCGCGGTGCACACCAGCTCCCCAGGCTCCCCGTCAGGAACGGGTAGACCGGTGATCGGGTCGAGGCACTCCGGAAGGACGTAGTCCTCCCACACGTGGTAGCCGTCGTGTGCCGAGCACTCCCAGGCGACGCCTGTGTCCGCAGTGCCGGTGACGTCGTAGAGCTCCAGGCCCCATTCTTGGGTGAGCTTGCGCCGCATCCGCGCTCCAAGCGGCTCTCCGCTCACGACGGCGAACTTGATGCAGGAGAAGACCTCGGCCAGGTCGACGTCTTCGCTCAACCGGTCGAGCTCGGGCAGCATCGGACCGAGCAGGTAGATGTGGCTCGGCTGGTGCCGCCGGATCATCTCGAAGACGTTGCTCCAGTCCGCACCTGGCCGGACATTGACCATCAGCGGAACACAGCCGATGGCCTCGTTCACCCGGTCCTGGGGTCCGCGCTGGGTAGCCATGACATGAATGACCCGATCGCCCGGCCGTAGGCCAGCGCCCCACATATCCCGCACCGTCGAGGCAAACGGAACCGCACCGCTGACAAGCTCGACCAGCGGCATCGGCTCCGCGGTCGTACCCGAACTCGTGCCGATGTTGTCAACCTCCACCGGGTCGACACAGAGCAGGCCGCAGTATGGATCACCCGTGCGATCGCGGTACCCAACGAGATCAGCCTTGCCCAGCAGTGGAACCAGCTTCTGAAAGTCAGCCAGAGAGCTCACATCGCTAGGTGAGAGCCCGATCGAGTCCCACATCTCGCGGTAGAGCGGAGAATGGTCGTACGCGTGCGCGATCAACGCGACGAGTGAGTGCTCCTGAAGCGCGTCAAGCTCCGGCCTCGGCATCGTCTCGATGTCTGGTTGGAGATACGCAGACTGAAGATCGATCACGCGTCGGTACCTGCAGTGAGCCCGGCACTAACGGTAAGAACCTCGCCGGTGACGTAGCGGGCGTCATCGGAGACGAGGTACAGAATGGCGCGGGAGATGTCGATCGGCTCGACATAGGGCACGCGCAGGGGGTGGGTCGCCGACATCCGAGCCTCGACATCGGCAAGCGTCGGCTGAGCAAGGTCGGGACACCAGACCTCGAAGACCGAGTCGTTGATGACCATTTCGGTGTTGACGTTCGTCGGGCACACTGCGTTGACCCGCACGCCCGAGGGCCCCACTTCGATCGCTGTCGACTTGACCAGACCGATGATCCCGAACTTGGCAGCGGTGTAGTGAGCGACGCTGGGGAATGGCGTGCGTGCCGCCATCGAGGAGGTCGCGACGATGCTGCCCTTACCCCGCTCGACCATGTGTGGCAGGACGGCGCGGATCGAGTTGAAGGCTCCGGTCAGGTTCGTGTCGATCATCGACCGCCAAGTCTCCGGAGACATATCCACGACCAGCGACGTGTTGAGGATGCCCGCGTTGGCGCAGAGGATGTCCACCCCGCCGAGTTCTGTGATGGTCTGATCCACGAACGCCTGCACCTGGCCGAAGTCCCGCACATCGACCACGCCGGACAGACACCGCTGCCCGGTCTTCTCGACCAGCGCGCGGGTCTCTTCGAGATCCTCCAGGGTCGAGGCGCGATACGGCACATCGATCGCGGCGCAGATGTCGAAGATGGCGATGTCCGCGCCCTCCTCGGCGAGGGTGATGGCGTGCGATCGACCTTGACCGCGTGCGGCGCCGGTGATGAGCGCAACTCGGCCGTCCAGCTTTCCCATGTCATGCCTTTCCACATTGTGCCGGCGGGTCACCAGGTGGCACCGACCAGCTCGCGTCAGTTCAGGATGGAGATAGCGCCTTCGGGGCATCCGAAGGCCGCTGACTTCGCAGCTGCCTCGTCCTCGACGGGGATCTCGTCGACCAGCACGTAGCTATAGCCGTCCGACTCCCCCACCTCGAACACGCTTGGCGCGGTGAGGGCGCAGACGCCGTGCGCCTGGCACTTCTGGTTGTCCACTGTTGCTCGCATGAATCCGTCCACTCCGTAATGTCTGAGGTGCAACTCAGAACTTGATCGCGACGTTCTTGATCCTCAAGAACTCCTCGATGCCTGCTCGGCCGCCCTCACGCCCGTAGCCGCTCGCGCCGATCCCGCCGAACGGTGCGGCATAGGTGGCGGGGAGCATCTTGCCGTTGATCCCAACCCCGCCCGCTTCGAGTTCGCGGGCGAGCCGCAGGGCGCGGGACAAGTCGCTCGTGTGGACATAGGCAGCCAGGCCGAACCGGGTGCTGTTTGCCAGCTCGATCGCCTCTTCCTCGGTGTCGAAGGCAAAGACGCTCAGCACCGGTCCGAAGACCTCCCGCTGGGCGATGTCGGATCCTGGTTCGACGTCGACCAGAACGGTCGGGCCGACGTAGAACCCTTCGGCCAGCTCGCCACCGAGCCGTTCGCCACCGAGCGCGCACGTCGCGCCGGCCGCTCTGGCGTCGGCGACCAGCGTCAAGATCCGCTCCAGGGCGGCCTCGTTCAATACCGGGCCCATCTGCACGTCAGCCGCGAACGGGTCGCCCACTGAGACCGTGCCAAGCAGCGCCACCATCTGCTCGAGAACCTCCGCGAAGACGCTGCGCTCGACGAGCAAGCGGGTTGGCAGCGAGCAGCCCTGTCCACTGAGGGCGGTGACGACGGTGTTGAAGGCCGTGGCACTCGCGAGGTCTGCGTCAGCAAAGACCAGGTGGGCTGACTTGCCGCCGAGTTCCAACACCAAGGGGGTCACGTTCTCTGCCGCGGCTGCCTGGAGCGCGGAGCCGGTCGCGGTGCCACCCGTGAAGCTCACCTTGCCCACGCCAGGATGCCGCACTAGGTAATCGCCCGCCTCGCGGTCGCCGACCACGACGTTGACAACACCGTCGGGAACACCCGCCGCGGTGCAGATTCGGGCGAACTCCACTGCGGCGAACGGGGCCTGCTCCGCGGGCTTGAGGACGACCGTGCACCCCGCAGCCAGGGCAGCGGCCACTGACATCGAGATGCCCCCGATGGGTGTGTTCCAGGTGAGGACCTTGACGACAACCCCCACCGGTTCGTACACGGTGAAGTCGAGGCCCTCCTCCTGTGGCACCGGGATCGTGTCGCCGGTGATCTTGTCGGTCCAGCCGGCGTAGTAGTCGAACCAGGCAGCCGCGTCAGCAACCGCCCAGCGGCCGAAGTTCAGCGGCGTACCCACCTCGAGCGCGTTGATCTCGGCCAGGGTCTCCGTCTGCTCGCGCAGCGTGGCAGCAATACGGTGCAGCACCGCACTGCGCTCGGCTGGCGCGACCCGCTTCCAGGACTGGAACGCGGTGGCCGAGGAGCGCATGGCGGTCTCTGCATCTGCTGTGCTGGCGAGGCCGAACTCCTTCTGGACTCGCCCAGTGGCCGGGTTGACGTGCTGATAGGTGCGAGTGCCAGTCACCGGCACGAGCCGACCGTCTACATACATGCCGTCGGCTAGTTCGGCGCGCGTGGTGCCCATTGGGGTCTCGAGATCGGTGCTCACGCTGAGGCCAGCTCCTCGGTCAGCTCTGGCGAGACGCCAACGCGCGCACCCGGCGTGAAGATCGCAGGCACGGCGATGTAGTTGTTACTGACCCCGATCGACGGGTAGCGCACCGCGCCGCCAGGCACGAGCTCGTAGTCCGGCATCCGGGTGAGCACGTGCTCGAGCATGATTGGGATGTCGGCTCGCGCGATTCGCGAGCCGATGCAGCGGTGCACGCCGCTGCCGAAGGTTACGTGGTTGGCCGCACCGCGGTCGATGTCGAGTTCGGTGGGGTTTTGGAAGACGCTGGCATCCATGTTGGCACCGTGCCACATGAGGATCAGCCTGTCGCCAGCCTTGATCTGCTGGCCCCCGAGTTCGGTGTCACTGACCGCTGTCCGGCCGAGGCTGGTCACCGGGCTGATGAAGCGGAGGAACTCCTCCATTGCCTGCGGGATCAGGGCAGGGTCGTCGATCAGCCGCTGCCGGACCTCGGTGTGCTCGCCCAGGTGCTTCAGTGCTCCGGCGACGACGGCCGCGGTGGTGTCAATCCCACCGGCCACGATCGTGCCACAGGCCGAGGCGATGTCCTCGTCGCTGAGCCGCTGGCCTGCGACCTCCATGGTCGCGAGGAGCGAGAGCAGGTCCCCGGTGGGATTCTCGCGCCGCTCGCGTGCCACGACGACGATCTCGCCGAGCATGGCGTCGAACATCTCGAATGTCCGCTGACGCTCGTCCCCCGAGCTGTAGTTGATGGCGTGCGTCATCTCCGCGTAGGTACGCCACCGCGAGAGCGGCAGCCCGAGCAAGTGCAGCGTCACGAGCGCCGGTACCGGAGCCGCAAGGCCCATCACGAAGTCGATCTCACCGCTCTCGATGCACTGGTCCAGCGCCCAGTCGGAGTAGGCGTGCATGAGGGGCTTCATGGCATCGACCGCTCCCGGAGCGAACATCGCCCCCAGCGCCCGGCGCCATTCGAGCTGCTCGGGCGGATCGAGTTCGATCGGGAGGTAGCGCCCAGGAGCAGGCGGGATGTTGATGCCCTGGAACGCCGTGCACCCGGTCGGGAGGTCATGCCGGCTCGAGAAGAGCTTGGCATCACGCGAGGCCTCGACGACGGCGTCGTACCCCGACACCACCCAGAATCCGCCATGGTTCTCAGACCAGGCCACCGGGCAGGTGTTGGCGAGCTCGGACGCAGTGCCCCACGGATCCTGTGAGTACTCGGGGCCATGGTGGTCAAACTCGACCGTGGGTCGATGCTGGGTGTCCATATGTTGCCCCTTGAGTTCTGGTTGCCGTGGCGGACCGGGCGTGCCGGAATATACGTTATCTTTGAGATGAATCGTTGTCGAGCGTTGAGACGGATGGATAGTCCATGAACACCCTCGGATCGGATGGACAAGCCCCGGGGGCCGCCGGCCCGCTGTCCGGTCTGCGTGTCATCGAGATGGATGCGCTCGGCCCGGTCCCCCACGCGGCGATGATCCTCGCCGACGCTGGCGCAGCGGTTGTGCGCGTGGTGCGCTCAGGGGGGCCGCCAGACACGGGCACGCACCCGCTGCTGCGCGGGAGACGAACGGTCGCGCTCAATCTCAAGAGTGAGGACGGGCGGGAGGCAGTGCTCGCGCTGCTCGAGGAGTCCGACGTGCTGCTCGAGGGATTCCGCCCGGGCGTGATGGAGCGCCTCGGGCTCGGACCGGCCGACTGCGCCGCGCGTAATCCCGGGCTGATCTACGGTCGCATGACCGGCTGGGGTCAGACGGGGCCACTGGCCGACCGCGCGGGCCACGATATCAACTACATCTCGCTGACCGGGGCGCTGCACGCGATCGGGGAGGCCCACCGGGCGCCGATCGTGCCGCTGAATCTCGTCGGAGACTACGGCGGCGGGTCGATGCTGCTCCTCGTGGGCGTCCTGTCCGCGCTCTGGGAGCGCGAGCGGACGGGGCAGGGCCAGGTCGTTGATGCCGCGATGGTCGACGGGGTTCTCTCCCTGCAACAGCTCATCTGGGATCTACGGTCCAACGGCCTGTGGAACGAAGACCGTCAATCGAACCAACTCGACGGTGGTGCGCCCTTCTATCGGACCTACCCGTGCAGCGATGGCCGCTGGGTCGCCGTGGGAGCCCTCGAGCCCCAGTTCTACCGGCTGCTCATCGAAGGTCTCGGCCTGGCCGGGGAGGAGCTGCCCGAACAGCTCGACGAGGCGTCGTGGCCAGCGCTGGCTGAGCGCATCGCCTCGGTGTTCGCGACCCAGCCGCGTGACCACTGGGCCGAGACCTTTGCCGATGTCGACGCCTGTGTCACTCCGGTGCTGAGCTACGACGAGGTTCGGGGACACCCGCACGTCGCCGCACGTGCAGGGTTGATCGAGGTCGACGGTGTCGTCCAGGCAGCGCCCGTCCCCCGCTTCAGCGGCTATCCGACGCCGCGCTGATCTCCCGCCAGCTCACACCCGCAGGATCGACGGGAGCTGCCGCAGCCGGTGTGACGTCTGGTTGGGCGCGGCCGACCAGCTTGATCGGCGAGGGCAACTGGTCGGCGCCGAACACTGCCGCCGGCAACCAGGGCATCCGATGACGGAACTGAGCCACCTCCCCAGCCTCGTCACGAGCGGTGACCGGCGCCAGGCTCAGACCATGCTCCTCAGCCAGCGCCAGCCACTCGGCTACGGTCCGCTGGGCGAAGACGGCGCGCAGAGCATCCGCCAAGTCGACATCGCCGGCTGCGTCGTCGGCCCCCGGCGCCCCGGGCCAGCGCTCGG
This sequence comes from Jatrophihabitans sp., assembly GCA_025963285.1. Taxonomy (GTDB): domain Bacteria; phylum Actinomycetota; class Actinomycetes; order Mycobacteriales; family Jatrophihabitantaceae; genus JAOPUX01. Next base: position 56,448 of record JAOPUX010000151.1, read on the forward strand.
CCAGCTCAGCACAACCGGCGACGGCGCAGAACTGGATCCAGAACTTCTCCTCCAGCGCCATCAGGTAGACGAACCGTCCGTCCGAAGTCGGGTAGACCTGCTGTCGCACCCCGTCGATCAGACCGCCCATTCCTGCTGGCCTGCGCCGACCTCCGTCGGCCGGCAGCCCGGTCACGTCGCTGTCCGGGCGGTGGTAGGCCTGAGCCGTCTCAATCCGGTACCAGTCGAATGCCGCGGCCGCGTCGGCCTGAGCCACGTCGAACTCGTGACCCCGCCCGGTGGCCCGCGCCTCGATCACCCCGGCCAGGATGGCCAAGGCTCCATAGAGCGGTCCGGCATTCAGCCCGATGGACGGTTGGTCGGCGAAGTGCCACCGTCCGTCGGCGCCCTCGACAGGGTCCAGGATGCCCGGGAGGGTGTCGAAGGCGACGGCGTGGGCCGGCATGTCGCGCATCGGACCAGTGAGCCCGTACCCGGTTAGCCGGCACAGGACCAGGCGCGGGTTGGCGGCCCACAACGCTGCGGCGGTCAGCCCGCGGCGGTCGAGCCCACCGGGCCGCATCGCTTCGACCACCACATCGGCCTCGGCCGCCAGCTCCAAGAATCGATCACGGCCAGGCGCCTCACGCAGGTCGAGGGCTATGCAGCGCTTTCCACGGTTCACATGCAGATGCATCAACGACGTCCCGTGAACCAGTGGCCAGCTGGCCCCCCGAATCGGGTCCCCGTTGGGGGGCTCGATCTTGATGACGTCGGCCCCCAGGTCGGCCAGTGGCGTCGATACCGCGGCGGAGTCGTAGAGCGACGCCTCGAGAATGCGCACGCCGGCGAGCGGTCCACGTCCTTCACTCATCGCAGACACCCGCCCGTCAGCCGAAGCCGACGAGTGCTGCGGGCCGCGTGCCGGTGACACCGGCGGCGCGCAGTTCGGAGAGTCTCTCGGAGCTCAGTCCGAGCAGGTCAGCCAGCACCGCGTCGGTGTCGGCCCCGAAGTCAGCGACGAGCCGGCGTTGAACCTTGTGGGGACCGTGCTCGAGTCGCATCGGCAGGCCCGGAAGGCGGTACTCACCGATCACCGGATGGTGAACCGTCTCATGCAGGCCGCGCTCCCTGAGCGGGAGCAGATCCGCGACCTCGAAGGTGTTGATCACCTCGGCGTACGGAACGCCGGCAGCGGCCAGCAATGCGACCGAGTCCTCACGCGGCCGATCGGCAGCCCAGGAATGCAGCCGGTCGGCAATCACCTCCGGCGCGGCTCCCGAGACTCCCAGCAGCTCGGCCAGACGGGCCGCTTGGGCCGATGTCTCCGCCGAAACGAGTAGCCACCGCTGGTCCACCGGATCGGGCTGTGGCGGGCCGCACTGCAGCATCTCCTGGACAACGGTCAGGGGATCGCGGGCCCCCGCGCGCCGAATCAACCGCCCGTAGGCCTGCTGCTCGACGACCTGCTCGGCGCTGAACTGAAGAGCGCCGTTGACCATCGGCACCTCGACCAGCATTCCGAGCCCGGCATTTTGACGGTGCTGCAAGGCCAGCAGGATCGCCTGCGTGGCGTGCAGAGCAGCAATCAGGTCACACGGACCGTTCGGCACGACCGGCGGGCCGTCGGGGTACCCCGTGCAGTAGGCGAGTCCCGACACCTGCTCCATCGTCTGGGCGAAGCCGCCTCGCTCTCGCCAAGGACCGCGGGTGCCGAAGGCCGGAAGCCGCGCCAGAATGATCTGGGAATTGATGGCCGAGAGTCGCTCGTAGGTCAGGCCCCACTGCTCGCTGACCCGCGGCGTGAAGTTCTCGATCACCAGGTCGCATCGACTCGCGAAATCGATACCAATCTCAGCTCCTTCGGGGGACTGCATATCGATGGTGACGTTCTGCTTGTTGGCGTTGGCGACGTGATAGTGCGGCGTCCAGTGCCACCAGTCCTCGTCTGCCAGCCCATGCACCGCCTGGAAACGCATGCCGTCCGGCCGGCGCGGCGACTCTACGTGAATCACGTCGGCGCCCAGCCCCGCCAGGATCTGGCCGACCAGCGGACCGGCCCAGAACGCGGTGAAGTCCGCGATACGAATTCCGGAGAGCGGCAGCGATCCGGCACGGTGCCGAGTGGGCCGGTCGGGATGGTCCACGATGCCGCGGGTATCGTCGCCCAGGCGCGGGGCGGGGGTGAACGGCCGGCGGCCCGCGCCGCTGCCCAAGGTGTAATGCACATCTGGCCGCAGGAAGCCGCCCCGAGGATCGGGGACGTAGCATCCCAGCGCCTCGAACTGATCCACCTGAGGGATGGTCGCGCCGTTGGCAACCGGCGCCGCGGGGATCCGGAGGGCCTGCGCGAGGTCGAGTACCTCCCCACTCGTCCGGCTCGAAGTCCATTCGTCGATTGCTGCGACGAACTCGTCTCGGCGGCTGATTCGGGCATCGAAGCTGATCAGCGCCTCGTCGGCCATCCAGTCACCACGCTCGACCAGGACGCAGAAATCGAGCCATTGCTGGCCCGTCACCACCATGAAGCCGACATGGCCGTCGAGGGTTGGATGGATGTCGGGCACGTTCATCGTGCGGGAGTAGCGAAAGGGCCGATGCGCCATGTCCATGTAGGTCGGCCCCTCGATCGGACCGATGTAGACGTTCGAGTCCAGGGCACTGATATCGATCAGCTCGCCGTCGGTGTCGGCCAGCACGGACACCTGCACTCCGATCGCGGCAATGATGCCGGTGGCCCACTCGCCCGGCCGCCCTCCGATCATGACGGGAGGGGTCTGGGCCGTGCCGCGCTGGAACGGGCCCCCTGCGAGCGTCTGCAGGACACCATCGGTCACCGGACGGTCTGCCCAGACCGAGTCCAGGCCGAAGGGCGTTAAGGCGACGACCTTGAGTCGGGGGTAGCGCCGCCGGAGCTCCCTGGGGCCCCACCTCTCGGCAAGGCCTGCAGTCTCCGACCAGATGACAACGTCAGCGGCGCGCAGGAGTTGATCCAGCGCCGCGGCATCGGGCGCCTCGTCGAGTTGGAGCACCCGGCTCGCCTTACTGGCTGCGAGGTGCATGAAGAGCGCACCATCCTCGCCTTCGGCTCGTCCCCTAGTGACCGACCGGCGCCGCAGCGAGTTCCCGCGCTCGGACTCGATCATGGTGACGTCCGCTCCGGCATCGGCGAGCAGCTTGCTGCAATAGGCGCCGGAGAGGCCGTCGGACAGGTCGATGACGGCCAGCCCGTCAAGCGGCAGGGCCACTGGCTCTTCCATCGTCACGCGGTTCCCTCTCTCTGCCACGAATCGGCATGGTATTTATTCATTTTCGGGAACTCATGCTTCGATCAGCCGGGCGGAGGAGGCGAAGGTTCGGGCCATCTCCATGTACTCCGCAGATCCCGCTCGGACGAGGTCACCCACCCAGTCCGCAGGCTTGATTCGAGCCGGGACGCCCACCGCAATGTGCCCTCGGGGGACACAGAGACCCTCGGTCACAAGAGCCTGAGCAGCGACGGCAGCTTCATCCTCGATGACCGCCCGGTTCAGCACCACGGACCCCGATCCGATCAGGCAGTCTGACCCGACGTCGCACCCCTCCAGGTGGACGAGATGGCCGACGATGGTGCCGTCGCCAACCACGGTCGGCCGAGCCCGGATGCAGTGCAGCACGCTGCCGTCCTGGATCGAGGCCCCACTACCGATGACTATCTCGCCAAAGTCCGCGCGAAGAACCGCACCCGGCCAGATCGACGAGCCGGCCCCGATTGTGACTGCCCCGATCACCGTCGCGGCCGGGTGTACGAACGCATCCCGATGAATCCTGGGCGCCTTGCCAGCGAGCTCCCACACTGCCATGGTCAATCGCTCGCAGGGAGCGCGCGGGTCTCAGCGAGCTCGAGCGGAACTCCGTCAACACTCAGCTGTCCGACACCGGGCTTGGTCACCAGTACCTGAAGTGCACCGCCCGAGCCGTCGTAGCGCTTGCCGATCAAGTTCGCTGCCTCGGCATCGAGGTGCAGTCCGAGCGCCGGCTCGGCCGCGATCTCGATCATGGGATGTCCCCCGCATTCCAGCAGGGCCTCGACCTCGGGCGCCCGAGTGACGATGATCTGGCTCTCGCACACCTGGCTCTTCATGCGCTGGCCCACCTTCAGCAACATGCTTGACCTCCAGCAATTGACACGGGATATTCCTATTATCTTTGTGACAATGAGGGAGACTACATGAAGCTGCTCGAGAACCAGGTTGTGCTCGTCACCGGCGGCGGAAGAGGTCAGGGCCGGGCTCACGCGCTCGCCTCCGCGCGCGAGGGAGCAGACGTGGTGCTCGTCGACCTGGCAAGTCCGGCTGGCTTGGACAGTGTTTCCTATGGACTCGGTACCTCGGAGGACCTGGACGAGACCGCCAAGCTGGTCGAGAAGGAGGGCCAGCACGCCCTCATCGCGATCGCCGACGTCCGCGAGCAGTCCGAACTCGATGCGGCGGTTACGGCGGGGATCAAGGAGTTCGGCCACATCGACGCCCTCATCGCCAACGCGGGGATCTGGACGCTGGCTCCGGTGTGGGAACTCTCCGAGGCTCAGTGGACGCAGATGATCTCGGTCAACCTCACCGGGGCATGGCATGCCATCAAGGCAGTCGCGCCGCACATGATCGAGCGCCAGCGCGGCTCGATCGTGGTGACGTCCTCTGTCGCAGGGCTGGAAGCCGGGCACGACAATGCGCACTACACCGCCTCCAAGCACGGCGTGATCGGGCTGATGCGTAGCGCGGCGTTGGATCTCGCCCGCCACGGAATCCGCTGCAACGCGATCAGTCCCGGCGCCATCGACACTCCGATGACGAACAATCAGCAGGGTTGGGACATGCTCTCCGGCGGGCCCGGGGGACAGTCCGACGTAATGAAGGCCACCGGATTGCACTTCCACGCACTCAAGGGTGCCTCGTTCATGCCGCCGGACGTGATCGCGGATGCAGGGGTGTTCCTTAACTCTTACCTAGCCCGCGCGGTCACTGGGGTGGTCCTGCCCGTGGACGCCGGTCACATGCTCCTGGTTGGCTACAACCATGAGCCGGCGAGCTGATGCCCCTGCGCGACAAGCCGCCCGTACTGCCCGACCCCCTGCTTGATCCTGCGGTTCAAGATTGCCCCTACGACCACTACCGATCGCTGCGGGAGAGCGCCCCCGTCCACCGAATGCCCGACACGGGGTACTACGTGCTCAGCCGCCATGCAGACGTGCGAGCGGCGATGCTCGACACCGACACCTATTCGAGCCAGTACGACTACGGCGACATCGCCTCGTTCAACGCGAGCCCGATGCGGATCGTGGACCAGGCGCTGGCTGAGCGCGGTTGGCCGCACGTCGCGACCCTGCAGCGCCAGGATCCGCCGCTGCACGGCCGTGATCGAGAGCTCGTCCGACCGCTATTCGCACCCCGCGCGATCAAGGCGTTGACCAGCAACATTGAGGCCAAGGTCGAGCTTGTGATCGACGGCTTCATCGAACGCGGGGCGTGCGAGTTCGTCTCCGATTTTGCTGTGCCATTCCCTGCTCTGGTGATGGCCGAGCAGCTCGGACTCGGCGATCATGATCTGCCGACCCTGCACAGCTGGGTTGACGGCATGCTTGCCCCGGTCACCCGTCCGCTCAACGACGCTGAGGCATCCGCCGCGGTCGAAGCCGAGCTAGCGGCGCAGCACCATTTCGCCGATCTCTTTCGCCGACGGCGCGTCGAGCCTGGTGATGACATCGTGTCGTGGCTGGTGGCTTCGAGGGCTAGCGGCGATGACGCGGTCTACAGCGACGCCGACCTGCAGAGCATCATGCGCTTCCTGTTGACTGGCGGGCTCAACACCACCGCTCATGCACTGGCACACGGGATGCTCTACCTGACAATGAACCCCGGTATGTGGGAGGAGCTTGCGGCCGACCCAGCACAGTTGGGCCGTTTCATCGAAGAGATCATCCGACTCGACGGGCCGGTGCAGGGGCTGTTCCGCCGCACGACCAAGCCGGTGGACCTGCACGACGTCACCATCCCAGCGGGTTCCTTCGTGATGCTCCGGCACGGAGCGGCCAACCACGACCCCGAGGTGTTCGCCGATCCCGAATCATGCGATATCAATCGTCAGGAGCTCGGGCAGCACGTCGGATTCGGCGCCGGACCGCACTATTGCATCGGCGCGCCGCTGGCCCGCGAGGAGATGCGCGCCGCGTTCGCCGCTCTGCTGACCCGGATTGATCGACCTCGCCTGGCTGCCACTCAGCCTGAGCCGGCCCATCTGCCCAGCCTGATGTTTCGTGGACTCAGCCGCCTTGACCTCACTTTCGAGGTGCGTTAGCGAGTTCCAACGCCAGGCTGCATCATTCGCTCATTCCAGGTAAGCACCGGAGGAACAATGGATACCGAACAGACACGTGCGTTGATCGACGACCTCTACGCGACGCTGGGGCGAGGCGACCGCGATCATCTGATGGAGTTGCTCGCGCCTGACATCAGCTGGCAGATGCCGGCGAGCATTCCCAACGGAACCGTGCATGGCGCGCAGCGCGTGGCCGAACAGCTCGGGTCGGCAACCGTTCGTCGCCTGTTCCAGCGCGGGACGTTCCGGCTGGAGATCTACAACGTCTGGGTGGAGGGCAATATCGCGATAGCCCAGACAGGGACACATGCGATAACGCAAGCCGGAAGGAAGTACGACATGGAGTACGTCTGGGTCTACACCTGCGCCGACGGCCGCATCGCTCACGTCCGGGAGTACCTGGACACCAAGCTCGCAGCCGAGGTCATCGGTGAGGCCAACATCGGCGTCCCGGACTCGGTGTAGATCATGTCGCCACGGTCGGGCCCGGCGCGACGACCGTTTCGTTTCGGCGTTCAGGCATTCGAGGCCACTGGACTACGCGACTGGAGCGAGACTGCCCGCCGCGCCGAGAGCCTCGGCTACTCCGCGCTCACCGCGACAGATCACTATTTCGGCTCAGGCGACATTGCGACACGGACCGGCCATAGGCCGATCCAACTGGCACCGCTCACGTCGATGGCGATGGCTGCGGCTGCAACGTCGACGCTCCGCGTCGGATGCCGGGTCTTCTGCGTGGACTACCACCACCCCGTCGTCCTCGGAAAGGAACTGGCAACCCTCGACCTACTCTCCGGCGGGCGAGTTGAGGCCGGCCTTGGCGCGGGGTGGCTGCAGGCTGAGTATGAAGGCCTGGGAATCATTATGGAGCGGCCCGGACTCCGGATCGAGCGGCTGGCCGAGGTCGCCCAGCTTATGCGTGCGCAGTGGAGCGGCCAGCAGATCGGTTACACCGGTCAGCACTTCCAGGTGTCCGGCTTCGCCGGGATACCTATGCCAGCTCGTGCCGGTGGGCCGCCAATTCTGATCGGTGGAGGCAGTCGGCGCGTCCTCGGCCTCGCCGGCCGCTACGCCGACATCGTCAGCGTCAACTTCGCCCAGGCGTCCGCAACGATGAGAGGGAGCGTCGCTGACAGCGCTCACGTGTCAACGACGACACGGGTCGAGTGGATCCGCGAAGCTGCGGGCGAGCGCTTCGGGTCGATCGAGCTGGAGGTGGGCGCATACTTCACCAGGGTTACCGACAAGCCCACCGAGTCGTTGGAGCGCGTCGCAGCGCAGCTCGGCGTGCGGCCCAAGAGCCTCGCGGACAGCCCACACGTCCTCATCGGCGCCCAAAGCGAAATCATCCAACTCCTTCAGCAGCAGCGCGATACGCACGGCCTGTCCTACATCTCCGTGCCAGTCGCTGTAATGGAGGAATTTGCTCCCGTGGTGAGCGCGCTCTCCGGGACATGACTTCGACGAGTCGGCAGGGACTGGTGCCGAGGGACTCCGAGTCGGACGCGCCAAGAAGGTCGCTCCGGCTCATCGCATCACCCACCGCCGACGAACGCCGCAATCTGAGCAGGAGTGGTCGTTGGGATGATCGCTTCTGGGCAACGCTGGGGCAACGGGACGGCCATCAACTGCACAAAATGAATCCAGCAAATTTGGGACTTTCAGCGCGTTCCAACACCAGTCAATCAAGTCGGGATTTGGGCACCATCGGACACAGCCCGCTGTGCCTGAAAAGCGGTAGGTCGGCGGTTCGATCCCGCCCCTGGCCACCACGAGGCTTCGGAGTTTCGACTCCGATGTTCCCGGGATTTCCAGGTCCCGGATTTGCTGGCCTGGATGCTGTGGAAGGACGCCCGAGCGGAGCACGGTCCGTCGCGTCGGTTCGACGGGATTTGGGGGTGCAACCCGCGTCTTGGCTCCACGTCGATCGCCGACGACAGCGGTCGCTGGAGGTGCCACGCACGCCCGTTCCAGCCGGACGGTTGGTCCGCCCTCCAGCAGCGGGCGAAGCCGAGGCCACCGGGTGCGCCGATCAGCCGACGTAGCCTGACAGCATGACCGGTACACCGCGACGTGCGTCCGCCGATCCAGGCAGGCAGGCCGCTTCCCATGCCGGAGCTGCCGTGCCAGAGGCGTCGGAGTTCGACTCGCTGGTGGAGGCGGCCGACGAACTGGGCCTCGATCCCCGCAGCATCCCGCCGATCGCCCGCGAGTACATCGACGTGGCCCTCGACGGCGCCGCACCATCGGCGCCACTCCAGCGATTGAGTCTGCTGAGGTGGGGTAGCGGCGAGCCGGAGCTGGTGCTGCTGCACGGCGGGGGGCAGAACGCGCACACGTGGGACCTCGTCCTGTTACTGCTGGGTCGACCCGCCGTCGCGATCGATCTACCTGGTCACGGGCACTCAGCGTGGCGAGCCGATCGGGACTACGGGCCGGTACGCAACGCCGACGCAGTGGCCATAGCCATCGAGCAGTATGCGCCCCGAGCGGCCGCCGTGATCGGCATGTCACTCGGTGGGCTCACGACGATCCACCTGGCCGCTACCCGTCCGAAGCTGGTGCGCCGCGCGGTCCTGGTCGATGTCGCTCCCGGCTCGCCTCAGGCGGCTGCCGCGATGAACGCCGAGCAGCGTGGGACCGTCCAACTGACGCGCGGACCGAAGGTATTCGACAGCCGTGACGAGATGGTCGAGGCAGCTGTTGCCGCCGCTCCCCAGCGAGCTGCCTCCGCTGTACGTCGCGGGGTCGTCCACAACTCCCACCAGCTCCCCAACGGGCGGTGGGCCTGGCGCTACGACCGTCCCGATCCCGGCCTTCCCTTTCCTACGGGCGAGCTGTGGGAGGACGTCGCTCGGATGACCATGCCGACCATGCTCGTTACCGGCGCCGACTCCCGTTTCGTCACCGACGCCGACAAGGCAGAGATGACGCACCACCTGCCTTCGATCCGAGTCGAGACGGTTGCCGGCGCAGGGCACACCGTTCAGAGCGACCAACCCAAGGCCCTAGCCGCGCTGATCGCGGATTTCGTCGTGCGAGCAAAGGGCTGAGCCAAGACCTGCCGTGAAGATCGGTGCCGACACGGGGGCCGATGACATGCCGGTCGCCGAGGCGATAGCCCCCGGGGGCTGGCTGATGATGTTCGGTTGCGTTCAGTCTTGACTCAAGAGCCCAGTAGCTAGAGGGATTCAGGCGCCGTCGGCGATCCCCGCTTCGGCCGTTCGGTGGCGAGATGCCCGATGCCGGTCTTGGAGAATCCCAGCGTCGAGCCCGAGGCCCCCCACTGACGGCACTGTCCGCATGACTCGTGAGGACCGCGCCCGGGATGACACTGAAGAGGTGGTCGGCGCGCTGCGCGAGCGAGGGCTGGTCGTAGAGCCACGCAAGTGCCGCGACCAGCGTGAGGAGGTCGGTCCCGTCGGATCGACAGCCTCGGCTCACGGCGGAGGGTCGCCAGCCGAAAGTTGTGACGTGTCAGCGCAGCAGTTCGGTCGACGGGCCTTCGGTTAACGGGACCACGCCCGGAGCGACTAGGGCTCCGGGCGTGGTCGTGGGGGTAGGGGCTAGACGGCGGCGGGGATCGCCTCGTGGGTTCCGCCGAAGACTGCCTCGTCGGCGGAGGGCCTGCGGCTGTGCCACAACCCGAGGCCGGCGAGGAGCAGCATCACGCCTGCTCCGACGAAGGAGACGATCGCCGCGATGCCGGCGATGGTGCCCATCGTCCCGAAGGCGTAGGCGTTGAGGAGCAGGCCGCGCAGGGTCTCACCCTTGAACATCGTCTCGACCGTCCCGGCGAGCTTGGTGTTGGTGGGATCGGCCTGGGCCTGCGTGCTCAGCTGGGCGTAGGTCTTGCCGCCACCGATGACCTTGAGGTGGTTGGCGATGAAGTGATCGGCGTAGGTCTCGGCCTGGGCACCGGTGGTGAGCTTCTCGCCGGCGTACTTCTTCATCGCCGCGAACTCCGGTGCGGCGATCGCCGCGCTGTCCTTCGGCGGGAAGTAGATCTGCTGCTGTGACAGCTGCGTCTTCACCTGGTGCTCGACGAAGTGGTTCGCCCAGGTCAGCAGCGAGCCCGCGATGACGAGCAGGGCGGCGAGGCTGAGTCCGGCAACGCTGATGAGCTTGTCGATCGTGCGTCGTTTCATGATGATCTCCTGATAAGTAGGCCCGATGTCTGCTGGGCCTTATCTCGGGCCCAGAACAATCTTCGATTGCTGACCGAGGCAGGTCTCGGGTCGTAGGTCCTGTCCCGGCCCGCCGAACGGCCCGCGCGGATCAGGGCACGCGGATCAGGGCACGCGCGCTGCCGTAGCCGAGGTCCCGCAGCACCCAACGGGTCGCGACGGGCTGCTTTGCGGCTCTGGGAGAAGGAGCGGAGCTAGAGCGATGCTGCTCACCCGGTGACTCAGTGCGCAGGGCGCGGCATCGGCCGGCGCAACCGGCCGGACCAGCACCTGCCTGCCGTCGGAGCGCAGTCCGAAGCCGTCAGCCCCCGGGGGGTGGTCGTCATGCCCACACGCTGCGAGCGCGGGCGGCTGTCCAGCAGGGCCGAAGGTCCCGCCGATGCGTCCCGCCACGAAGGTGACCTTCGGCCCTGCTCCACGCGCAGCTGCGGCGAGAGACTCGCCTGGAGCGAAAGGGGTGTCACCGTGACCACCAGCGAACCAACCGTCACCAAGCGCGTCGTCGTCGGAGTGGACGGATCCGAGGAGTCGAAGCTGGCCCTCACCTGGGCGGCGAAGATCGCCCAGGCGACCGTCGGGTACGTCGAGGCGGTCATCGCCTGGCAGTACCCCGCCACCTTCGGCTGGGCCGTCCCGCCGAGCGAGTGGGATCCCGCCCAGGACGCCGACAAGGCGCTTGTCGACGCGGTCGACGAGGTGTTCGGGGCGAACCGTCCGGCGAACCTGCAGCTGACGGTCAGTGAGGGCTACCCCGCAAACGTCCTCCTGACCGCCGCACACGGAGCGGCGATGCTGGTCGTCGGCAGCCGCGGCCACGGCGGCTTCGCCGGAATGCTGCTCGGCTCCGTCAGCGCCAACGTCGCCGAGCACGCGCAGTGCCCCGTTCTCGTCGTTCACCCCGACCCCGCCGCACCCTCGGCGTGAGCGTGATGGCTGTCGGCATGGACAGGTTGAGCCTGCTCGACGCGGGCTTCTGGTACCTCGAGGACGGCCATACGTCGCTGCACATCGCCAGCGTCACCATCTTCGACGGACCTGCGCCGAGCTACCCGGAACTGGTCGACGCCGTGGAGCGCAAGCTCTCCGCACTGCCCAGGTACCGGATGCGGATGCGCACGGTTCCGTTCGGCATCGCGCGCCCGGTCTGGGTCGACGACCGAACCTTCGACCTCACCTTCCACGTCCGGCACACCGCGCTGCCTGCTCCCGGCGGCGACACCGAACTGCGTGCCCTCGTCGAGCGCCTCATGTCCCAGCCCATGGACGCCGACCACCCGCTCTGGGAGGCCTGGCTGGTCGACGGGATGCCCGACGGGCAGTGGGCGGTCGTCTGGAAGGTGCACCACAGCATGGTCGACGGCGTGGGTGGCATGGCCCTGCTCGCCTGCATGCTCGACGCGGGTGCCGACTCGAAGCCACCGCCGGCGCTCGAATGGCACGCACGACCCGAGCCGAGCCCGCTCCGGCTGGTCGCTGCTGCGGCGACCGACCGCGCGCGCAGCGGTGCCGGCGTGGCGCGAAGCCTGGCCGCCGCGGCGCGG
>JAOPUX010000169.1 GCA_025963285.1 Jatrophihabitans sp.
CCGGTTGGTGAGTCGGCACGCGCGCCGCGCCGCGCGATGTGTGACAGTGGTCAGGTGAGCCACGATCACGGCGCGGGACATGGAGGGCACTCCCACGCGCCCAGCGCCACGGCCGACCGGCGCTGGCTCGCCGCGGCGCTCGCCGTTGTCGTCGTCTTCATGGCGGGCGAGGTCGTCGCCGGGCTCGTCGCACACTCGATCGCCTTGATCACCGACGCGGGGCACATGCTCAGCGACGCCACCGCGATCATGGTGGCGATCGTGGCCTCGCGGATCGCCCAGCGCCCGGCCAAGGGCGCCTATACCTACGGCTTCGCCCGCGTCGACGCGCTCTCCGGCCAGGCCAGCGGGATCACGCTGCTGCTCCTCTCGGCGTGGTTCGGCGTCGTGGCGGTGCGCCGCCTGATCGACCCAAGCGAGGTTCGCGGTGGTGTGGTCACGATCGTCGCGCTCGTGGGTGTGGTCACCAACATCGCTGCCACCGCGCTGGCCGGCCGGGCTGACCGCGGCAGCCTGAACGTGCGCGGGGTGGTGGCCCACCTGGCCACCGACGTCTGGGCCTTCGGTGCCACGGCCGTGGCCGGGATCGTCGTGCTGACCACCGGCTGGGACCGCGCCGATGCGGTGGCCTCGCTCGTCGTGGCGGTGGTGATGGTCTGGACGGGCTGGCGCCTGGTACGCGCGGCGGGGCGGGTCTTCCTCGAGGCGGCACCACAGGGCGTCGACCCCCACCTGCTCGGTGCCGAACTTGCCGGGGTCGATGGTGTGGCCCAGCTGCACGACCTGCACGTCTGGCAGATCGGCCCGGGGTCCTCGGCGATGTCGGCGCACCTGCTCGTCCGGCCGTCGCACGACTGTCACGAGGTCAGCGCTCGGGTGCGGACGGTGCTCGACCAGCGGTACGGCATCGGACACGTCACCCTGCAGACCGAGCACGCCGACGCCCCGACGCACGACGCCGGCGACTGCGCCGACGTGCACGGCGAGGTCCACACCTCGCCGGGCAGCTGATCCAGTGCAAGGATCGAGTCATGTTGCGGCCGATGTCACCGACCAGCTCGCTCTTCCTGCTGGGTGAGAGTCGCGAGCATCCGATGCACGTCGGCGGGCTGCAGCTCTTCCAGCCGCCGGACGGCGCGGATGCGCTCGACATCCGAGCCATGTTCGACGCCGCGATGATCGACAGTGAGGTGGCACCGCTTTTCCAGAAGAAGGCGCGTCGGTCGATCACGTCGCTGGGTCAGTGGGGCTGGGAGGTCGACCGCCAGTTCGACCTCGAGCACCATGTCCGCCGCAACGCGCTGCCCCAGCCGGCCCGCGTGCTCGAGCTGCTGGCGCTCTGTTCGCGGCTGCACTCGTCGCTGCTCGACCGGCACCGTCCGCTCTGGGAGATGCACCTGATCGAAGGGCTCAACGACGGGCGTTTCGCGGTCTACTTCAAGTCTCACCACGCCCTGGTCGACGGTGTGTCCGCGCTGCGGATGCTGTCGAAGATGCTCACCGACGATCCGGACGACCGGGATGTGCCGCCGTTCTGGGCGCCGCGTCAGCACCGGGCCCGCCCGCCGGCAGAGCGGCAGGGTCCGCTGCCGATCACAGCGCTGCGCGACGCGCTGAACCTCGCCGGGGATGTCGCCGGCATCGTCCCTGCCTTCGCCCGGACCGTTCGCCGTGGCCTCAACGACCAGGGCGGTGCCCTGAACTTCTCCGCACCGCGCACGATGTTCAACGTGCCGATCACCGGGGCGCGGCGCTTCGCCGCACAGTCCTGGCCGATGGAGCGGATCCGTCAGGTGGGCAAGGCCTGCAACACGACCGTCAACGATGTGGTGCTGGCGATGTGCTCCGGCGCCCTGCGCGCCTACCTGCTCTCGATGGAGGCGCTGCCCGACGAGCCGTTGATCGCGATGGTGCCGGTGTCGCTGCACGGGGACGAGACCGGCGACGGTGATGGTGGCGGCAACTCGATCGGGCTGGTGATGTGCAACCTCGGCACGCACCTCGACGAGCCGATCGGCCGCCTCGACGCCGTACACAACTCGATGCAGGACGGCAAGGAGGCGATGGCCGGGATGTCCCAGTTGCAGATCCTCAGCATGAGCGCGATCGGGGCCAGCCCGGTGGTGCTCTACCCGCTGCTGGGGCTGAACTCGGTGGCACGTCCGCCGTTCAACCTGGTGATCTCCAACGTGCCCGGCCCGCGCAGCCCGATGTACTGGAACGGCGCGCGGCTAGACGGGCTTTACCCGCTGTCGATCCCGCTCGACGGCCAGGCCCTCAACATCACCGTCACGAGCTACTCCGACGAGATCGCCTTCGGCCTCACCGGCTGCCGGCGCAGCGTCCCGCACCTGCAGCGGATGCTGACCTATCTCGAGGACGAGCTGTCGGCCCTGGAGTTGGCGGTCGGTGTCTGACCCGATCGACGGCTCGGCCTGCCTGCGTGGTGACGCGGCGCTGGCCCGTGCCTTCGCGTTCCTCGGCAAGCGGTGGAACGCCGTGCTGCTCGGCACGCTGAGCACCGGCCCGGCGGGCTTCCGTGAGCTGGCCCGTCAGGTGCCGGGCATCAGTGACTCGATGCTGTCGGACCGGCTCAGCGCGCTGGCTGCCAGCGGGCTGATCAGCAGGCGGGTCGACGAGGGCCCGCCCCTGTCGGTGTCCTACGCACTCACCGAGCGGGGGCGGGCCCTGATGCCTGCCTTGGAGCAGATCTCCACGTGGGCCGTCGAGCACCTGCCCGAGAGCTAGGCCCAGCTGATGACGTCCTCGTGGCCCAGCCGGGGCTGGCGGGGGAAGTAGGCGTCCTCGCCGGCGTGGCCAAGGTTCACCACGAGCACGGTCTTGTGCGCGGTGCCGGCGAAGAACTCGGCGTCGATGCCCGCAGCGTCATAGCCGAGCATCGGGCCGGTGGCCAGGCCGTGTGCGCGGGCGGCCAGCAGGAAGTATCCGGCCTGCAGCGCGGAGTTGAAGCGCGCCTGCGGCTCGCGGGCGTCGGCACCGGCAGCCTCGAAGTGGTCCTTCATCTCCGGGCGGATCGGGAAGATCTCCGGGATGAACTCGTGGAAGTCGACGTCAGCGGCCAGGATCGCGGTGACCGGGGCAGCTGCCGTCTTGGCCTGGTTGCCCTCGGACATGAGCGGGACGAGACGCTCCTTGCCCTCCGGCGTGCGAACGAAGAGCACGCGCAGCGGCTGGGTGTTGGCCATCGTCGGCGGCCACTTCGCGAGCTCCCAGATCGAGGCCAGCGTCTCGTCGGAGATCGGCTCGGGGGAGAAGGTGTTCGCGGTGCGGGCCTCGGTGAACAGCAGGCGACGGGCGTCGTCGTCGAGGACCGGAAGCTGGGCGAGATCGGTGAGTGTCGTCATGATGCGTCAATGTTGACACGTCACTAAGAAATTCCGAGTGAGAGTGTGGCTTTCAGTGGTGCGGCTCACAGCAGGCCCACTCAGACGGTCAGGGCCTCAGACGGGGGCCTCAGACGGGCGGGGCCTCAGACGGGCGGGGCCTCAGACCGGCGGGGCGGGGTCGTACTGGATCCCGCGTCGCACCGCGCGGGCCCGCTCGACTCCAGCCAGCCGGGCGACGAGGTGCAGCGCCATGTCGATGCCCGCCGACACCCCGGCGGAGGTGATCACGTCGCCGTCGTCGACGAAGCGCGCCTCGGCATCGACCCGGATCGTCGGGTCGAGCTCTGCCAGCAGCTCCAGCGAGCCCCAGTAGGTGGTCGCGGGGCGGTTGGCCAGCAGGCCTGCGGCGGCGTAGACGAGCGCGCCCGTACAGACGCTGACCATGAGCGGGGTGTCGTTGCGCCGAGCCCGAACCCAGTCGAGCTGGGCGGGATCGACGAGGTGCGGGCGGGTGCCCTGGCCGCCGGGGTAGATCAGAACATCGAGGGGCGGGACCGTCTCGTAGGAGTACGGCGCGTGGATCGACAGACCCTTGGCACAGGTGACGAGTCCGCTCTGCTTCGCGAGACAGAGGACGTCGTAGCCATCCTCGGGGAAGGCGCGCGTCCAATAGGAGAGCACCTCCCACGGACCGACGGCGTCGAGCTCCTCCACGTCGTCGAAGAGCAGGATCCCGATGTGCTTGGCCACGGGATCATTCGACCACCCCGAGCAAGTGGTTAGACGCCGGGGACGATCCGGATCTCGCGGACCGCGCCTCCGTCGAGGGCGGCGAGCGCCTCCTGGTACGCGGGGCTGTCGTGGGCCGCCCGGGCCGCGTCGACCGACTCGAACTCGATGATCACCACGCGCGTCGACTCACCCTGCTCGTAGACCTGCTCGGGCAGGCCGCGGGCGAGGAACGTGCCACCGGCGGCCTGCAGGGCCGGGCCGGCCAGCTTTGCGTAGGCGCTCAGCTTGTCCGGGTCAAGGGTCTCTCGATAGATGCTGATCCAGTAGGCACTCATGCCACCATCCTGCCCGGTCAGCTGAACTTGGTGACCGGACGCTCGAGCAGCTGCCCGTCGAGGAAGGTGTCGACCTTCTCGTCGTAGAAGGCCACCAGCCCGGCGATCGGCAGTAGCTGACGGGTGGGGAAGTCGTAGGCCCAGGCGATGTCGCGGTGCTCGGTACCGTTGATCACGGCGTTCCAGTAGGCGCTCGTGGTTCCCTTGTACGGACATTCGGTGACGGTGCCGGACGGAGCCAGGTGGTCGTAGTTCAGGTCCGTGCGGTTCAGGTAGTGCCGGGTAGGCAGCCCCGTCTCGAAGACGAGGACGGCCGAGGAGCTCTCGGCGAGCACGACACCGTCCAGTTCCACCCGCACCCGTCGGGTCGAGCGCAGCGCATCGACGCGGGTGTATGGATCGCGCGGATGGACGAAGACCTGCTCGTCCTCCTCGAACCACGCATCAAGGGCCGTCCAGCGGATGCGGACGTAGCCGGCCAACTCGCCGCCGCCGTGCTTGACGTGTAGCCCCGCCAGCACGGCCGGGTCGATGTCGGCCGCAGGGAGGTAGTACGCCGGGTAGTTGGCGATCTCCCAGACATAGCGGGCCTTCGTCGTGTCGACGACGAAGCGGCCGGCCAGCATCGCCCGGATGCGGCGCGGCACCGGCTCGACGTGCCCGACGGGCGTGAGGATCTGCGGGTACGTCGACATTACGGCTCCTCGGGTGTGCGGCGGGCCCCGATGGTTAGGCCTCTGGCGCCGATTGTGCAACTTTCGCCGTCGTAGCGAGGGCCGAAGTTGCACGATCGGCTGTTGTCGGACCCGTGTCGTAGAACTTGGGGCATGACTGAGACCGCACCAGATGTGATCGTCCGCTATTTCGCTGCAACCGATGCGAAGGATCCCTCGGCGATCGCCGCCTGCTTCGCCGAGAGCAGCACGGTCGTCGACGAGGGGCAGACGTACTCCGGCCGTAGCGAGATCGAACGCTGGCGGCGCGAGCTGATCGGCAAGTGGAGCTACACCACCACGATCACCGGGGCGTCGTCCGCGGCACCGGGGGAGTACCGCGTCTCGGCGCATCTGGTGGGCGACTTCCCGGGGGGAGAGGCCGACCTGAGCTTCGACTTCACGCTGGCCGGCGACGAGATCGTGGCACTGCACATTGGCTGATCATCTGCAGCGGGTCCGGGCGGCGTACGACACCGTCGCCGTCGACTATGAACTGCTGATCCGTGATCACCTGGCCGCTGCCCACTTTGACCGCGCTGCGCTCAACACCTTCGCCGAGCTCGTCGGGCGCGGGGGAGCGGTGGCAGACGTCGGCTGCGGGCCTGGCCGGATCACGGAGTACCTGCAGACCCGCGGCCTGATCGTGCGGGGCATCGACCTCTCGCCCGGCATGGTCGGCGTCGCCCGCGGGCTGCACCCGGAGTTGCAGTTCGAGGTCGGCACCATGGCGGCCCTGGCACTGCCGGACGGGTCGCTCGACGGGCTCGTCGCCTGGTACTCGATCATCCATACGCCGCCAGAGGAGCTCTCAGGGGTGTTCGGCGAGTT
Source organism: Jatrophihabitans sp. (assembly GCA_025963285.1). Taxonomy (GTDB): domain Bacteria; phylum Actinomycetota; class Actinomycetes; order Mycobacteriales; family Jatrophihabitantaceae; genus JAOPUX01. The sequence continues at coordinate 5,959 of JAOPUX010000169.1, forward strand.
CGCCCGGGTGCTGCGACCGGGCGGGCAGCTGCTGCTTGCCTTCCAAGTGGGTGACGAGCCCCGTCAGCTCACCCATGCATACGGCCACGACATCGACCTCGACGCGTGGCGGCTTGCACCGGAGCGGATCGCCGCCGAGCTTGAATCGGCCGACCTGCACGTCCACGCGCAGACGGTGCGCGACCCCGCAGAGCTCGAGAAGTCACCCCAGGCAATTCTCTACGCCCGGCGGTCGTGACCGTCAGCGCCCGTTCGTCGGAGAGGAGCTAACCGAGCTGCGGGTCGCTGATGCTCGGCTTGCCGGTCTCGACACGGCCGGCGAACCGGCGCACGAAGGCGTCGGAGCCGTTGATCGAGACCCCGACGTCATACCAGCCCCCAGCGCGATGGGCGGCAATGCTGACGGTCTGGCTCGCGCCACGGAGCAGGGTGACCGCCTTGACGCCGGAGTAGACGTCGGTGACGCGCAGGTGGAGTGGGCCGGTACCGGTGTTCGACAGCGCCAGGCTCAGCGAACCGTCCTTCTCAGTGGCCGAATACACCGTCAGGTCGGCGTAATCGGTGCCGTCGGCGTACCGGCGGAAGTAGCCGTTCGGCCCGTGCACGCTGATGTCATAGGCGCCGTGCACCGGCACCGTGGCGGTGAGGGACGTGCCTGCGCCGAGGGTGTAGCACTCCGGTGCCATCGTCGTGCCGGGCCTGTTGGAGCGGACGTGCAGCGCCACCCCGAGCTTGCCAGGGTTGTTGAGCTTGAGCCTGAGCTCCTTGGCCTGCAGGCTGGCCGTCACGTCGAACCGGTACCCGAGCGCGCGCGAGGGCCTGGTGCCGGGCTCCTGCTTGGGGATCGTGCCCTTCGCCGGGGGAGTAGGGGCATAGTCCTCGTACGGCGGCTCGCCCTTGGGTCGGTACGCCGTCGTCGAGGGCAGCTTCGGCCTGCTCGACTCCTCCTTGCTGAAGTCGAAGGCTGACGTGAGATCGCCGGCCACCGCACGTCGCCAAGGGGTGATGTTGGGTTCTTTCACCCCGAAGCGGCGCTCCATGAACTGCAGGATCGAGGTGTGGTCGAAGGTCTGCGAGCAGACCCAGCCGCCGGTGCTCCAGGGCGAGATGGCGAGCATCGGCACCCGCACCCCGAGGCCGTAGGCGTTGACCTCGCCGGTGGAGCCGCCGGGCGTGGTGCCCTGCCCCGGGTAGAGCTCGTTGGCCGTGGAGACCGTCGACCCGCCGGCCAGCGGACCGACGTTCGGGTAGGCCGGCACGATGTGGTCGAAGTACCCGTCGTTCTCGTCGTAGGTCAGCAGCAGCGCGGTCTTGGACCAGACCTCCGGGTTACTGGTCAGCGCGTCGAGGACGTTCGAGACGTACCAGGCACCGAAGTTCGGCGGCCAGTTCGGGTGCTCGGTATAGGCCTCCGGGGCAACGATCCAGGAGATCTGCGGCAGCCGGTCGTTCTTCACGTCGGCGAGTAGATCGGCGAAGAAGCTCTGCCCAGCGCTGACGTCCGTGCCGGTGAGAGCCTTCTTGTACAGCGGGCTGCCGGGCTTCGAGTCCTGGAACTGCTTGAAGTAGAGCAGCGAGTTGTCGCCGAAGTTGCCGATGTAGTGGTCGCTGGTCCAGCCCCAGTACCCAGCCGCGTCGAGCCCGACGCCGATGTCCTGATAGATCTTCCAGGAGACGCCCGCGGCCTGGAGGCGCTCGGGGTAGGTGGTCCAGCTGTAGCCGATCTCGTCGTTGCCGATGACCGGTCCGCCACCCTTGCCGTCGTTGCCGACCCAGCCGGTCCACATGTAGTAACGGTTCGGGTCCGTCGAGCTGAGGATCGAGCAGTGGTAGCTGTCGCAGATCGTGAAGGCGTCGGCCAGCGCGTAGTGGAAGGGGATGGCCTTGCGATCGAGGTGGGCCATGGTGACCGTCGTGCCCTTGGCAGGGATCCACTGGTCGTAGCGGCCGTTGTTGAAGGCCTCGTGCTGGTCACCCCAACTGTGGCCCGAGCCTTCGAGGAAGCTGAGACCGAGATCGACGGCAGACGGCCGGAACGGCAGCGTCTCGGTCGTCCCGTCGGTCTGGTGGAAGCTCGACCTGCCGGAAGGGAGGATCGGCGGGTGCGGGTCGCCGAAGCCGCGGACACCGCGCAGGGTGCCGAAGTAGTGGTCGAAGCTCCGGTTCTCCTGCATCAGGACGACGATGTGCTCGACGTCGCGCAGGTCTCCGTAGCGGCGGTTGGCGGGGATAGCGGCAGCGCGGGCGATGCTGGTCGGCAGCATCGACAGCGCCGTGGCGCCGCCGGCGAGCTGCAGGAACCGACGGCGATCTACGTTGGGCATGAACGTCCTTCCGGGGGTCTTCGGGAGGGGGCTCGACAGAGATTCTCAGTCCAGCCCAACCGGACAATGACGCCGAAGCGAACGTCTAAGGACAAACCGACGACCCCGAGCCTCGCGTCGGTCCGCACGTCGCACGCACCGCGAAGGAACGCGCTGCACGCCAGGCGCATTTGCAGCAGGCCGAGTCCGACTTCGACGCGATCCCGTTCGGACCCGAAGCAGCCCGCGCGTTCGGTCGCGTCGCAGCGTCACTGCGATCCGCCGGCGCAAAACCCGTAGCTCGGGCCTTCGACACGCTCATCGCAGCGTCAGCTCTGGCCGAGAACATCCCCATTCACACCTGCAATCCCGACGGCTACAGGGGGATCGAGGTCTCGAAGTTCGCGCGGTGCCTCACTCGTTCGATAGCGCGGCTAGAATGACATAATGTCTCTTATCGGCGAAGTGGATAGAGCTGAGCGTTCGCGCCGCGCAGCGCTACCAGCCTCGCTGCCCGCCGTGCCTCTGACCGCCCTGCCGGCCTTGTTTGCCGTGCCGCGGCTCTGAGCGGCGAGCTACGCGCTCTGGGCGTGCTGCTGCAGGTCAGCGCGGTCGGTTGGTGGCTGCACGTCGCGCCTGCGTCCGGGTTTGACCTGCGGCGACGCTGCTCTGGGGCTGTTTCTGCAGGCCAAGGGTGCCGGGTAGCCAACCGGCCCCAACCCTCCTGCGGCCGCGCATACCCCTGCGCCAGCGATCTAGTTGACATAATGTAGGGAAGCAGAGCCAGGAACGTTAGCGATGCAGTGTGTACGGCCGGGACGACCTGCGCTCCGGTCAGCCCCGAAGCAAGGGCCAGGCTCAGCGACGTCGGCCGAGTGACCACATCAGCACGCCGACGCCGACGAGGAAGACCGCGGCGATGAGCAGCGTGACCAGTGGATTCTGCGGCTCGGCTCCCATTCCCCGACCGTACGCCGCACCGCCCGAGATAGTTAGCCCAATTCTATTTGCAAACAAAAACGGTGCAATGTAGCGTCTCCAGCATGCGACGACTCGAGGTCGGCCCCGAGAGCCTCAAAGCAATGGCGCATCCGCTCCGCGTCGAGATGCTCCGGCTGCTCCAGTTGCGCCAGCGCGCCTCGGTCACCAGCCTCGCCGCCGAGCTCGGCGAGACGACCGGGGCGATCAGCTACCACCTCCGCCAGCTCGCCCGGCACGGCTTCGTCGAGGAGTTCACCCCTGAGGCGGACGCTGCGCTCCCCCGCTCCCCCGGCCGGCAGCAGCGCTGGTGGCGGATGGCCGTCGACGAGATTCACACCACCGGCTTCGGCATGCTTGGCGACGACAGCACGCGGGCGGCGGCCGACTTCGTCCTGCGAGACTCCGCCGAGGCGCGGAGCCGGGCGCTGACGCGCTGGTACGAGACTGCGGTCGAGTGGCCGGCGGAGTGGCAGCGTGCCTCGAGCGACGCCGACGACGTGCTCGACCTCGATCCGACGCAGACGCGCGCCCTGGCCGACGAGCTGGCTGCCCTGCTGAACAAGTATCGCGCCGCGCCGAAGGGCGAGGGCACCCGGCGCGTCCACCTGCAGTACGCGACCTTCCCGGCGGACGTGCGATGAATCAGCAGTTTCGGCGCCTGTACGCGAGCAGCGCAACGTCCAACCTCGCCGACGGGATCGGCCGCACCGCACTGCCCCTACTGGCGGCTTCGTACACGCACAACGCGGTGTTGGTCTCGGGGCTGATCACCTGCACGTACCTGCCCTGGCTGCTCTTTGCCCTGCCCAGTGGCGCCCTGATCGACCGGCTCGATCGGCGGCATGCCATGGCGGCGGCCAACGTGCTGCGCGCCGCCTGCACCGGCGTGCTGGCCCTGCTGATCGTCTCCCACGAGGCCTCGATCGCGGTGCTCTACGCGGTGGCCTTCCTGCTCGGGCTGGCCGAGACCGTCTACGACAGCGCGTCGCGAGCCCTGCTGCCCCAGCTCGTCGGCGCGGCCGAGCTCGACCGGGCCAACAGCCTGCTCACCGTGGAGGAGACGCTCGGCCAGACCTTTCTGGGTGCCCCGATCGGCTCGGTGCTCTTCGCGACCGCGGCAGCCCTCCCCGTCCTCATCAACGCAGTGGGCTTCGCGGGGGCCGCGCTCCTGCTGCTGGCCCTGCGCGGCGCGTTCCGTCCACCGCGGACGGGGGCCTCGACCACCCTGCGCCAGGAGATCGGCGAGGGCGTGCGCTGGCTCAACGGCCACTCGCTGCTCCGCGGCCTGACCCTGATCTCCACCGTCACTGCCTCCGTGTCGAGCATGACGTCGGGGATCCTCGTGCTCTACGTGATCGAGGAGCTACGGCTGCCACCGGCCGACTTCGGCCTCGTCCTGCTCGTGGGCGGTCTGGGTAGCATCCTCGGCGGCTTGGGCACCCCGCTGGCCGCGCGTCGTTTCGGCCGCGGTCGCACGCTCACCATCGGCTGCGCGCTCGGAGCGATCGGGGTGGCGGCGATGGCGTTCACCCGCAACGGGTATGTGGGCGCGCTGTTCTTCGGGATCGACGGGGCAGGCGTGATGGTGTGGAACGTGCTGACGATGTCACTGCGTCAGGCGCTCATCCCGCAGCAGCTCTTCGGCCGGGTGCAGGGTGCCTACCGCACGCTCGTCTTCGGCGGCATCGCGCTCGGCGCCCTGGCCGGGGGCGCGCTGGGACACGTCATCGGTATCCGGCCCGTGTTCCTGATCGCCGGCGCGCTGATGTTCGTCTCCGCGCTGTGCCTCGGCATCCTCTGCCGAAGGCACCGCGACGTACTAGCCGAGCCCGAGGGCGAGCTCCCGCACGATGGTCACGGTCTCCTCGGGGCGCTCCCACCAGAACAGGTGACCCACGCCGTCGAAGGTGTGTAACGCCGCCGTCGGGATGAGCGAGGCGATCTGCTGCCCGTTGCTGTAGAGGAGCATGTCGTCGGCCGTCCCGTGGATCACCGCGGTGGGCGTGGAGACGCCCGGCAGGCGGGTGCTCGTGTCGTGGACGAAGGCAGCCTGGGCCTGTCGCACGATCACCTGCACCGGCGCGGGCACTGAAAGGGCCGCATCGTGGAAGGGGGCGTAGTGCGCCTCGTCGGCGGTGTAGGCGGGCGAGAGGTTGGCCAGGTAGGCGGCGCGGAGCGAGGCCTCGACGTCGCCGGTAGACATGGCCTCGAGCATCGCCGTCGGGCCGGGCGCTGCGAGCGAGGAGCCCTCGCCACCGCAGTACGAGCAGCCGATGACGAGCGTCCGCACCATCTCGGGCACGTCCAGCACCAGCTCCTGGGCGACCATGCCGCCGAGCGAGATGCCCATGACGTGGGCGCTCTCCCACCCCAGCGCCTCGAGCAGTGCCACCGTGTCGTTGGCGAGGTCGACTATCGAGAAGTCGCCGGGCACGTCCGTGCTCTCGCCGATGCCGCGGTGGTCGAAGGTGACGACATCGAAGTGCTCGGCCAGCGCTGACAGGAATGGCTCACCCCACGTGTTGTGGTGCCCCGCCATTCCCATGATCAGCAGCAACGGCTCGCCGATGCCCCGGCGTTCGTAGTAGAGCTGGCGGGCACCCAGGGTCAGGATCATGGAGGCGACGTTACAGCCGCTCGATGATGGTGACGTTGGCCTGTCCGCCGCCCTCGCACATCGTCTGCAGGCCGTAGCGCCCGCCGGTGCGCTCGAGCTCGTTGAGCAGCGTCGTCATCAGCTTGGTGCCCGTGGCGCCGATCGGATGGCCCAGAGCGATGGCCCCGCCGTTGACGTTCACCTTCGCGGGGTCGGCGCCGGTCTCCTTCAGCCAGGCCAGCACGACCGAGGCGAAGGCCTCGTTGATCTCGACGAGGTCGATGTCGTCGAGCGTCATGCCGGCCTTGTCGAGGGCGTATTGCGTGGCCCGGATCGGGGCGGTGAGCATGTAGACCGGGTCGTCGGCGCGGACGGAGATGTGGTGGACACGGGCGCGCGGCGTGAGCCCGTAGCGGGCGACTGCGGCCTCGGAGGCGATCAGCATCGCGCTGCCGGCGTCGGAGATCTGCGAGGACACCGCCGCGGTGATGCGGCCGCCCTCGCGCAGCGTCTTCAGCGAGGCCATCTTCTCCAGCGTGGTGTCCGGGCGCGGCCCCTCATCGGTGTCGAAGCCCTCCCAGGCGACGATCTCGTTCGTGAAGCGGCCCTCGCCGATGGCCGTCTGGGCGCGCTGGTGGCTCTGCAGCGCCCACTCCTCCATCGACTCGCGGCTGATGTCCCATTTCTCGGCGATCAGGTCCGCCGCGCGGAACTGCGAGACCTCCTGGTCACCGAAGCGCTTGGCCCAGCCCGTCGACCCGGTGAAGGGCGTCTCGAAGCCGAACTGCGGGCCGACCATCATCGCCGAGGCGATCGGGATCTTGCTCATGTTCTGCACGCCACCGGCGACGATAAGGTCGGCGGTGCCGCTGAGGACGGCCTGCGCGGCGAAGTGCACGGCCTGCTGGCTGGAGCCGCACTGCCGGTCGATCGTCACGCCGGGCACTGCATCGCTGTAACCGGCGCAGAGCCAGGCCGTCCGCGCGATGTCGCCGGCCTGCGAGCCGAGGGTGTCGATGCAGCCGAAGATGACGTCGTCGACGGCGTCAGGATCGACACTCGGGTTCCGGTCGAAGAGGGCGCTGATCACATGGGCACCGAGGTCGGCGGAGTGCACCTCGCTGAGTGCTCCGTTGCGTCGTCCGACAGCGGTGCGGACTGCGTCGACGATGTAGGCCTCAGCCATGACGATCTCCTCGTTTAGTGCGTTGCGTAGTAGTAGAACCAGTTCTCGGTGCGATTCCATCCAGGACGATGGAGAGATATTGGGCGGCGATCGCATCGATCGCCAGGGCACCGCCGGGCCGGTACCAGCCGACGCCGACCCAGACGGTGTCGCGCAGGAAGCGATAGGCCAGCTCGACGTCCAGGTCGCTGCGGAAGTCGCCATCCGCGACGCCGGCGGCCAGCACCGTGTGCCAGAGCGTGCGGAACTCGTCGATGCGTTCGCCGATGTAGCTGAATCGCTCCTGGCTGGCTAGGTGCCGGGCCTCGGCCTGGTAGATGGCCACCGCATCGCGCCGCTCGTGGATGGCCTGGAACGACGCAGTGACGACGACCTCGAGGGTCTTGCGCGGTGGCAGGTTGCGGGCGCTGATCTCGCGGTACTCGTTGAAGAGGGAGTCGAGGAACTCGCGCAGGATCTCGTCGACCATCGACTCCTTGGAGTCGAAGTGGTGGTACAGGCTGCCGCTGAGGATGCCAGCAGCGTCGGCGATGTCGCGGACGGTCGTCGCCCGCAGGCCGCGCTCGGCGAAGAGTCCGGCCGCGATGGCCAGGAGCTCGGCGCGCCGGTCCGCGGGGACGGGCTGGGCGGTGCTCACGGGTGCTGGCTGCTGACGCTGAGGACCTCGCCGGTCATGTACGACGAGTAGTCGCTGGCCAGGAAGACCATCACGTTGGCCACCTCCCACGGCTCGGCGTAGCGCCCGAACGCCTCCCGCTTGGTGAGCTCGGCCAGCAGTTCGTCGCTGGTGACCTTCACCAGGTGCGGGTGCATGGCCAGGCTCGGCGAGACCGCATTGACGCGGATGTTGTGCGGGGCAGCGTCGAGGGCGGCGCAGCGGGTCAGTGCCATGACCCCGGCCTTTGCCGCGGCGTAGTGCGCCTGCCCCTCCTGCGCGCGCCAGCCGATGACCGAGGCGTTGTTGACGACCGCCCCGCCACCGCCCTGGGTGATGAACTGCTTGAGTGCGGCGCGGGTGCAGCGGAAGGTGCCGTTGAGGGTGACATCGAGGACGCGCAGCCACTCCTCGTCCTCCATCTCGATGACGGACTTGGTGCCACCCAGGCCAGCGTTGTTGATCATGACATCGAGGCGGCCGAAGCGGGCCACCGCGCGGTCGATCAGCGCCTGCACCTGCTCCTCGATCGTCACGTTGCAGAGCAGGGCATCGACGTTCTCCGCGCCGTGTGCCTCCTGGAGCGTCGCCAGCGTCTCGCCCAGCCGGCGCTCGTGGGTGTCGCTGATGACGACCTGCGCCCCCTCCTCCAGGCAGCGCCGAGCGGTGGCCATGCCGATGCCCGCCCCGGCCGAGGCGGTGACGACCACGACCTTGCCGGTGAGCAGGTTGTGGCCGTCGACGTACTGCGGAGGGGTGCTCATGGCCGCGCTTCCCGGGGTAGGCCGAGGGTGCGCTCGGCGATGATGTTGCGCTGGATCTCGTCTGACCCGCCGTAGATCGTGTCGGCGCGGGTGAAGAGGAAGAGCCGCTGCCACTCGTCCAGGCCATCGGCATCGGTGAGCAGGCCGTCGGCGCCGCGGATCTGCATGGCCAACTGGCCGAGGTCACGGTGCCAGCGGGCCCAGAGCAGCTTCGCCACCGACGACTCGGTGCCGGGCACGCCCGACGTCACGGACTCCAGGGTGCGCAGCACGTGGGCGCGGATCACCTCGAGATCACGGTAGGAGCGCAGCAGCCGGTCACGGACGAGCGGGTCGTTGGCCGCGCCCGTGCTCCTGGCCAGCGCGACGAGGTGGTCGAGCTCGCGACGGAAGCCCACCTGCTGGCCGAGCGTGGCCACACCGCGCTCGAAGCCGAGGGTGCCCATGGCGATGCGCCAGCCATCACCGGGCTCGCCCACCACGAGCGAGGCGTCGGTGCGGGCGTCGTCGAAGAAGACCTCGTTGAACTCCGAGGTGCCGGTGAGCTGCTGGATGGGCCGCACCTCGATCCCGGGTTGGTCCATCGGGACGAGCAGGTAGGACAGGCCGCGGTGCCCTTTTGAGCCGGGCTCGGTGCGCGCCACCACGAAGCACCAGTCGGCCAGGTGGGCCAATGACGTCCAGACCTTCTGGCCGGTGACGTGCCACTGCCCGTCCTCGAGGTAGGCACTCGTGGAGACCGCCGCGAGGTCGGAGCCGGAGCCCGGCTCGGAGTACCCCTGGCACCACAGCTCATCGATGGCCTTGATCCGCGGGAGGAAGCGGGCCTGCTGCTCGGGAGTGCCGAAGGCGATCACCGTGGGGCCGAGCAGCTCCTCCCCCATGTGGTTGGCGCGGTGCGGCGCGTTGGCGCGGGCGTACTCCTCGTGGAAGATCACCTGCTGCTGCACGCTGACGCCGCGGCCACCGTGCTCGACCGGCCAGCCCAGGCACGTCCACCCGGCGGCGGAGAGGTGTCTGTCCCACGCCAGCCGCTCGTCGAAGGCGACGTGCTCGCTGCCCGGGCCACCCAGTCCGCGCAGTGCTCCGAAGTCACCGGCGAGGTTCTCCTCGAGCCAGCTGCGGACCTCCAGCCGGAAGGCCTCGTCAGTGCTGTGCTGGCCCTCGGACATGTCGGTAGGCTACCCTACCAAGCACTTGCTAGGTAGCTGGACTAACGGATGGGGCGATGGCGTTGTCGACGGTCCCGCAGGCACTGAGCGACGCCGCGGCGACCCACCCCGAGGCCGAGGCGGTGGCCGACGGGCCGGTGCGGCTGACCTTCGCCGAACTGCTCGACCAGGTGCGCACCGCCGCCCGGTTCTACCTTGCCCAGGGCGTCCAGCCGGGTGAGCACGTGGCCGTCTGGGCGCCCAACACCTACCGCTGGGTGATCGCGGCGCTGGGGGTGCACTACGCCGGGGCCACGCTCGTCCCGATCAACACCCGCTACACCGCGCACGAGGCGCTGGACATCCTGGAGCGCACCCGCGCCGCCGCCTTGGTCGTGGCCGGGCCCTTCCTCGGCGTCGACCGGCTGGCGGAGCTGGCCAGGCTCACGGACAAGCTCCCACCCACCCTCGTCCTCGCCGATCGCGGTGCCCTGGGCGGTCCGGAGCGGCCTGTCGAACCGCGGTCCGGGGTGACCGCGTGGGACGAGCTTGCTGCTGCGGCAGCTAGCGTCTCCGTCGAGACCGCTGATGCCGCGGCTGCCGCCGTCACGCCAGACGACGTCAGTGACGTGCTCTTCACCTCGGGCACCACCGGACGCAGCAAGGGTGTGCAGAGCGCGCACCGCCAAGCCCTGGACGTGGCCCGCGCCTGGGCCGAGTGCGGCGAGGTCGGGCCGACCGACCGCTACCTGATCATCAACCCGTTCTTCCACAGCTTCGGCTACAAGGCGGGCATCCTGGTCGGGCTGCTCACCGGAGCCACGATCGTGCCGATGGCCGTCTACGACCCGGAGGCCGCGATGGCCCTCGTGCAGGACGAGCGGATCAGCGTGCTGCCCGGCGCACCGACGATCTACCAGACGATCCTCGACCACCCGAGGCGCGGCGACTACGACCTCTCCAGCCTGCGCTTCGCCGTCACCGGGGCGGCGGTGGTGCCCGTGACACTGATCGAGCGGATGCAGTCGGAACTGGACATCGACATCGTCCTCACCGCGTTCGGCATGACCGAGGCCGTGGTCGTCACCATGTGCCGGCGTGACGATCCGCCCGAGGTGGTGGCCCGCACCTGCGGCCGGGTAACCGCGGGGTTCGAGGCGCGCATCGGCGAGCAGGGCGAGCTGCTGCTGCGCGGGCCGAACGTGATGCTCGGCTACCTCGACGATCCGGCGGCGACGGCCGAGGCGATCGACGCCGACGGCTGGCTGCACACCGGCGACGTCGGCACCATCGACGAGGCCGGCTACCTGCGCATCACCGACCGGCTCAAGGACATGTACATCAGCGGTGGCTTCAACGTCTATCCCGCCGAGGTGGAGCAGACGCTGGCCCGCCTGGCCGGGGTTGCGGAGGTGGCGGTGATCGGTGTGCCGGACGAGCGGCTGGGCGAGGTCGGGCTGGCCGTAGTCGTCGCCCTGCCCGGTGCCACGCTCACCAGCCCCGGGATCGTCGCCTTCTGCCGCGAGCAGCTGGCCAACTTCAAGGTGCCGCGTCGCGTCGAGTTCCGCACCACGCCACTGCCCCGAAACCCGTCCGGAAAGGTGCTCAAAACCGTGCTGCGCGAGGACTACTCATGAGTGAAGAAGAGCCCGTCTCCTACGAGGTGCGGGGCACCACTGCCGTCGTCACGATGGATCGGGCCGAGTACCGCAACGCGCAGAACTCGCGGATGACCTACGCCCTCGACGCCGCCTTCCGCCGCGCCGTCGATGACGACGGGGTGAAGGTGATCGTGCTTGCCGGTGCTGGGAAGCACTTCAGCGCCGGGCACGACATCGGCACGCCGGGCCGCGACGTGGACGTGCACTACGACAACGAGGCGATCATCTGGTGGGACCACGTCGGCAAGGAGGGTGGCGACCTGCGCTACGCCCGCGAGATGGAGGTCTACCTCGGGATGTGCCGCCGCTGGCGGGAGATCCCGAAACCGGTGATCGCGATGGTGCAGGGCGCCTGCATCGCCGGGGGCCTGATGCTCGCCTTCGTCTGCGACATGATCGTCGCCTCCGACGATGCCTTCTTCGCCGACCCGGTGGTGCGCATGGGCATTCCGGGTGTGGAGTACTTCGCCCACCCGTGGGTGCTGGGCCCACGCGCGGCCAAGGAGATCCTCTTCACCGGTGACCGCTTCACCGCCCAGCGCGCCTACGAGTGGGGCATGGTCAACAAGGTCGTGCCCCGCGACGAGCTGGAGGCCGAGGTCTTCGCCGTCGCCGACCGGATCGCGGCGATGCCCCGCTTCGGCCTCGCGCTCACCAAGCGCGCGGTGAACCAGTGCGAGGACGCGATGGGTATGCGCAACGGCATGGAGTCGGTCTTCGGCCTGCACCACTTCGCCCATGCGCACAACGCCGAGGTCGCTGCGGACTCCCTCGGCGGCATGGATGCGCGTGCGATGAAGAACAGCGCGACCTAGATGGATCTCGACTTCGACGAGGCCACGCTCGCCTTTCGCGACGAGGTCCGCGCGTTCCTGGCCGAGCGAGTCCCGCTGCCAGCGCTGCCCTCGATGGACAGCGCTGAGGGTTTCGCCGCGCACCGCGAGTGGGAGCACACCCTGGCCGAGGCTCGTCTCTCGGCGGTGTCCTGGCCGCGAGAGCTGGGCGGACGAGACGCGAGCCTGCTGCAGTGGGTGGTCTTCGAAGAGGAGTACTTCGCGGCAGGTGCCCCGCTGCGGGTGAGTCAGAACGGTCTCTTCCTGCTGGCCCCCACGCTCTTCGCGCACGGGACCCCGGAGCAGCTCGCGAGGATCATGCCGCCGATGGCCCGCGCCGATGAGATCTGGGCCCAGGCATGGTCGGAACCCGAGGCGGGCAGCGATCTGGCCGGCATCAAGTCCCGCGCCGTCCGCACCGAGGGCGGGTGGCTGCTGAGCGGCCAGAAGACCTGGTCGACCCGGGCCACCTACGCCGACCGGGGCTTCGGCCTGTTCCGCAGCGACCCCGAGCCCGAGCGGCTCGGGAAGCGCCACGGGGGCCTGACTTACTTCATGTTCGACCTGCGCGCCGACGGCGTCACTGTCCGCGGCATCCCGCAGCTCGACGGTGGCCCGGGCTTCGCCGAGATCTTCCTCGACGAGGTCTTCGTGCCGGACGAGGACGTGCTGGGCGAGGTCGGCTCCGGCTGGAAGGTGGCCATGAGCACCGCCAGCAATGAGCGCGGACTCTCACTGCGCTCCCCCGGCCGCTTCCTGGCCGCGGCACGGCGTCTGGTGGAGCTCTACGGCAAGCGCGCGGACGCCGCCTTGGGTGAGCGCGTGGTCGACGCGTGGATCGGCGCACGCGCCTACGAGCTGCACACCTGGGCCACCGTCACACGCCTGAACGAAGGCGGTGAGCTCGGTGCGGAGTCGAGCATCGGCAAGCTGTTCTGGTCGCAGCTCGACGTCGCCCTGCACGAGACGGCCCTGGACCTCCAGGGCGCGCAGGGCGAGGTCGTCGACGACTGGACGGATGGCTACCTCTTCTCCCTGGCCGGCCCGATCTACGCCGGTACGAACGAGATCCAGCGCAACGTCGTCGCCGAACGCCTCCTCGGGCTGCCGCGGTGAGCATGCGCGCGAAGGGATCGGTCCAGTGAGGTTCTCGGAGTCCCGTGAGCAGCTCGAGTTCGCCGCCTCGCTCGGCGACCTGCTCGCGAAGGCGGATACGCCAGCAACGGTGCGGGCGTGGGCGGCCGGCGACTACGGCCGCGGCCGGGCGCTCTGGGGGCGGCTAGCCGATCAGGGCGTGCTGGCCCTCGGGCTGCCCGAGCGCTACGGCGGCTACGGCGCCACGCCGGTCGACCTCGTGCTGGCCTTCGAGCAGCTCGGCCGCGCGGCGGTGCCCGGCCCGCTGGTCGAGTCGATCGCGGTACTGCCGCGGCTGCTCGCCGGCACGTCCGCGGCGCCCAGGCTGGAGAAGGTCGGCACCGGTCAGCTGATGGCCACCGTGGCCATGCCGCCGCGCGTCCCCTACGCCCTCGACGGGGCGGCAGCTGACGAGCTCTACGTGGTGGCCGGCACCGCAGTGAGCCGGGCCGCCGCGGCTGCCCCGGTGGCCTCGGTGGACCCGGCGCGCCGGCTCACCGCAGTGACCGCCGGCGAGTCCCTGGGCCGCGTCGACCCCAACGACGCCTTCGACCTGGGTGCGCTCTGCACGGCGGCGCAGGTGCTCGGTGCCGGGCAGGCACTGCTCGAGCGCAGCAGCGAGTACGCACTGCAGCGCAGCCAGTTCGGCAAGCCGATCGGCAGCTTCCAGGCCGTGAAGCACCTGCTCGCCGACGTGATGGTGGCCCTCGACCTGGCCCGCCCGCTGCTCTTCGGTGCCGCTCTGGCGATCGGCACCCCCACCCAGGCCCGCGACGTCTCGGCGGCGAAGGTGGCCTGCTCCGACGCGGCCTACCTCGCAAGTCGCAACGGTCTGCAGGTGCACGGCGCCATCGGCTATACACAGGAGTACGACCTCTCGCTCTGGCTCACCAAGGTCCGTGCGCTCTACTCGGCGTGGGGCACCCAGGCCGAGCACCGGGCGCGGGTGTTGCACGCACTGGTCGGCACGTGATCTCCGCCGAGCAGCAGGAGCTGGCGCGTGCGGTGCGCGCGCTGCTGGCCAAGCGCAGCGACAGCGCCGCGGTGCGCCGGGCGGTGCAGACGCCCCGCGGCTATGACGAGACGCTCTGGAAGACGCTCTGCGAGCAGATCGGGGTGGCAGCACTGGCCGTCCCGGAGGGTTACGGCGGGATCGGCGCCAGCCTGGCCGAGACACAGGTGGTGCTCGAGGAGCTGGGCCGCACGCTGACGCCCTCGCCCCTGCTCGGCAGCGCCGTCTTCGCCGGTCAGCTGCTGGCCGCACTCGGTGGCGAGGCGGCCGGGCGGCTGCTGCCCGGGATCGCGGAGGGCGTCACGCTGGCCACCGTGGCCTGGAGCGGTGCCGACGGCAGCTGGACCGCGCCCGCAATCACCGCCACCGACGGCACGCTCTCCGGCACAGCCCACTACGTCCTGGACGGCGATCTCGCCGACGTCGTGCTCGTCGTGGCCCGCGACGGCGACGGCCTGGGCGTCTACGAGCTGCCCGGCGGGCATGGCACGCACACCCCGACTATGGACACCACCCGCCGGCTGGCTACGGTCACCTGCGCTGCCACGCCCGCCACCAAGCTCGCCGGTGACGCGGCGGCTGCTGCGGCTTCGGCACTCCGCGCGACGGTGGTTGCCCAGACCGCGGAGCAGGTGGGTGCGGCGGCCCGCATCCTGGAACTCACTGTCGCGTACTCCAAGGATCGCGTGCAGTTCGGCCGGCCGATCGGCAGCTTCCAGGCGCTGAAGCATCGGATGGCCGACCTTCACGTGCTCGTGGAGGCGGCTCGCTCTGCCTCCTACGCGGCACTCGACGGCACGATCAACCCGTCGGTGGCGAAGGCCTACTGCAGCGACGCGTTCTTCACCGTGGCAGGTGAGTGCATCCAGCTGCACGGCGGCATCGCCATCACCTGGGAGCACGACGCCCACCTCTACTTCAAGCGCGCGCACGCCAGCGCGCAGCTCTTCGGCACGCCTGATCAGCACGTCCGCGCACTGGCCCCCGACCTGGAACTGGAGGTGGGCTCATGAAGAGCCTGCAGGAACTCTCGGACCGTCTCGAGATCAACGACCTCATCACCGACTACTCCTACGCGATCGACACCCGCTCTTGGGACGAGCTGGACGCGCTCTTCACCGCCGACGCGCACATCGACTACACGGCGGTGGGTGGCGAGTCCGGTGATGTCGCGACGATCAAGGCGTGGCTGGCCAAGACACTCGAGCTGTTCTCGTCGTTCCAGCACCTGGTCGCTACGAGCAAGGTGACGATCGACGGCGACACCGCCACCGGGCGCACGCTCTGCCACAACCCGATGATCCTCTCCAACGACGGCGTCGAGACCGTCATCTTCGTCGGGATCTGGTACAACGACACCTTCGTGCGCACCGAGGACGGCTGGCGTATCTCGTCCCGTCGCGAGGTGAAGGGGTACATGTACGGCCTGCCCAGCGGCTCCTAGACGCCGGCTCCGAGGGTTGGGTGTGTGAAGTTTGACCGACGGGTTGTCTGACAATGTCGTACAACCCGTCAGTCAAACTCCAGATGAGTGCCCAACGGTCTCAACCGGCTCAGAACCAGTCGTCGACGCGTGACCAGGTGATGAGGTTGTCCATGATCCCCGGTGTGGGCTCGCGCTCCTCGGTCGCCGAGTAGGCGCCGCGGTAGAAGAGCAGCGGGCGGTCGTCGTCGGTCTCGCCGAGCGCGCCCACGCGGCCCACGACGATCCAGTGGTCGCCACCGTCGAGCACCGACTCGACGGTGCAGTCGATCCAGGTCAGCACGCCGTCCAGGACGGGCGCGCCCGAGGGTGCGGGCGACCAGCCGACCGCGGCGAACTTGTCCGCCCCGGCCCGGCCGAAGGTGGCGCTCACGTCAGCTTGGTGGTGGGCCAGGATGTTGACGCTGAACGACCCGGCGGCCTCGATCACCGGCCAGGTACGCGAGGTCTTGCCCGGGCAGAAGAGCACCAGTGGCGGGTCGAGTGACAGCGCGGCGAAGGACTGGCAGGCGAAGCCGACGGGCTCGGGGGAACCGTCGTCGGAGGTCGCCATCGCGGCGATCACGGTGACGCCCGTGCAGAAGTGGCCGAGGGCCTTACGGAACTGGCCCGCGTCGATCTCCGTCACGGTGATCAGCGCTGGCCGACAGAGAAGTCGTGCCCCCAGAGACTGACCGCGGTGCTCTCCCGTGCGATCCAATCCTCGTCGTCGACCTGGCGGCCCTCGCAGCCGAACTCGATGTCGAAGCCGCCGGGCGTCTTCATGTAGAAGCTCAGCATCAGGTCGTTGACGTGCCGGCCGAGGGTGGCCGACATCGGCACCTTCTTGCGCAGCGCGCGGTCGAGGCAGAGGCCGACGTCGTCGGCCTCCCCCACCTCGATCATCAGGTGCACGATGCCCGATGCCGTCGGGAAGGGCAGGAAGGCCAGGCTGTGGTGGCGCGGGTTGACGCCGAAGAAGCGCAGCCAGGCGGGCTTGCCGTCGGCGGGGCGGCCCAGCACCTCGGGAGCGAAGCGCATCGAGTCGCGCAGGGCGAAGCCGAGGACGTCGCGATAGAACGCCAGCGCGGCCTCGTCGTCATCGGTGGAGAGCACCACGTGGCCGAGCCCCTGCTCACCGGTGACGAAGCTGTGGCCGTAGGGGCTCACCACGCGCCGGTGCTGCAGGGCCACCCCGTGGAAGACCTCCAGCATGTTGCCGGCAGGGTCCTGGAAGACGATCAGCCCGTCGACGCGCCGGTCGGCCAGCTCCTCGGCCGTGCCCTCCTTGTAGGGAACGCCGTGTGCATCGAGGCTGTCGCGGATCTCCTGCAGACCGGCGGCGTTCTCGGTCTCCCAGCCACTGACGAGCAGGTGGTCTCGCGCCCCCGGCACGATCACCAGCCGCGCCGGGAAGTCGTCCATGCGCAGGTAGAGGGCGCCGGGGACGCTGCCCGAGCCCTCGACCATGCCGAGCACCTTCAGGCCGTACTCGCGCCAGGCCGTGACGTCGGTGGCCTCGATCCGCAGGTAGCCCAGTGACCGGATCCCCATCAGCCGCCGTCCAGGACGAAGTCGGTGACGAGCCGGTTGAACTCGTCGAACCTCTCCAGCATGGCCCAGTGCCCGCAGCCGCCGTAGACGTGCAGCTGGGCCCGAGGAATGAGCTTCAGCGCCAGCAGCCCCCCGTCGAGCGGGTTCACCCGGTCCTCGCGACCCCAGACGAGGAGCACGCGCTGGCGCAGCTTGCCCGCCTCGCGCCAGAGCTGCCCCTCCTCCAGCATCGCCGGATTCCAGAACGTGGCGCCCATGGCGGCCATGCCCTTGAGCGACTCGGGATCGGCAGCGTAGGCGTACCGCTCCTCGACCAGCTCATCGGTGACCATCGACTGGTCGTACACGAGCGTCTTGAGGAAGTCGGCGAGCTTCTCCTTCGACGGCCCGGGCGGGGCGGTGAAGGCGAAGAGCTTCTTCAGCCCCTCCGACGGGTCCGGGGTGAAGACGTTGAGGTTGAGGCCGCCCGGCGCCATCAGCACCAGCCGCCCGGCGCGCCGGCCGTAGTTCAGCGCGAAGCGCACCGAGGTGCCGCCGCCGAGGGAGTTGCCGACGAAGTGCGCCTGCTCCACGCCCAGCTGGTCGAGCAGCTCGGCGATCGCGTCGGCGCTGAAGGTGTAGAACTGCTTCGGCAGCTCGGCCAGCTTCTCCGACCGGCCATAGCCCGGCTGATCGATGACGAGCACGTGGAACCTCGCCGCCAGCACGGCCATCGTCCGGCCGAAGTTCGACCAGCCCGAGGCGCCCGGCCCGCCGCCGTGCAGCAGCACGATCGTCTCGGCGTTGCCGGCCCCGGCGCGGTGGTAGTGCAGCCGCAGCCCGGAGGGGAGGTCGGCGAAGTTACTGGTCGCCTCGAAGGTGAACGACTCCGTAACTGTCACAGCCATGCATCCTGCACCTTGATGCCCAGCTCGAACTGGCCAAAGAGCACGAGTGCCTTCTCCGGGTCGTTGATCGCGTGGACGCGGCCGGCGTGGGCGTCACGCCAGAAGCGCTGGATCGGTGTCCCGGCACGCAGGGCCCGCCCGCCGGCGCTCTCGAAGAGCCGGTCGACGGCCTGGATGCCGGCGCCGGTGGCGCTGACCTGGTCGCGGCGCACCCGTACCCGCAGCGGCATCGGGATCTTCTCCTCGCGCTCGGCGTAGCCCAGCAGCTCCTCGATGTTGCGTTCGATCTGCGCGTAGGCGGTGTCGATCTTGTAGGCGGCCTCGGCGATGCGGATCTGGTTGAAGGAGTCGTCGGAGGCCTTGCCGCCGGTGGAGGCGCGCACCCGCTCCTTGGTCCAGCTGACGTAGGAGTCGTAGGCGCCGGAGGCCATCCCGAGCACCGGCACGGCGATCGTGTTGGAGAAGACCGAAGCGAAGGGCAGCCGGTAGATGGGACTGGTGTTGAGCGCCTGCCCGGGGCCGAAGCAGCGGCCGGTGTCCATGAAGCTCAGCGTGCGGTATTCCGGCACGAAGGCGTCCTTGACGATGATGTCGTTGGAGCCGGTGCCGCGCAGGCCCACGGTGTCCCAGACGTCGTCGATCTCGTAGTCGGCGCGGGGAAGCAGGAAGGTGCGGAAGTCGATGACGTTGCCGTCGGCGTCCTGCACCAGGCCACCCAGGAAGATCCACTGGGCGTGGTCGCAGCCGGAGGAGAAGCTCCAGCGCCCGGTGAAGGTGAAGCCGCCGTCGACGGCCTTGGCGCGACCCATCGGGGCATAGGACGACGAGACGAGGGTGGACGGATCGCTGCCCCAGACGTCGTCCTGCGCCTGTGTCGGGTAGAGCGCGAGCTGCCACGGGTGCACGCCGAGGACGGAGGAGACCCAGCCGGAGGAGCCGCACGCACTGGAGAAGGCCTTGACGCCCCGGTAGAAGTGCACCGGCGAGGCCTCGAGGCCGCCATAGCGGGCAGGCTGCAGCAGCGTGAAGAAGCCCGTCTCCTGCATCGCCTTGATGTTCTCGTCCGGTATGCGGCGCAGGTCCTCGGTCTCCTGGGCGCGCTCGCGGAGGGCGGGCAGCATCTCGGCGACGTTCGCGAGGACCTCTTCAGGGCTGGAAACGCTCATCGGTTCACTCCTGCTCCAGACGCGCCAGACATGGCAACTTGGAGGCAAGACTAGAACAAGTTCTTACTCGTGTCGAGGAGGGCTGCGGAGCCGTTGACTCCCGATCCGTCATTGGACACACGCCTTCTGGGGTGGCCCTTCCGCCGTCATTTCTGTAACGTGTTCTCGTATCGAGGATCGAGTTCGAACACGGGTGGGAGACGCCATGTCGCAGCCAGGTTCGCCTGCATCAGATCACGTTCGCACGATCGATGTAGGCGCGCTGCCGGAGCGCTATGCCCGGGGCTGGCACTGCTTTGGCCTGCTCGACACCTTCAAGGACGGCGAGCCGCACGAGATCACCGCCTTCGGTACCAAGCTCGTGGCGTTCGCCGGCGAGGACGGCGCGGTGCACGTGCTCGACGCCTACTGCCGCCACATGGGCGGCGACCTCACGCAGGGCACCGTGAAGGGCGACGCGATCGCCTGCCCCTTCCATGACTGGCGCTGGTCCGGCGAGGGCAGGTGCGTCGGCATCCCCTACGCCAAGCGCGTCCCGCTGCGGGCCCGCACCCGCGCCTGGACGACGCTGGAGCGCAACGGCATGCTCTTCGTCTGGAACGACCCGGAGGGCGGCCCGCCCGACCCGGCCGTCGAGATCCCGGTGATCGATGCCGTCGGCGACGACGAGTGGAGCGACTGGATCTGGACGACGCTGCCGGTGAACGGGTCGAACTGCCGCGAGATCATCGACAACGTGGCCGACATGGCGCACTTCTACTACGTGCACTTCGCCTTCCCGACCTACTTCAAGAACATCTTCGAGGGGCACGTCGCCACCCAGTACATGGAGTCGCGCGGACGGCCGGACATCGGCGCCGGATCGCAGTACGCGGGCGACGACACGATGCTCAGGTCCGAGGCGTCCTACTTCGGGCCGTCGTACATGATCAACTGGCTCTGGAACGACTTCAAGGGCACCACCGTCGAGTCGATTCTGATCAACTGCCACTACCCCGTCGACCAGGACAACTTCGTGCTCCAGTACGGCGTGATGACCAAGAAGCTCCCGGGCATCGAGGACCGCGCCACGGCGAACAAGATCGCCGGCGCCTTCGCGAAGAGCTTCAAGTCAGGCTTCGAGCAGGACGTCGCGATCTGGCTCAACAAGAGCCGTATCGACAACCCGCTGCTCTGCGAGGAGGACGGGCCGGTCTATCAGCTGCGCCGGTGGTACCAGCAGTTCTACACCGACCGCGCCGAGGTCACCGAAGAGATGACGGCCCGCTTCGAGTTCGAGATCGACACCACGCACGCCGTCGAGAGCTGGGAGGCCGAGGTCGCCGAGAACCTGCGCAAGCGGGCCGAGGAGGAGGCTGCTGCCCTGCCCGCCGAGGCAGCGGCCGACGCCGGGGTCAGCTAGGGATGGGCATGGCTCTCACCGACCGGCAGCTCGCCGACCAGGCGCGCACGGATCGCCAGCGCGAGACCGAGGCCGACATGCGCCTCTACGTCGAGATCGGCCTCGCCCCCGTCACCTGCCAGGCCTGCGGGGTCGAGGTCGCGGTGAAGAAGAACAGCCAGAAGCACACCAGCGTGCAGTGGACCGCCGAGGCGATGGCTGGCTGCCAGGAGTTCGCCGACGCCGACCCGGCTGTCACCGCGCTGCGGCTGGGGTGCGGG
Source organism: Jatrophihabitans sp. (assembly GCA_025963285.1). Lineage (GTDB taxonomy): Bacteria > Actinomycetota > Actinomycetes > Mycobacteriales > Jatrophihabitantaceae > JAOPUX01. The sequence continues at coordinate 26,966 of JAOPUX010000169.1, forward strand.
CGGCTCAAGGCCAGCATCGACGCGGCGGTCCGGGACGGCGCCGTCGTGGTGCCCGATGCCTGACGGGCACTCCCACCGGCTGGTGGTGCGCGAGGTCGTCCGGGAGACGGCCGACTCCTGCTCGATCGTGCTCGAACCGCCGGCCGACGCCGCCGAGGCCTTCGAGTACTCCCCCGGCCAGTTCCTGACGCTGCAACTGCCCACGCCCACCGGCTCGATCGGCCGCTGCTACTCGCTCTGCAGCTCGCCGCACGCGGGCGAGCCGATGCGGATCGCGGTGAAGCGGGTGGCCGACGGCGTCGGCTCGAACTGGCTGAACGACTCCGTAGCGGTGGGCGACGAGATCGAGTGCCTGGTGCCGGGCGGGATGTTCACGCCCAAGAGCCTCGACGAGGACCTGCTCCTCTTCGCGGGCGGCAGTGGCATCACGCCCGTGCTGTCGATCCTGAAGTCGGCGCTCGCGTCGGGCAGCGGGCACGTGGTGCTCGTCTACGCCAACCAGCACGAGGGCGCGGTGATCTTCGCCGACCAGCTCCGCACGCTGGCCGAGGAGTACCCCGAGCGGCTGCACGTCGTCCACTGGCTGGAGTCGGTGCAGGGGCTGCCCTCGCGCGCCCAGCTCAAGGCGCTGGCTGCCCCGTTCACCAGCTACACCTCATTCGTCTGCGGTCCGTCGCCGTTCATGGAGTCCGTCTCGCACTCGCTGCGCGAGCTCGGGGTACCTCCGGCGCGCATCCACGTCGAGAAGTTCCAGTCGCTGGCCGAGAACCCGTTCGAGCCGGTGACGGCCGCGGCGACCGAGGCCGGCGACGGTTCGGTGGCCTCGCTGGAGGTCGAGCTGGACGGGGTGACGCACGAGTTCGCCTGGCCGACCCAGACCAAGCTGCTGGACTTCCTGCTGGAGCAGGGGCTCAAGGCGCCCTTCTCCTGCCGGCAGGGGGCGTGCAGCGCCTGCGCCTGCATCGTCTCCGAGGGAGAGGTCAAGATGGTCACCAACGAGATCCTGGAGCAGGACGATCTTGACGACGGCTTCGTGCTGGCCTGCCAGTCGCTGCCGGTCAGCGACTCGGTGAAGGTGCGCTACAGCTAGTTGCCGGCGAAGGTCGCACGGGCGCCACATTCGGCGCAGCTCCAGATCTCGCCGGTGGGCTGCATCGCTCCGTGCGCGGCGCAGGTGACGATGCCCGACTGCAGCACCACGTTGCCGATCATGACGTCCCAGCCACCTTCGACATCGAGCAGGGCGACAGGAGGCGCCGAGGCGCGCCGGGCGCGGTCGAGGGCCCGCACCGCCTCGACGAGCAGGTCGAAGGCGTCCGTGCCCTGCTCCCAGCCGGCTGGCAGGCTGGCGGCCGCGACCTCGAGGCGCTCACCGGTGAGCTGGGCGACGGCCGCCTGCTCGGCCCCGCCTGCGGCCCGGAAACAGACCGAGTAGCGCCCCTCGCCGGGCAGGGCCTCGATCCGATGCAGTGCGTCGTCCACCTCTCGAGCATGCCAGTGCCGTGGTGATCAACCCTCGGCGCGGGCCTTCAGACGGGCCAGGGTGGCCTGGATGTGTGCGGTGTTCGCCTCGACCCGGTTCCTCACCCCGGTGGCGAGCTCGGCCGGCTTCTTGAACCAGCCGGGCCGCCGGTCCCAGCACGCCTCGGTGACCGTGCAGCCCGATCCGTCGGCGACGATGTCGTACTGCCAGCGTGAGACCGGGATGTTCGGGTGGCTGCTGACCTCGAAGGCGAAGCGCGATCCGTCGGCATCGGTGATCGTGCAGTTCGTCGACCACGTCCGCCAGCCGTTGCGGTTCCTTCCCCGGAACACCGCGCCAGGGGTCGCCGACGAGCCCCTCTTCCAGGTCATCGACCGCGTCTCCTCGGCGATGTCGGCGAAGGTGCCGAGGTCGGTGAGGAGGGCGTAGACGGCTGCGGGGTCGGCGGCGATCGAGATGCTGGCAGTGGCGTCAGGGGCGGTCATGCCGACATCTCAGCGGGTCCGCGCGCAGCCCGCAACTCCGAGCTCAGTTCGCAGCCTGCTCCCGCTGCAGCTCCAGCGCGATGTCGATGAGCTGGTCCTCCTGGCCACCGACGAGCTTGCGCGCGCCGGCGCGGACCAGGATCTCAGCGCCGCTGACCCGGTACCGCTCGGCCTGGGTGTAGGCGTGCTTGAGGAAGGAGGAGTAGACGCCCGCGTAGCCCATCATCAGGGCCATCCGGTCGAGCTTGCACTCGTCGGGCATGGCGGGGCGCACGACGTCCTCAGCCGCATCCACGATCTTGAAGAAGTCGATGCCGGTCCTCCAGCCGAGCTTGTCGGCCACCCCGACGAACGCCTCCACCGGCGTGTTCCCGGCACCGGCACCGAAGCGCCGTGCCGACCCGTCGATCTGGGTGGCGCCAGCCCGGGCCGCGAAGACCGAGTTGGCGTTGCCCAGGTCGAGGTTCTCGTGGCCGTGGAAGCCGATCTGCGCGTCGTCGCCCAGCTCGGCAGCCAGGGCAGCCACGCGATCCGACACCTGGTCGAGCACGAGCGCGCCGGCGGAGTCGACGACGTAGACGCACTGGCAGCCCGCGTCGGCCATGATCCGGGCCTGCTTCGCCAGCACCTCCGGCGGCTGGCTGTGGGACATCATGAGGAAGCCGACGGTCTCCAGCCCCAGATCGCGGGCCAGGCCGAAGTGCTGGATGGAGATGTCGGCCTCGGTGCAGTGCGTGGCGATGCGGCAGATCGAACCGCCGTTGTCCTGCGCCATCCGGATGTCGTCCTTCACGCCCACGCCCGGCAGCATCAGGAAGGCGATCTTCGCCTGCTTCGCGGACTTGGCCGCGATCGTGATGAGCTCCTGCTCCGGCGTCCTGGAGAAGCCGTAGTTGAACGACGAGCCCCCCAGCCCGTCGCCGTGGGTCACCTCGATCACGGGCACGCCCGCCTCGTCGAGGGAGGTGACGATCGTCCGGACCTCCTCGGCGGTGAACTGATGCCGCTTGTGGTGGGAGCCGTCGCGTAATGAGGTGTCGGTGATCCGGATGTCCAGGTCGGCCGAGAAGGTCCTTGCCAGTCCGTTGGCGGCGGTTCCGTCCGCCGATGAGATGTCGCTCATGCGCGCGCTCCCACGATGTTGCGGGCCAGTTCGTCGCCGACCTTGGTGGCCGCCGCCGTCATGATGTCCAGGTTCCCCGCGTAGGGCGGCAAGAAGTCACCCGCACCCTCGACCTCGACGAAGATCGAGACGCGGGCCATGCCGTCGCTGATCTCGGTGGGGTCCTCGAACTGGGGCTCCTGCAGCAGCCGGTAGCCCGGCACGTAGCTCTGCACGTCCTTCTCCATGCGGTGGATCGAGTCGGCGATCGCGTCACGGTCGGCGTCGAGCGGGATGGAGCAGAAGATCGTGTCCCGCATGATCATCGGCGGGTCGCTGGGGTTGAGCACGATGATCGCCTTGCCCCGCTTGGCACCGCCGATCCCCTTCACCCCCTGGGAGGTGGTGCGGGTGAACTCGTCGATGTTGGCGCGCGTGCCCGGTCCGGCCGACACCGACGAGACCGTCGCGACGATCTCGCCGTACTCCACCGTCACGACGCGGGAGACGGCGTAGACCATCGGGATGGTGGCCTGGCCACCGCAGGTGATCATGTTGACGTTCGGCTTGTCGAGGTGCTCGGTGAGGTTGGCCGGCGGGATCACGGCCGGGCCGATCGCCGCGGGCGTCAGGTCGACGGCCTTGATCCCCAGCTCGGAGTAGCGCGGGGCATTGGCCCGGTGCACGTAGGCCGAGGTGGCCTCGAAGACGATGTCCGGCAGCTCGGACTGCGCCAGCAACGCGTCGACGCCGTCGGAGGTGGTCTGCAGGCCGAGGTTCGCCGCGCGCTTGAGCCCCTCGCTGGACGGATCCACGCCGACCATCCAGACGGGCTCGATGAGGTCCGAGCGCAGCAGCTTGTACATCAGGTCGGTGCCGATGTTGCCGGAGCCGACGATCGCGGCGGTCGCCTTGGGCATTACGCATTCCCCTTAAAGCCGAGAGAGACAGGGCCCAGCGGGCCGAAGTCAGCGTGGAAGACGTCACCGGGGCGGGCGTCGATCGCCCGGGTCACCGACCCGGGCAGCACCACGTGCCCGGCCTTGAGCCGTACCCCGAACGAGGCGACCTTGCGAGCCAGCCAGGCCACCGAGGTCACCGGGTTGCCGAGGATCGCATCCGAGCGCCCCTCCCCCACGATCTCGTCGTTGCGGCGCAGGACGCAGGGAATGGTGAGCAGGTCGAGGTCGGTGGGGTTGATCCGGGCGGCGCCGAGGACGAAGCCGGCCGAGGAGGCGTTGTCGGCGATCGTGTCCACCAGCCCGATCCGCCAGTCGACGATCCGGCTGTCGATGAGCTCGAGCGCGGGCGCCACGGCTTCGGTGGCGGCCAGCACGTCGGCCTCGGTGCAGTCCTCGCCCGGCAGGTCGGCGCCGAGGATGAAGCCGACCTCGGGCTCCACGCGGGGTAGCAGGAACGCCGAGGTGTCGACGGGGACGTCCTCGTAGCAGGCCATGTCGCTGAGCAGATGGCCGTAATCCGGCTCGTCGACGCCCATCATCTCCTGCATCGCCTTCGACGACAGGCCGACCTTGTGCCCGACGGTCGTGACACCGGCGTCGAGGCGCAGCGCGATGTTGACGAGCTGGATCTCGTAGGAGTCGGTGACGTCGATGCCCGGGTACGAGGCGGACAGCGGAGCGATCCCGACCCGCGTCAGCTCGGCCGTGCGCAGCGCGAGGGCAGCCTCGGAGCGTTCTTCGGCACTGAGCAACGAAGCCTCCACGTCGAGCGGATTTCGGGTCCGACAGGCGGTAGAACACGTTCTAGCAAAGCGATCGGAAGTCTACGCCCTGCCGGTCTTGCAATACCAGGACAGAACTATAACCTGTTCCACATGCAGCAGGACGAGTATGACGTCGTCGTCGTCGGGAGTGGCGCCGCGGGCATGGCGGCAGCACTGGCCGCGAAGCACAACGGCCTCTCGGCGGTGATCGTGGAGAAGGCCCCCCACTTCGGTGGCTCCACCGCGCGCTCGGGCGGTGGCGTCTGGATCCCGAACAACGAGGTGCTGCAGCGTGACGGCGTGCCGGACACCGCGGAGGCCGCCCGCACCTACCTGCACAGCATCGTCGGCGAACACGCCACCCCCGAACGGATCGATGCCTATCTCGAGCAGGGGCCGAAGGCGCTGTCGTTCCTGCTCAGGACGACGCCGCTGCAGATGCAGTGGGTGCCGGACTACTCCGACTACTACCCCGAGGCGCCAGGGGGGCGGCTCGGTGGCCGGTCGATCGAGCCCAAGCCGTTCAACCTGAAGAGGCTGGGCCCGCTGCGCGCGACGCTGGAGCCGGACTACGGCAAGTCACCGCTCAACGTCACCGTGACCCAGGCCGACTTCCGCTGGGCCACGCTCATGACGCGCACCTGGCGGGGCAAGCGGCGGGTCCTTCGCATCGGCCTGCGCTGGATCGTCTCGATGATCCTGCGCAAGGACCTGGCGGTGCGCGGCCAGGCCTTCGCCGCGATGCTCCGCGTGGGCGTGCGCGACGCCGGCATCGAGCTGCTGCTGGGCACCCCGCTGGAGGAGCTCCGGATCAGCGACGGCCGGGTCACCGGCGTCGTCGTGACCAGCGACGGAGCGTCACGGACGATCGGTGCGCGGCATGGCGTGGTGCTGGCGTCGGGTGGCTTCGAGCACAACGAGGCGATGCGCAAGCAGTACCAGCGCGAGCCGATCACGGCCGACTGGACGGTCGGCGCCGAGGCGAACACCGGTGACGGCATCGTGGCCGGCGAGCAGGCCGGCGGCGCGCTGGCCCTGATGGAGGACGCCTGGTGGGGGCCGTCGATCCCGCTCACCGGCGGCCCGTGGTTCTGCCTGGCCGAGCGCACCCTGCCTGGCGGCATCATGATCAACGACCGCGGCCAGCGCTTCATGAACGAGGCGGCGCCCTATGTGGAGGCCACCCACAACATGTACGGCGGCGAGTTCGGCCAGGGCGACGGCCCGGGCGCGAACCTCCCCGCCTGGATGATCATCGACCAGCGCTACCGCAACCGCTACGTCTTCGCCGGGCTCCAGCCGCGCGCGAAGATCCCGGGGCGCTGGTTCAAGGCCGGGGTGGTGGTCAAGGCCGACACCATCGCGGAGCTCGCGACGAAGCTCGGCCTCGACCCGGCGGCTGTCGAGGCCACGATCAGCCGGTTCAACGGCTTCGCCAGGACGGGCAAGGACGAGGACTTCGGCCGCGGCGACAGTGGCTACGACAGGTACTACGGCGATCCGACGATCACGCCGAACCCGTGCCTGGCTCCTATCGACCAGGGGCCGTACTACGCGGTAGTGATGGTGCCCGGCGACCTCGGCACGAAGGGTGGCCTGGTCACCGATGTCCACGCGCGGGTGCTCCGTGCCGACGGTTCGGTGATCGACGGGCTCTACGCCGCCGGGAACGTCAGCGCGCCGGTGATGGGCCACACCTATGCCGGGCCAGGTGCCACGATCGGCCCCGCCCTGACCTTCGGCTACGTCGCCGCCCTGCACATCCACCAGCGGGCACTGGCCGCCGCGACCACTGCGAGCTAGGAGCTTCTGGTGCCCATCGACCCCGACGTCGCGCTCAACGCCGAGCCCAGAGTCGACAGCTTCGAATGGACGAGCTCGGACGTCCTGCTCTACCACCTCGGTCTCGGCGCGGGCACGCCGCCGACCGACCCGCGCGAGCTGCGTTACGCCACCGAGCCGGATCTGCAGGTGCTGCCCACCTTCGGCATCATCGCCCCGACCGTGCACGCCACCGAGGCGCCGAAGGTGGAGTCGCCCGGCATCTCGATCGACCTGCAGACGGTCGTGCACGGCAGCCAGCGCATCGATGTCACGGGGCCGATTCCCACCTCGGGGTCGGCGACGCTGAGCACGCGGGTCACCGGCGTCTACGACAAGGGTTCGGCGGCGGTCGTGGTGACCGAGTCGTCGGCCACCGCCGCGGACGGCACCCCGCTCTGGACGGGCACGTCGAGCATCTTCGCGCGCGGCGCGGGCGGCTTCGGCGGCGACCGCGGCCCGTCCAGCCCGGCCACTGCACCGGAACGCCCGGCCGATCACGTGATCGTCACACCCACGGTGCCGTCCCAGGCGCTGCTCTACCGGCTCCTCGGCGATCGGAACCCGCTGCACTCCGACCCGTCATTCGCGGCTGCCGCGGGCTTCCCGGCGCCCATCCTGCACGGGCTGTGCACCTACGGCATGGTCTGCAAGGCGGTGGTCGACGAGCTGCTGGACGGTGACGTCGCCGCTGTGGCCGGTTACGGCGTGCGCTTCGCCGGGGTCGTCTTCCCGGGCGAGACGCTGCGGACCTCGGTCTGGCGCGAGGACGGTCGGCTGCTCATCGCCACCACGGTGGACGAGCGTGACGCTGCCCCGGCCCTCGCGGGCGCCTCGCTCGACCTGCGCCCTTGACGAACCAGCCGGTAGCGCCGCGGTCGGCTACTGCAGCGGTATTTCTGGGCGACTTAACCTCCTTCGGCCGACCGGCCGGACGATCAGCGGCAGGAGCGGCGAAGTGAGCATTCTCGACAGGTTCCGGGTGGACGGGCAGGTGGCCGTGGTCACCGGAGCGGGGCGCGGCATCGGCGCCGCCTCGGCGATCGCGCTAGCCGAGGCGGGTGCCGATGTCGTGATCTCGGCCCGCACCGAAGAGCAGCTGAAGGAGGTGGCGGCGCAGATCGAGGCCCTCGGGCGGCGGGCGGTGGTCGTGCCCGCCGATCTCAACGAGGAGGGCGAGATCCGCGGCCTGGCCACGGCCGCCAAGGAGGCCTTCGGCCGGCTCGACATCGTCGTCAACAACGTCGGCGGCACCATGCCGCGCGACTACCTGAGCACGTCGGTCGGCTTCCTTGAACGGGCCTTCCACTTCAACGTCTCCACCGCGCACGCGCTCACCACCGCCGCAGTCCCGATCATGGTCGAGAACGGGGGCGGGTCGGTGGTGAACATCGCGAGCATCGTCGGCAAGGTCACCGGCCGGGGCTACCTGGCCTACGGCACGGCCAAGGGCGCGCTGATCCACTACACCGAGCTAGCGGCGTCGGACCTCGCGCCGCGCATCCGGATGAACGCGATCGCGGTGGGCTCCATCGCCACCTCGGCGCTGGACATCGTGATGGCCGACGACGCGATGCGCACCGCGATCGAGGACGCCACTCCCCTGCGTCGCCTCGGTGTCACGGACGACATCGCCGCGGCGGTGCTCTACCTGGCCTCGCCGGCCGGTTCGTACCTCACCGGTGCGGTGCTCGATGTGCACGGCGGGCTGCAGGTGCCGAACATGTCCCTCCCCATCCCCGACCTGTAAGGACTCAGCTCATGACCCTCCGCGTAGTGCAATGGAGCACCGGGAACGTCGGCCGCCACTCGATCGCTGGCATCGACGCCCGTCCGGAGCTGGAGCTCGTCGGCCTCTGGGTCTCCGACCCGGCCAAGGTGGGGAAGGACGCGGGGCAGCTGGCGGGCCTCGGCCGCGACCTCGGCGTGCTTGCCACCAACGACGCCGACGCACTGCTGGCGCTCAAGCCCGACTGCATCGTGCATACCGCGATGGCCGACAACCGGCTGATGGAGGCGCTGGCCGACCTGGCCCGGTTCCTCGAGGCAGGCATCAACGTGGTGTCGTCCTGCCCGGTCTTCCTGCAATACCCGGACGGCACGGTGCCGCCGGACTTCGTCGAGCCGATCCGAGCAGCGGCCGCCGCGGGTGGTGCCTCGATCTTCGTCAACGGCGTCGACCCGGGCTTCGCCAACGACTGGCTGCCGCTCGTGATCACCTCGGTCTCCGAGCGGATCGATCAGGTGCGCTGCCTGGAGCTGCTGGACTACTCCACCTACGACAGCGCCACCGTGATGTTCGACGTCATGGGCTTCGGCCAGCCCATGGACTTCACCCCCATGCTGCTCCAGCCCGGGATCCTGACCATGGCGTGGGGCTCGGTCGTGCACCAGATCGCGGCCGGGCTGGGCATCGCGCTCGACGAGGTGAAGGAGACGGTGCTGAAGCTGCCGGCTCCAGAGACCTTCGAGATCGCCTCGGGCACCATCGAGGAGGGGACGATGGCGGCGCTGCGATTCGAGGTGCAGGGCTGGTACCACGGCCGACCCACCGTCGTACTCGAACACATCACCCGGCTGCGCCCCGACCTCGGCCCGGACTGGCCGCAGCCGGCCGGCCAGGGCTGCTACCGCGTCGAGGTCACCGGTGAGCCGATCTACACCGTGGACATGCAGCTGATGGGCACCGACGGGGACCACAACACCGCAGGGCTCAAGGCCACCGCGATGCGGCTGGTGAACGCGGTCGAGGCAGTCGTGGCGGCTCCGCCCGGGCTCGTCACCGCCCTCGACCTGCCCCTGATCACCGGCCGCGGCCTCGTCACCTGACCCGATTGTGCAACTTTCGCCGCCGTCAGGACGGCGAAAGTTGCTCGATCGGCTGAGATGATCCCGAGGTGGCGCAACTCCTTGAGCGGGCGGCAGAGCTCGCGCAACTGCAGGAGCACCTCGACGCCGCGCTGGACGGCACCGGCAGGCTCGTCTGCATCGCGGCGGAGGCGGGCGGTGGCAAGTCGTCGCTGGTGCAGGCCTTCGGCGACGCGTCGGCGGCACGCGCCCCGATCCTGACCGGCTGGTGCGACCCCCTCGACACCCCCCGTCCGGCCGGCCCGCTGCTCGACATGGGACGCGGCCTCGGCGAGGCGGTGCACTCCGCACTCCGCGACGAGCAGCGCGCGGGCGTCTTCGACGCCCTGCTCACCGAGCTGGAGCGGGCTCCGCGGGTGCTCGTCTTCGAGGACGCACACTGGGCCGACGGCACCACCCTCGATCTGCTGCGCTTCCTGGCCCGCCGGATCGGCCGGCTGCCGACGCTCGTGCTGGTGACCTTCCGTGACGACGAGGCACCGCCTGCCCTGCGGACCTGGCTCGGGGACCTGGCGACGCTGCCCTGGGTGTCCCGGCTGGCCCTCGCCCCGCTGACCGTCGCGGCCGTGGCCGAGCTGTCCCACGGCTCGGGCAGCGATGCCGCTGCGCTCTGGCGGAGTACCGGCGGCAACCCGTTCTTCGTCGCGGAGCTCCTCGCCCAACGCGCTGATGCGGTGCCGGCCACGGTGGCCGACGCCGTGCTGGCCCGGCTGAGCAGGTTGAGCGACCGCGCCCGGCACGCGGCGTGCGTCGCCGCAGTGGCCGGGGCCCGCGCAGAGCCGTCGCTGCTCTACGACCTTCCCGGCGTAGGGCCGGCCGAGCTGGACGAGTGCGCGCGGGGTGGCCTGCTTCGGCTCACCCCGCCCGTCTTCACCTTCCGGCACGAGCTGGTGCGCCAGGCGGTGCTGTCGGTGGTGTCGGCGGGCGAGCAGCGTGAGCTTGCCGCGGTGGTACTGGCGGGCCTGCGGCGACGGTCCGGCGACGAGGACGCCCTGGCCCGTCTCGCCGAGCTGGCCGACCTGGCCGGTGACGCGGACGCCGTGCTCGAGTACGCCCCCGCCGCGGCTCGTCGGGCGGCGGGGCTGGGCGCACACCGCGAGGCGGCGGCGCAGTACGAGCGGGCGCTGCGCTGGATAGGCGAGGCCGGCGATCGTGCCGCCTTGCTGGAGTCACTGGCCGTCGAGCGCTACCTGTTCGGCGAGCTGGGCGGAGCGATCGAGGCTCGATTGGCGGCGGGAGCCCTGCGTCGCAGTTCGGGTGAGCTGTTGCGCCTCGGCGACAACCTGCACTGGCTCGCTCGGCTGCGTTGGTACGCCGGTGACAACGCCGAGGCCTTCCGCTGTGCCCAGGAGGCTTTGGAGTGCCTGCGCCCCCTCGGCCCGTCCGCCGAGCTGGCGATGACGCTCAGCGGACTCTCCCAGCTCTGCATGCTGCGTGCGGCCTACGCCGAGTCGATCGAGTGGGGCGAGCAGGCACTGGCCCTCAGCCGCCGGCTCGAGCTGCCTGCGGTCACCGCCCACGCCTTGAACAACATCGGCACCTCGCGCTCCCGCTCCGCGGAGGAGTCGGGGCTCGAGGAGGTGCGGGAGAGCCTGGCGCTGTCCCTGCAGATCGGCTCCGAGGACCACGCATCGCGGGCCTACATCAACCTCGGCAGCGGGCTCGTCGGCCTGCGCCGGATCACCGAGGCCCGGACCCTGGTCGATGAGGGCGTCGCCTACTGCCAGGCACGCGACCTCGACCTCCAGCTGCCGTACCTGCGCAGCATGCGCGCCCAGCTCCTGGTGCACGCCGGGCATTGGGACGACGCGACGGCCGAGGCCGAGGCCGTGCTGGCGCACTCCGTCGGGAACGCCGTCCACGCCTACGTCGCCCGGCTCCCGCTCGCCATCGTTGCGGTTCGCCGGGGACTGCCGGTGGACCTCGACGACCTGGGCCGGCGGGCGCGCGAACTCGGCGAGCTACAGCGACTGCTGCCCTACGCCGCGGTCCGGGCCGAGCAGCTCTGGCTGACGGGGCGGCCACTCGACGCCGGCTCGGACGTCCTCGCCGTCTACGAGAGCGCCGTGGCGGCTGGTGCCTGGATGGAGCTGACCGACCTGGCGATCTGGCTGCACCGCCTCGGCTCTGCGGTTGCCCCGGAGGCGGACGCAGTCGGCCCACTGCGGGGCGGCATCTCCGATCCGCCGGCCTGCGCCGCACGGCTGCTGAAGTTGGGCAACCCCTACGACGCGGCGCTCTGCCTGCTCTCCGGCGAGGAGGCCGCGGTGCGGAGCGCTGCGGAGATCCTCGCCGGCCTCGGGGCGCAGCCGGCGCTCGCCAAGGCCCAGGCCCGGCTGCGAGAACTCGGGGTCACGCGCATCCCGCGCGGACCGCGTCGCGCCACCGCCGAGCACGAGCTGCGGCTGACCGCACGGCAGGACGAGGTGCTGACGTTGGTGGCCGAGGGGCTGACCAACGCCCAGATCGCCGCCCGTCTCTTCCTGTCGGAGCGGACCGTCGACCACCACGTCGCAGCGATCCTGAGGGTGCTGGGTGTGACGAGCCGCGAGCAGGCCGCGCAGCAATTTAGGCACCGCAGGGCCCCGATCTAGGCACCGTTCACCGACTCGCGCCCCGGGGCACCGAACCTAGCGTCGTCGTGACGGCTTGACCGGCAAGCCACCACACGAACGGAGCACAGAGATGGCGCGATTCATGGTCGAGCGGACCTTCGCCGACGGTCTGGACATCCCGGTGAGCGCAGACGGCGCGGCGGCAGTGCTCGGCGTCGTCGACCGCAACGCCGAGGTCGGTGTCACGTGGGTGCACTCCTACGTCAGCCCCGACAAGACCAAGACGTTCTGCGTCTACGACGGGCCCGACGAGGAGGCGGTGCGCCGTGCGGCCGAGCGCAACCAGCTGCCGATCGACTCCGTCACCCGGGTGACGGTGCTGGACCCGTACTTCTACCAGTGACCTGACCCGATTGCGCAATTTTCGTTGCCCTGGCGGCGGCGAAAATTGCGCAATCGGCTGGGATGATCCGGTGATGCGCATGGAGTGGTTGCGGTCCCGGGATGCTGGCCTGAGCGCCACTCGGCGCGCGGCGCGGGCGGCGATCGTGATGCCGGCGATGTTCGCGCTCGGCAGCCAGGTGATCGACAACGGCACAGTGGCGACGTTCGCCGCGTTCGGCTCGTTCTCGATGCTGCTGCTCGTCGACTTCGGCGGCACGATGCTGCAGCGCATCGCCGCCCAGGTGTCGCTGATCGGGGTCGGGCTGGTGATGGTGACGCTCGGCACGCTGGCGTCGCGGTCGGAGTGGCTGGCCGCAGCCGCCATGCTGGTGGTCGGCTTCGGGGTGCTCTTCGCGGCCGTGATCAGCTCGGTGCTGGCCGGCGCGACAACCTCGATCCTGCTCGGGTTCATCCTGCCGGTGACGCTGCCCGGCACGGTCGCCTCGATCCCGGACCGCGTCGAGGGCTGGGCTCTGGCCGGTGCGGCGTCGCTGATCGCGATCACGCTGCTCTGGCCGGCCCCCCGCCGCGAGCCGCTGCGGGCGGCGGTGGCCGAGGCCTGCGCCCGGATCGGTGACCTGCTGCACCAGGAGGTGGCCGCAGCACGCGGCGAGACCGACTGGTCCACGGTCGAGCCCACCCGGCGGGCTGCCGGCGAGGCCGTCGCCGCGATGCGCACCCGGTTCTTCGCCACGCCCTACCGGCCGACGGGCCTGACCACCGCTGCGCGCACGCTCGTCCGCCTGGTCGACGAGGTGATCTGGCTCAGCGCCATCCTCGACGAGCTGGCGCCCGGCCAGCACCCGCACGTCATCGACCCGCCGGTCTGCGCGGTGAAGCAGTCGGCGGCCACCGTCCTCGAACACGCCGCGGCGCTACTGCGTGGCGACGTCAGCACCCTCGGGGATTTCCATACCGAGGTAGCTGCACTGCGCGAGGCACTCACGGCGATGGAGCGCTCCGTCGTGGCGTCAGTGCCGGCGCGTGAACTCGTCACGTCGCTGGAGCCGAGCTTCCGTGCCCAGGAGATGAGCTTCGCGATCGCCGCGCTGGGGGCCAACCTGGAGGCGACCGTGCTCGCCGAGCAACGCAGCTGGTGGGAGCAGCTGCTCGGCCACCAGCCCGAGGGCGTCGGCGGTGCGCTGGCCTCGGCGCAGCAGCGGGCCGGCGCGCACCTCGACCGCCACTCCGCCGCCCTGCAGAGCAGCATCCGGGGCGCGATCGGGCTGGCCGCCGCAGTGCTGGTGGCCGACTACTCCGGCGTGCAGCACTCGTTCTGGATCGTCCTCGGCACCCTCTCGGTGCTCCGGTCGAACGCCCTGACCACCGGCCAGACGGCCGTGCGCGGCCTGCTCGGCACGCTGGCCGGCTTCATCGTCGGGGGCGCGCTGGTGGAGGTGATCGGCACCAACACGACCGTGCTCTGGGTGCTGCTGCCCGTCGCCATCCTCTTCGCGGGCCTCGCACCCGCCGCGATCTCGTTCGCCGCGGGTCAGGCGGGCTTCACCGTCACGCTGCTGATCCTCTTCAACATCATCTCCCCGGCTGGCTGGAAGGTCGGCCTCGTGCGGGTCGAGGACGTCGGGATCGGCTGCGTCATCAGCCTGGTGGTCGGGGTGATGTTCTGGCCGCGGGGCGCCGCTGCCGCGCTGGGCGACGCCTTGGCCGAGGCATACCAGGACAGTGCCGCGTACCTGCGCAGCGCGGTGGCGGTGGCCGCTGCCCGCTGTGATTCCCGGGCGCCCGGTGCGGACGACCCGGTGGCCGAGGCGACGCGCGCAGCGGCCGCGGCCCGCCGGGTCGACGACGCGTTCCGCGGCTTCCTCGCCGAGAAGGGCACCAAGCACCTGCCCCTGGCGAGCGTCACCACGATGGTCACCGGCGTGGCAGGGCTCCGCCTCACCGCCGACGCCGTCCTCAGCCTCTGGAACCGGGACGGCTCGGGGGCCGCCGGTGATCGCGCCGCTGCCCGCGCCGAGCTGGAGGCCTACGGCGCCGAGGTCGCCGGCTGGTACGAGCAGCTTGCCCGGGCCCTCACCGGGGCTGGGCCGGTGCCGGAGCGGCTGCACCACGACCACGTGGCCGACGGTCGGCTCATCGAGGCGGTGCGCCGCGACCTCACCGGCTCCGACGGGGCAGGCACCGCAGTGGCCGTCCGGATGATCTGGACCGGAGAGCACCTCGATGCGGCCCGACGGCTGCAGCGCGGCCTGGTCGAGCCCGCCGCCGCGATCGCCGCCCGGCGGGTCCGCCCGACGATCGCGCTGCACCCTGCCCAGCAGCCCGTCGCCGTGGCAGGCTGAGGACATGTGCCGCAATATCCGAACCCTGCACAACTTCGAACCCGCCGCCACGGACGCCGAGGTCCAGGCCGCCGCGCTGCAGTACGTCCGCAAGATCAGCGGTACGGCCAAGCCGTCGGCGGCGAACCAGGCCGCCTTCGAGCGAGCCGTCGCGGAGATCGCCCACATCACCGGTCACCTGCTCGAGGACCTGGTCACCACCGCCCCGAAGAAGGACCGTGACGTCGAGGCGGCCAAGGCACGGGCCCGGTCGGCCGAGCGCTACGCCCGCTGACCCCACCCGATTGCGCAATTTCCGCCGCCGTCAGGCCGGCGAAAGTTGCGCAATCGGGAGCAAGAGCGCTACGCGCTCAGCACCAAACCGCTGGTCGGGACGCCCGTTCCTGCGGTCACCAGCACGTGGTCGACGTCGGGCACGGGGTTCACCGACGTTCCGCGGATCTGCCGCACGCCCTCGGCGATGCCGTTCATCCCGTGGATGTAGGCCTCGCCGAGCTGTCCGCCGTGGGTGTTGATCGGCAGCCGTCCGCCCAGTTCGATCGCCCCGTCGGCGATGAAGTTGCGGGCCTCGCCGCGTGGGCAGAAGCCCAGCTCTTCGAGCTGGATGAGGACGAACGGGGTGAAGTGGTCGTAGAGCACGGCCATCTGCACGTCCTCCGGCGCCAGGCCGGACTGCCGCCAGAGCTGCTCGCCCACGAGCCCCATCTCCGGCAGGCCGGTGAGGCCGTCACGGTAGTAGGAGGTCATCACGAACTGGTCCGCGCCGCTGCCCTGAGCCGCCCCGGTGATGATGGCCGGCTTCTGCGCCAGGTCGCGGGCCCGCTCGGCTGACGTCACCACGATGGCCACCGCGCCGTCGCTCTCCTGGCAGCAGTCGAGCAGGTGCAGCGGCTCGGCGATCCAGCGCGAGGCCTGGTGCTCCTCGAGCGTGATCGGCTTGCCGTAGAAGAAGGCGGCGGGGTTGTTCGCCGCATGACGCCGGTCCGCCACCGCGATCCGGCCGAAGTCCTCGCTGGTCGCGCCGTAGACGTGCATGTAGCGCTTGGCGATCATCGCGACGTTCGCGGCCGGGGTGCCGAGACCCATCGGGTACGACCAGGAGGCATCCACGCCGGACGACGTGGCCCGCGCGGCGAGTTCGGAGGAGAACTGCCCGAAGCGGTGCCCGGAGCGCTCGTTGAAGGCGCGGTAACAGACCACCACGTCGGCCACGCCGGTCGCGACTGCCATCGCCGCCTGCTGCACGGTCGCCGCCGCCGCACCGCCGCCGTAGTTGATCTGGCTGAAGAACTTCAGCTGCGGGATGCCGACCTCGCGGGCCACGGCGATCTCGGTGTTGGTGTCCATCGTGAAGGTCACCAGCCCGTCGACGTCGGCGGGCCGCAGCCCCGCGTCCGCGAGCGCCGCCTTGACCGCCTCGGCAGCCAGCCGCAGCTCCGAACGGCCCGAGGCCTTGGAGAACTCTGTCGCCCCGATGCCGGCGATGGCCGCCTTGCCCGACAGCCCGCTCACGCCGCAACTCCGTCGCCGAGTGGCGCGCTGGCCGTCATGCGGTCACCCCTGAGATCACGACGGTGCCGATCACATGGTCACCGAGCTGACCGCGGGCGATCACCGACACCGTGACGTCATCGCCCTCGACGGAGAGCACCGAACCCGAGAACACAAGGGTGTCGTAGGCGTAGCAGGGCACGCCAAGCCGGATCGAGATGCTCTTGACCAGCGCATCCGGCCCGGCCCAGTCCGAGACGAAGCGCTGCACCAGTCCGGTGTCGGTGAGGATGTTGACGAAGATGTCCTTCGACCCCTTCGCGATGGCGAGATCCCTGTCGTGGTGGACGTCCTGGAAGTCCCGGGTGGCGAGCGCGGTGGACACCACGAAGGTCGGGGTCGCCTCGATCCGCAGCTCGGGCAGCACATCGCCGACTTCAGTCATGGGAGCCTCCGCTGATCGTTCGGGCTGGCCAGCCGCCAGAAGGGCAGGGTGAGATCGTCGTCGATCCGGGTCAGCGCGAGCGTCACCGGCGACCCGATCGAGACCTCGGCCGGGTCGCAGTCGAGGAGTTCGCCAAGCATCCGCACGCCCTCCTCTAGCTCCACCAGCGCGATGACGATCGGCAGCTTCTTTCCCGGGACGGCCGGGTGGTGGTGTACGACGTAGCTGAAGATCTCGCCGCGTCCGGAGGCCACGACGTACTCCGGCGACTCGTGGCCGCACGAGGGGCACATCGGGCCGGGCGGGTGTCGCAGCGTGCCGCAGGCGGGGCAGCGCTGGATGCGCAGCTCGCCGGCCTGCGTCCCGTCCCAGAAGAACCGGGTATCGAGACTGATCATCGGCCGGGTCACCCGCACTGGCTCGACGGGCGGCGCCTTCGGAGCGGGCTTGAACTTGAGCACCCGGAAGACCATCTCGGCCACCGGCTCCTCGCCGGAGTACCAGATGTTACGGGTGGTCACGAACCATCCCTCGCCGAGCCCCGTGGTCTTGGGACCTATTACCGTCTCGAGCTTCGTGGTGACGGTCAGCCGCTCACCGAGCCGCAGCCGGCGGTGATAGACCTGATCGCAGTTGGTAGCGACGACGGACTCGAAGCCGCGGGCGTCCAGCTCGGCCATCATCAGGCCGAGCGGGTCGTCTGCCGAACGCGAGCCGTGCAGGCCGTTCATCGTCCAGACCTGGATCATCGCCGGCGGCGCCTCGGCGTCCGGACCGGTGTAGCGCGGGTTGGCGTCGCCGATCGCCTCGGTCCAGTTGTTGATCATCGGGAGGTTGACCGGATCGCGGGCGGCGCGAGGGCCCGACTCCCCCATCGCCTTGATCTTCTCGACCGTTTCGAAGAACTCCGCGGGCATCGTCACTGCGCGCCCCTCGATCCGCTCGCAAGCTCGCTCATCGCGGCACCCGGGGCAGGTTCAGCCCGAACATCGAGATGAGCTCGCGCTGGATCTCGTTCACGCCGCCGCCGAAGGTGATGACGAGGTTCCGCTTGGCCTGCACGTCGAGCCAGTGCATCAGCTCGCCGGCCCGCGGGTCGGCGGGGTCGCTGTGGTGCCCCACCACCTCCTCGAGCAGCCGGAAGACGTGCTGCACGCGCTCCGAGGCGAAGACCTTGGTGGCCGACGC
>JAOPUX010000179.1 GCA_025963285.1 Jatrophihabitans sp.
CGCGATCGTACAACTCTCGCCGCCTCAGCGGCGGCGAGAGTTGCACGATCGGTTGCGTCAGAAGCGAAGTCAGAAGAGGAAGCACGCGATGGCGACGAACTGGCAGGCCGCCGCGGCACATACGTAGGTGTGGAAGACCTCGTGGTAGCCGAAGACCGAGGGCAGCGGGTCAGGGCTTCGCCGGTGATAGGACACCGCGCCAAGGGTGTACATCAGGCCGCCGGCAAGCATCAGGATGCCCGGTGCGATGCCGGCGTGAATCCACACCGAGGGAAGTGCACTGCCGGCGATCCAGCCCAGCCCGATGAACATCGCGCCACCCAGCCGCTCCGGGACGGCCAGCCAGATCAGCCGGGTGATCACCAAGAGCAGGGTCAGGCTCCAGAGCGCGATGAGCCCGATGTTCGACCAAGGTGCCGGGACGCAGAGCGCCATCGGCGGGGTGGCGGTGCCGGCGATCAGGAAGAAGATCATCAGTTGGTCGAGGCGCTGGAGCCGGGCGGCCGCCACCGGACCCCAGTTGCCGCGGTGGTACAGCGCGCTGGCGCCGAAGAGCCCGCTGACGGTCGCGGTGTAGACCGAGGCGACGCTGATCTGCCGGGCGCCGTTCGCCTCGCCGATCAGCAGGGTGCCGAGCACCAGGGAGGCCTCGAAGAAGACGAGGTGCGCCCAGCCGCGCATCCGCGGCTTCTTGTAGTGGACCTGACGGTGGACGTCGAAGAGCTGTGCGGTTTCCATGGCCCTCGATCCCGTCGAAGACCCCCAGGGTAGGCCGCTTGGCTGTGTTCAGGATGTGTTGAACCTGAATATGGCGTGGACTGTCCTGGTCAGCTGGGGTCGACGTCGCCGGATTCGGGCTTGTCCTTTTCCTGGGCCCGGCGGCGCTGCTCCTCGGCGCGCTGGCGCAGGCCGGCGAGAAAGACCTCGTCGTCGTCGGGGTTGCTCGGCACGTGCCGGCCCGACCGGTCGTACTCCGGGTAACGGGTTGTTGCGCCCTTGCCCTGCTGGCGTGCTCCGACCCGGTCCCAGTTCTTGCCGGCGATCAGCCAGGCGATCGAGCCGAGGTCTGGGAGCAGCAGCACGATGAAGACCCAGGCGAGCTTGGGCAGGTTGCGCTGCTCGCCGTCCGGGGTCAGCAACACATCGATGAAGCAGTAGACCCAGAGGATCAGCATGATCAGGCCGGCGACGCCGTCCAGCTCGAGCACCGAGTTCCCCTCTCCATGTACCGGGTGTATACCGTACCCGGCGCGCGGGTAGGTTCGGTGACCATGGTCCGGCTGGCTGAGGTCAAGGCGCTGCTCGATGGCTGGTTCGAGCCGTCCTGGGCTGAGACGTGGGACGCGGTCGGGCTGGTCTGCGGTGATCCGGAGCAGTCTGTCGAGCGCATCCTGCTCTGCGTCGATGCGGTGCCGGCCACGGTCGCGGAGGCCATCGGGTCCCGGACCGACCTGCTGATCACCCACCACCCGCTGCTGCTGACGGTCGTCCACGGGGTGCCTGCCGACGACCCCAAGGGGGGCCTCGTCCATCGGATGATCCGCGCCGGCGTCGCGCACCTCGTGGCACACACCAACGCCGACGTCGCCGACCCCGGCGTCTCCGATGCCCTTGCCGCGCGTCTCGGCCTCGTGGCCACCCGGCCGCTCGTGGCCCAGTCCGACCCCCTGGACAAGCTCGTCGTCTTCGTGCCGGTGGGCGCGGCCGGGTCGCTGATCGACGCGCTGGCCGCCGCCGGCGCCGGTGCGATCGGCGACTACGAGCGCTGTGCCTGGGTCACCGAGGGGGAGGGGACCTTCCGGCCGCTGCCCGGGGCCACCCCGACGCTCGGGACGGTGGGTGCCGTCGAGTCGGTGCACGAGGCGCGGGTGGAGATGGTCGTCCCACGCCGCCACCGCGCCGAGGTGATCGCCGCGCTGCGGGCCGCCCACCCCTACGAGGAGCCCGCCTTCGACCTGCTGGCCCAGGTGCCGGTGCCCTCCCGGCGCGGCACTGGGCGGGTGGGCACGCTCCCGGCTCCGATGACGCTGCGGGACTTCACCGCACTCGCCGCCGCCGCCCTCCCCGCCACCAGCTGGGGACTGCGCGCGGCCGGTGACCCGGAGCAGCTGATCCACACCGTCGCAGTCTGCGGTGGTTCGGGCGGCTCCTATGCCGAGGCGGCCCGCGCCGCCGGTGCCGACGTCTTCCTGACCTCCGATCTCAAGCACCACGCCACTGTGGAGGCGGTCACCGAGCAGGCTCCGGGAGGCATGGCGCTGGTCGACGCCGCCCATTGGGCCACCGAGGCGCCGTGGCTGGATGCGGTGGCGGCTCGGCTGGACCTGGCCTTCGGCACTACGGTGGAGACGCGAGTCTCCCGTCTGATCACCGACCCGTGGACATTGCACGCCCCCTCCGGGCCGCAGTGACACAGGAAGCGAACACGTGAACGCCGACCACGCCGCACAGCTCCGCCTGCTCGACCTGCAGGGGGCCGACACCACGCTGGCCCAGCTCGCCCACCGCCGGGCCACACTGCCCGAGCTCGCTGCGCTCGCCGAGAACCAGCGCGCCACCGACGCTCTGACCAACGACATCGTGGACTCCGAGACCGCGCTCGGCGACATCGCCGACGAGCAGCGCCGCCTGGAGAACGAGGTCGACGTGGTCCGCACTCGGGCCGCCCGTGACGACCAGCGGCTACAGACCGGCGGCCTCCCCGCCAAGGAGCTGGAGAGCCTGCAGCACGAGATCACGAGCCTGGCCCGCCGCCAGGGCGTGCTGGAGGACGACCTGCTCGAGGTCATGGAGCAGCTGGAGCAGTCCGAGAACGTGCTGCGCGAGCTACGGGCCCGCCGGTCGGTGCTCGATGCCGAGCGCGTCCAGCTGACCCAGGTACGTGACGACGCGTTCACCGAGATCGACCGCGCCGCCGCGCTGAAGACCAGCGAGCGCTCGCTGATCGCCCAGAACATCCCCGCTGACCTGCTCGCGCTCTACGAGAAGGCGCGCGAGCACAGCGGCGGTGTGGGTGCGGCGATGCTTCGCGCGCGGCGCTGCGAGGGCTGCCGCATCGAGCTCTCCGGCTCCGAGCTGAGCGCGGTCCGCACGGCTGCCCCCGACGAGGTGGTGCGCTGCGAGAACTGCCGCCGCATCCTGGTGCGGACCGCCGAATCCGGGCTGTGAGTCCCGTGCCGACCTCGGTGATCGTCGAGGCCGACGGAGGTTCGCGCGGCAACCCGGGGCCCGCCGGCTACGGCGCGGCGGTCTCCGATGCCCGCACCGGCGAGGTGCTCGCGGAGCGCAGTGAGTCGATCGGCGTCGAGACCAACAACGTCGCCGAGTACCGCGGCCTGATCGCGGGACTCACCGCGGCGGCAGAGCTCGGTGCCTCGACGGTGCAGGTACGGATGGACTCCAAGCTCGTCGTCGAGCAGATGAAGGGCAGCTGGCAGGTCAAGCACCCGGGCCTGCAGCCGCTCGCCCGAGAGGCGCGCGCGCTGGCTGCGGGCTTCCAGCAGGTCAGCTACGAGTGGATCCCCCGTGCCCAGAACACGCACGCCGACCGCCTCGCGAACGAAGCGATGGACCGTGCCGCAGGCACCGCACCGAAGGCATCGCCGAAGGGTGCCGGCAGTTGGGCTCCGCCGAGCACCACCCCCACGCGGCTGCACCTGATGCGGCACGGCTCTACCGTGCACTCCAAGGCCGGGCGCTTCTCCGGTCACAACGATCTCGACCTCGACGAGCCGGGGCGGCAACAGGCGGCCGGCCTGGCCAGGCGGGCCGCCTCGCTCGGTGACATCGCCGCCGTCATCAGCTCACCGATCCGGCGCACCCGGCAGACGGCAGAGGCCATCGCCGGTGCGCTCGGTCTTCAGGTGGAGGTGAACGACGACTTCGCTGAGGTCGACTTCGGAGCCTGGGAGGGGATGACGTTCGCCGAGGTGCGGGAGGCCTACCCCGACGCGATGAAGGCCTGGTTTGCCTCGCCCGACATCGCCCCGCCGGGCGGGGAGTCGATGAGCTCCCTCGGCCGCCGGGTGCGGCGCGGCCGTGACGCGGTGCTGGCGGCCCATCCGGAGCTGCGCGTCATCGTGGTCACACACGTCTCGCCGATCAAGTCCCTGGTGCGTGACGTCCTCGAGGCTCCGGCCACGGCTCTCTTCCGGATGCACCTCGACACCGCGTCGCTGTCGATCGTGGACTTCTTCGCCGACGGCGGCGCGTCGCTGCGGCTCTTCAACGACACGAGTCACCTGGGTTAGCTCCGGGCCCAGAACTAGCAGCTAGACGCCGAGCACCCGCACGGAGGCCCAGAGCCCGACGGTGGTGAGGGCCAGTATGAGCGGCACCGTCGCTAGCCCGAGCGCATGGAACTCCCGCGCCCGCGGCGCGGCGTCCTCGGGCAGCAGCCGTCGCCAGAGCAGGGTGGCCAGCGACCCGCCGTAGGTGGCGTTGGGGCCGATGTTCACCCCCAGCAGCATCGCCAGCGCCAGCACGGGCTGCCCCGCGATCAGCGGCACCAGCGCGAGGGTGGCGGGCAGGTTGTTGACGAGGTTGGCCAGCAGCGCCGCGGCGAAGGCCATGCCCAGCAGGGCCGGTAGCCCGTCACCGCTGGGCACCACGTGTGCCAGGGCGTGGGAGAGGCCGTGCCGCGTGACCCCGTCGACGACCACGGCCAGCGCCAGCACGAAGGCGCAGAAGCCGGGGCTGGCCGAGGCGATCAGGCGACGCGGCACGATGTCGCGTGGCCGGGCGGCGAGCAGCAGCACGCAGCCCCCGACCGCCGCCCAGGCGGGGGCGACGTGCACCGAAGATGTGATCACGAAGCCGGCCACCGTCAGCGCGAGCACGACCAGCGCGTACCGGGGCGCCGCGACCGGGGGCACCTCTGTCTGCGGCGCCGGCACGAGTTCGGCGCGGAAGGCCACCCGCAGGCTGAGCCATTCGCCGGCGCAGGCGAGCAGCCACGGCAGCACCATCAGGGCGGCGAAGCGGCCGAAGGAGAGGCCGCACGCCGTGAAGGCCAGCAGGTTCGTGAGGTTCGAGACGGGCAGCAGCAGGGAGCCACTGTTGGCCAGCCGCACGCATGCATAGGCCGGGGCCCGCGCGGAGACACCGAGCCGGGTGGCGGCCGCGAGCACCACGGGCGTCAGCAGCACGACGGTGGCGTCGAGGGTCAGCACCGCCGTCACCCCGGCGGCGAGCATCACCACGAGCAGCAGCAGCCGCCGTGGGTCGGCCCGGCTGGCCCGCGAGGCGAGCGTGCCGAGGTAGTCGAAGAGCTGGGCCTGCGCGCAGAGGTGACCGAAGACGAGGATCGCGGCGAGGAAGCCGACGGTCGGCCCGATCGCCTTCAGCCGGTCCACCGCAGCCGATGCGGGCTCCACGTCGAGGGCGACGAGCAGCCCGGCCATCGGCACGGCGAGCACCGCCTCGGACCAGCCGAACGGGCGCGACACAGCAGCGATCAGCGTGGCGGCCAGCGCCAGGATCGCAATCGTCTCGGCGAGGGCCCCGTGCACGCCCGGACCGTACCCGGTGGCGGGTGGTGCTACCTCCGAGTGTGGGCCGCGTAGCATTCCCGACTGCGGCGGACGAGCCGACCGGGCGGCCGCGTCGAGATCCTGTAAGGGACCTCGCCGAGGAAAGTCCGGGCTCCACAGAGCAGGGTGGTTGCTAACGGCAACCCGGGGTGACCCGCGGGACAGTGCCACAGAGAAGAGACCGCCAGTGCGTGCGCTGGTAAGGGTGAAACGGTGGTGTAAGAGACCACCAGCACCGCGAGTGATCGTGGTGGCTAGGTAAACCCCACCCGGAGCAAGGTCAAGAAGATCGGACGGGAAACCGGACGGTCGCGCAGATGCCTGAGGGCTGCTCGCCCGAGTCTGCGGGTTGACCGCTAGAGCCTGCCGGCAACGGCAGGCCGAGATGGATGGTCGCCACTCGGGGCGCGAGCCCCGGGGACAGGACCCGGCTTAGAGGTTGGCTCGTCCGCCGCCTCGCTCGGCGCAGCCGTGGCGCTTCGGATTAGCTGGGTTGCGGCTAAAGGTCAAGCATGGTCCGTACGCCTAGAACATGTTCTACTTCCTCGACCCCGCGAGGAAGGACAGCTCCGTGCTGCTCGAAGGCAAGACAGTGCTCGTCACCGGTGTTGGCCCCGGCCTGGGCAGTGAGTGTGCGACGAGCGCGCTCAAGCTCGGCGCGAACGTCGTCATCGCCGCGCGCAACGAGGAGAAGCTCGCCCGCATCGCCGCGGAGCTCGACCCCACCGGCGAGCGGATCGCCTACCGGGCCACCGACATCACCGACGCCGAGGCCTGCGAGGCTCTCGTCGACACCGCGGTCGGCCGCTTCGGCGAGCTCAACGGCCTGATCCAGGTGGCCGCCTACGAGAACGTCTGGGGCGGTCTCTACGACACCAAGTTCGAGCACTGGCGCACCGGCTTCGACACCAACGTCCTCGGTGCGCTGACGGTCCTTCGTCCGGCGGCCAAGGCCCTCAAGGCGGCCGGCGGCGGTGGCGTGGTGTTCATCGGCTCGCAGTCGATGTTCAAGCCGTCGATGCCCCAGGCCGGCTACGCCGCCTCGAAGAACGCGCTGCTGACCACGATGTACTACCTCGTCGACGAGCTGGGCCCGGACAACATCCGCCTCAATATGGTGGTGCCGTCCTGGATGTGGGGCCCCCCCGTCGAGATGCTCGTCGACTACAACGCCAAGACGAAGAACATCACGCAGGACGAGGCGTTGCAGGAGATCGTCGGCACGTTCCCGCTGCGCCGCATGACCGAGGACGGCGAGGTGGCCGACGTCGCCGCGTTCTTCGTCTCCGACCTGGCCAAGGCAGTCACCGGGCAGCACCTGCTCGTCAACGGCGGCGAGCTGAGCCGATGACGGCGGCCAAGCGCGTCGTCGTCTGGGGCACCGGCTTCGTCGGCAAGCTCGTCATCGAGGAGATCGTCAGACACCCTGGCTTCGAACTCGTCGGGGTCGGAGTCGCGGACCCTGCCAAGGTCGGCAAGGACGTCGGGGAGATCTGTGGCCTCGACCCGATCGGCCTGGCCGCCACCGACGACGTCGCCGCACTGATCGCACTGCAGCCGGATGCGCTGGTGCACTACGGCCCCACCGCTGCGAAGGCCGACGACAACATCGCGCTCATGGCGGCGTTCCTCCGCGCCGGCATCGACGTCTGCTCCACCGCAATGACACCCTGGGTCTGGCCAGGGATGAAGCAGAACCCGGCGAGCTGGATCGATCCGATCACCGAAGCCTGTGCGGCCGGGGGAGCCTCCTGCTTCACCACCGGCATCGACCCGGGCTTCGCCAATGACCTCTTCCCGATGTCGCTGATGGGGCTCTGCGGCGAGGTGAAGCTGGTCCGCGCGCTGGAGATCCTCGACTACGTCAACTACGAGGGTGACTACTCCGACGAGATGGGTATCGGCCGCGAGCCGGAGTTCAAGGCGCTGCTGGAGTACCCGGACATCCTGGTGATGTCATGGGGCGCGACGGTGCCGATGATGGCGCACGCGGTCGGCATCGATCTCGACGAGATCACGACGACCTGGGAGAAGTGGGTCACCGACATCCCCGTGCCCTCGGCGAAGGGGGTCATCGAGCCGGGACGGGTCGCGGCGATCCGCTTCACGATCAACGGTGTGTACCAGGGCCAGACCCGCATCCAGCTCGAACACATCAACCGGGTGGGGCAGGAGGCGGCTCCGCAGTGGCCGCGCGGCATCCAGAACGACGTCTACCGGGTGGAGATCGAGGGGTCGCCATCGATCACGCAGGAGACCGCGTTCCGTTACACCGACGGCAGTGGCCGCGACGCCGCGACCGCGGGCTGCCTGGCTACCGGAATGCGCGCGCTGAACGCGGTGCCGGCGGTCAACGACCTGCCTCCGGGGTGGGTCACCGCCCTCGACCTACCGTTGATTCCCGGGGCCGGCACCATCCGCTAGGGATACATGCGCAAGGTATCTATTGGCTTCGAAACGGTTCCTCGCGCGATCGCTCGTGGTGCGTCAACCGCGCCGATCAGTGCTGGCGGTGTGGGCAATCGGTCGCTGGTTGCGTCATCGGTCACAACAAAATTCTTCGTGTTTCGCCCGTTAGCCAGAAACGATGTGCGTCCGATTCGCAGAGACGGAAACCGTTACGGCATAAGGGGATCGCGACGCGCGGCGCGTGAAGACCCTGAGTAGCAGGGGGCTGCACGCGTGCTTGCGTCCAGCTGGGGCGCGGCGTGGCGTGTTGACGCTGTAGGGCGTGCATCGTCAACTAGTGACAACGAATGAGGATTCGTTGACTGCCTAGGAGGCAACGCAATGACCCGTCCCGCGAAGAAGGCGCCCGCAAAGAAGGCTGCCCCGGCCAAGAAGGCCGCGCCCGTGAAGAAGGCCGTGGCCAAGAAGGTCGCACCCGCGAAGAAGGCCGTGGCCAAGAAGGCTGCTCCGGTCAAGAAGGCCGTGGCCAAGAAGGTCGCGCCCGTAAAGAAGGCCGTGGCCAAGAAGGCCGCTCCGGCCAAGAAGGCTGCCCCGGCCAAGAAGGCCGCCGCGACCAAGGCTCCGGCGAAGAAGGCTCCGGCGAAGAAGGCCACGCCCGCCAAGAAGGCCACGCCCGCCAAGAAGGCCACGCCCGCGAAGAAGGTTGCAGCCAAGAAGGCTGCTCCGGTCAAGAAGGCCGTCGCCAAGAAGGCGGCCCCGGCGAAGAAGGCCGTGGCGAAGAAGGCTCCGGCCAAGAAGGCAACCAGCTAGTTCGAGGATGGCGCTGCATCGGGTCGCCGGTGCACCGCTCGACTTCGCCGCCCTGCGGACGGAGTTGGCGGTGCCCGGCGACTTCTCACGTGCGGTCCTCGCCGAGGCGGAGCTGGCAGCCGCTCGGGTGGAGCTACCTGACGACGACGCAACGGACCTGCCGCTCGTCACGGTCGATCCAGCGGGCAGCCGCGACCTCGACCAGGCCGTGCACTTGGAACGCAGCGGTGACGGCTACCTCGTCTCGTACGCGATAGCCGACGTCGCGTCCTTCGTCGCCGCCGGTTCGGAGCTGGACCTGGAGTCGCGCCGCCGCGGTCAGACGCTCTACTTTCCCGACACCCGCGTCCCCCAGCTGCCACCTCGCATCAGTGAGGACGCCGCTAGCCTGCTCCCCGATCAGGTGCGCCCGGCGGTGCTGTGGCGGATCACCCTCGACCCGCACGGGGTGGCCACGGGTGCCGACGTCCGGCGGGCACGGGTGCGCAGCCGGGCCCAGCTGGACTACGTCGGCGTGCAGGCGATGACGGGTGGCGCACTGCCCGAGGCGCTCGCGCTGCTCGAGGAGATCGGCCGCAAGCGGCAGGCCGTGGCTCGCGCCCATCACGCGATCAACCTCGATCTGCCGCAGCAGGAGGTCGAGCCCGACGGTGGACACTGGCGGCTCGCGGTGCGGGCCCCGCTGGCGGTCGAGGACTACAACGCCGAGATCTCGCTGCTCACCGGAGCATGCGCCGCGCAGCTGATGCTCGCCCACCGGATCGGGTTGCTGCGGACGGTCCCCGCACCGCAGTCCGGAGGCGTCGAGGCACTGCGCCGGGTGGCGCGGGGCCTGGGCATCGGCTGGCCCGCCGGAGCCGCACCTGGCGACGTCCTCGCTGGCCTCGACCGTAGGAATCCGCACCACGTCGCGCTCCTCGACCATGCCGCCTCGCTACTGCGGGGGGCGGCCTACACGCCCTTCGACGGCGCGGCGCCCGAGCGGACCGAACACGCCGGGATCGGCTCGCCGTACGCACACGTCACCGCGCCGCTGCGCCGGCTCGTCGACAGGTTCGGCACCGAGGTCTGCCTGGCGCTCTCTGCGGGTATCCAGGTGCCCGCCTGGGCCCGCGACGCTCTGCCCCAGCTGCCGGCGCTGATGGCCACCTCGGACCACCTCTCACATGCCGCCGATCGGGCGGTGGTCGATGCCACCGAGGCGTGGCTGCTCGCCGGCCGGATCGGTGAGACGTTCCGTGCTCTCGTGATCGATGCCGAGCATGCCGCAGCAACCGTGCTGCTCGACGAGCCTGCGGTGCGGGCGCGCTGTGCCGGCAGCGACCTGCCCGTAGGCGAACACATCACGGCGCGACTGCGCGAGGCCGACGTGGCCACGCGGACCGTCCGCTTCGAAGCCGTCTAGGCGCAAGGGTCGGCCGCTTCGGCCGGCGGAGTAGGAAGCTCCGCCGGCCGAAGCGACGGCGGGTCAGCTGTATTCGTGCTGCGGGGCCGGGTAGATGCCGCCGCGGACCTCGTCGGCGAACTGCGTCGCCGCGCCACGCAGCACGGCTCCGACGTCGGCGAACTCCTTGACGAACTTGGCCGGCTTGCCGCCGCCGCGCAGCCCCGCCATGTCCTGCCACACCAGCACCTGCGCGTCACACGACGGTCCGGCGCCGATGCCCACGGTGGGGATATGCAGCGCGCGCGTGACCTGTGCCGCGACGTCGGAGGGGACGACCTCGAGGACGACTGCGAAGGCACCGGCCTGCTGCAGGGCCTTGGCGTCCTGGAGCAGGCGATGGGA
This sequence comes from Jatrophihabitans sp., assembly GCA_025963285.1. Classification (GTDB taxonomy): domain Bacteria; phylum Actinomycetota; class Actinomycetes; order Mycobacteriales; family Jatrophihabitantaceae; genus JAOPUX01. The sequence goes on from JAOPUX010000179.1 coordinate 10,540, forward strand.
GGCCTCGTCGCCGCGACCCTGTACGCGATACCCGCCGAGGGCGTTGACCGACTGGGGGGTGAGGCCGATGTGCGCCATCACCGGGATACCGGCCGACACGAGCAACTCGACCTGGGCTGCCACGCGCTGGCCACCCTCGATCTTGACGGCCTGCGCGCCGCCCTCCTTCATGAACCGCGACGCCGTCTCCAGCGCCTGCTGCGGCGAGGCCTGGTAGGTGCCGAAGGGCAGGTCGGCCACGACGAGCGCACGCTGCGTACCGCGGACGACGCCGCGCACCAGGGGGAGCAGCTCGTCGACCGTCACCGGCACGGTGGTGTCGTAGCCGTAGACGACGTTCGCGGCCGAGTCGCCGACGAGCAGGACGGGGATGCCAGCCTCGTCGAAGACGCGAGCGGTGGAGTAGTCGTAGGCGGTGAGCATCGGCCAGCGTTCGCCGCGGTCCTTGGCGAGTTGCAGGTCTCGGATGGTGACGCGTCGGTTGGCGATCGCGCCGTAGAGCGTCTCAGTGGGCGTAGCGGTCGGAGCACTCACGGTGGGGCCTCATCATTCTCTCCTCGAGGCCGGCCAAGCCGGTCCCCGGGCATGCAATGTGGACGAAACAAATGGTGCGCCCCAGACCGGGTTTTGTCTCCTACCAGGAGACATGGATCACCTCAGGGTTACGAACCGATGACCCGGGAACCGCTCAGCGCAGCCCCTCGCGCCACGCGGAGGTGATCGGCAGCCGGCGGTCCTTCCCGAAGGCCTTGAAGCTGATCTTGGGGCCGGGCGGGTACTGCCGGCGCTTCCACTCCGCGCCGTCGACGAGCCGCGCGAGGCGGGCTACGGTGTCGGCGTCGAAGCCGGCGGCGACGATCTCGGCCACGCCCTGGTCGCGGTCGACATAGCGTTCCAGCACCGCGTCCAGCAGCTCGTAGTCGGGCAGCGAGTCGGTGTCGAGCTGCCCCGGCCGCAGCTCTGCCGACGGCGGCTTGCTAATCGAGTTCTCCGGGATCGGCGGGAGCTCGCCGCGGGAGGCCGCGTCGGCGTTGCGCCAGCGGGCCAGCTGCCAGACCAGCGTCTTCGGGACGTCCTTGATCGGGGCGAAGCCGCCCACCGCGTCGCCGTAGATGGTGGAGTAACCCACCGCGAGCTCGCTCTTGTTGCCGGTGGCGAGCACCAGGTGCCCCTCGGCGTTCGACAGCGCCATCAGGGTGGTGCCGCGTACCCGGGCCTGGACGTTCTCCTCGGCCAGTCCGGTCAGCCCGAGCGAGTCGACGAAGGCGTCGACCATCGGTGCGATCGGCACCTCGCGGTAGTGCGCACCGATCCGCTCGGCGAGCAACTCGGCGTCGCTGCGGGAGTGATCGGAGGAGTAGGCACTGGGCAGCGAGATGCCGTGCACGTTGGCGCCGCCGATGGCATCGGCGGCGAGCGCGGCGACCACCGCCGAGTCGATGCCGCCGGACATGCCCAGCACCACGGAGCGGAAGCCGTTCTTGGTGACGTAGTCGCGCAGCCCGACGACCAGCGCGCCCCACACCTCCGCCTCGTCCGGCATCCGGTCGGCGTGCACGGCCGGGAGCGCCGGGGCCGTGAGCGCGACGGCCGCCACCTCGGTGGTGACCCGCTCCACCACGGTCGCCGGTGCGGCGAGGTGAACCGGCAGTCGCTCTGGAACCTCCAGATCGAGGTAGTAGACGTCCTCGACGAACTGCGGGGCGCGCAGCAGCACCGCACCGTCGCGGGCCACCACCATCGAGTCACCGTCGAAGACGAGCTCATCCTGGCCGCCGACCGTGTTCACGTAGGCGATCGCGGCCCCAGCCTCGGCGGCGCGGCCCTGCAGCAGCGGCAGGCGCAGGTCGTCCTTATTGCGCTCGTAGGGGGAGCCGTTGATGTTCACGACCAAGTCCACGCCCACGGCGCCGGCGACGGCGAACGGACCGCCGTCCTGCCAGACGTCCTCGCAGATGGTCAGGGCGATATCGACGCCCTTGTGCCGCACGGCGACGAAGGTGTCGCCCGGGATGAAGTAGCGCCGCTCGTCGAAGACGCCGTAGTTCGGCAGGTGCTGCTTGAAGTAGCGGGCCAGCACCGCGCCACGGTGGACGAAGGCCGCCGCGTTGCGGGGCAGGCCGTCGTCGTCGACATAGCCGACCACGACCGCCAGCTCCCCGAGCCCTGCGGCAGCCAGATCGGCGGCCAGCTTCTCCAGGGCGGCCTGCGAGGCGGCTCGGAAGCCGGGGCGCAGCACCAGATCTTCCGGGGGATAGCCGGTGATCGTCAGCTCGGGGAACGCGAGCAGATCTGCACCGGCCGTTGCTGCGGCATGTGCCGTCTCGAGCACCATCGCGGCGTTGCCGCCGAGATCGCCCACCCTGCAGTTCACCTGGGCCAAGGCCAGGCGGAGCGTCGTCACGGCGCCATTGTCCTCCATCCCCGCGCCATGGCGGACCCCGGCTCGATCGGAGCGCAGCGCGGAAGGGATTTCACAGGCGATTCCACGCAGGCCGGGTCGAATATGCGCGGAGTTGTCGGATCGGTCGGGCAGAATAGGGGCCACGGTCGCTCACCGCGCCGACGCAACCAACTGGGGTCTCCGCGCGTCTTAGGGGTGAGGGTCCGGCTGGAGCTTGTCAGGTTTGTCAGGTTCTGTGCTGTTCAGAGCCTGCGGTGGCCGGCCGGTGGTGACATTTGAGTGCAGACGGACTCGTCTGCAAGGAGTGGCGGTAGTAGTGGTTTCCCTGGATTCTCGGTCTCGCCGGCTCGTAGCCGTGCTGGCCCTGATCGTCCCGTTGTCCCTCGTGGCTGCGTGCACGGCTGGCAGCACCACGGGCCAGGCCGCGGTGTCGCCGTCGTCAAGCTCCGCCCCGGCGACGTCACCGGTGGCCAGCACGCCCACCAGCTCGAAGCCGGCCGCTCCCGCCGCTGTGATCACCGAGTCGTGGAAGTCCGGCGCCAAGTACAGCCCCGCGACGCCGCTCTCGGTCTCCGTCGCGTCCGGCACCCTCACCTCGGTCACCCTCACCAGCCCCACGGGCAAGGTCGTGAAGGGCGCGATGGCCGCAGACAGCACGTCGTGGAAGTCCGCGGAGGACCTCGGTTACAGCAAGACGTACAAGCTCGTCGCCAAGGCCGTGAACGCCGACGGCGTGGCCTCCGTGCAGAAGTCCTCGGTCACCACCGTCTCGCCGAACAACCTCACGATGCCCTACATCCAGCGGCTGGGCGGCTACACCCTCGCCAACAAGGCCACCTACGGTGTGGCGATCGTGCCGACCATCCACTTCGACGAGCGCATCCCGAACCGCGCCGCGGCCGAGAAGGCGCTCAAGGTCACCACCGTTCCTGCCGTCAAGGGCTCTTGGTACTGGGTCGACGACCAGAACGTGCACTACCGGCCGGAGAACTACTGGCCCTCCGGCACCAAGGTGACGGTGAGCGCTGACGTCTATGGCGTCGACCTCGGCAGCGGCCTCTACGGCCAGTCCGACGTCTCGACCTCCTTCACGATCGGCCGCAAGCAGGTCACGATCGCCACCGACACCGCCCCCAAGAGCGTCAACCACGTCTACGTCTACGACGGCGCAGGCAAGGTGATCCGCAAGATGAACACCTCGATGGGTGAGCACAGCGGCGAGACGGTCAAGGGTCAGTACATCAACTTCTACACCCTCGACGGCACGTACACGGTGCTCGACCACGAGCAGCCGGCGAAGATGTGCTCGGCGAGCTACGGCCTGCCGGCCGATGCCCCGGGCGGCTACCCGTGTGAGGACATCTACAACGCCACCAAGATCAGCACCGACGGCATCTACCTGCACGAGTTGGACACCACCGTCTGGGCACAGGATCACGGGGCCGACGTCTCGCACGGCTGCCTCAACCTCAACCGCAGCAACGCGGAGTGGTACTTCCAGCACTCGATGATCGGCGACCCGGTGGTGATCCACGGCGCGAAGGGGGCGCCGAAGCTGGCGGAGTGGGAAGGCGGCGACTGGAGCATCCCGTGGTCGACCTGGACGAGCGGCAGCGCGCTGAGCTGACTCCGGTCCGCGGGTGGGCACACCCTTTCGGGTGCGTTACGCACTGAAAGGTGCCTACTTCCTGATAGAGAGTGCAACTCGGTACGGTCGTCGGCAGACAACCGGTACACCGAGGAGCAGTCATGCGAGCAGTAGTGATCAATGAATACGGCGACGTCGACGTCCTGACGATCGCCGAGGTGCCCACGCCGGAGCCCGGCGCCGGTCAGGTGCGGCTGGTGGTCACCGCCAGCGCGGTGAACCCCATCGACCTCGCGATCAGAGCGGGCTACCTGGCAGCGGCCATCGACGGCCACTTCCCGGTGGGCTTCGGCTGGGAGGTCGTCGGCACCGTCGAGGCGCTCGGCGAAGGCGTCACGGGGCTCACCGTCGGGCAGCGGGTGATGGCGTTGGAGGACTCCTTCATCGCGCCGGCGAAGGCCCAGGCCAGTCATGTGCTGGTTGCCGCGTCATCGGTGGCTGCGGCGCCGGAGTCGCTGACCGACGCCCAGGCCGTCACGCTTCCGCTCAACGCTGCCACGGCCGACCAGGCGCTCGACCTGCTCGCACTCCCGGCCGGGGCGAGCCTGCTCGTCACGGGAGCGGCCGGCAGCGTGGGCGGCTTCGCGGTGGCCCTGGGCACTCGGCGTGGCCTGCAGGTCACCGCTCTGGCGGGTCCGGGCGACGAGGCCTGGGTGCGCGCCGCCGGGGCGGTGGGCTTCATCGCCCGCGGCGCCGAGCTGCCCCCGGCCGCCTTCGACGGTGTGCTGGATGCCGCCTCGCTCGTAGCCCCGGCCCTGGCGGCGGTGCGGGACGGCGGCGCCTTCCTGGCCGTCACCGACTCCACGACCCCGCCGACTGAGCGCGGCGTCCGCATCGAGAAGGTCAGCGTGCACGGCGACGGTCCCCGGCTCGCCGAACTTGCGGAGCTGGCCCTGGCTGGCACGCTGGAGCTGCGGGTAGCGGCCACGGTGCCCTTGGAGCAGGTCGCCGAGGCTCATCAGCTGCTGGCAGCCGGTGGAGTGCGCGGCCAGGTCGTCCTCCTCGCGTAATGTGCCGGTAACTGGACCAGGCCAGAGTGGAGCGTTGTGGACCGCCAACAGGAATTTGTGCTGCGCACGCTCGAAGAGCGTCAGATCCGCTTCGTGCGGCTCTGGTTCACCGACGTGCTCGGCACGCTGAAATCCGTCGCCGTCGCCCCGGCTGAGCTCGACGGCGCCTTCGCCGAGGGCATCGGCTTCGACGGCTCGGCGATCGAGGGCTTCGCCCGGGCGAGCGAGAGCGACATGCTCGCTCGCCCGGATCCCTCGACCTTCCAGATCCTCCCCGAGCCGGACGGCTCCACGCCGGACTCGGCGCGGATGTTCTGCGACATCCAGATGCCGGACGGCTCGCCCTCCTGGGCAGATCCGCGCTACGTGCTGCGGCGCACCCTCTCCAAGGCCGCCGAGAGCGGCCTGACGTTCTACACGCACCCGGAGATCGAGTTCTTCCTGCTGAAGAACCGGCCGACCGACGGCACCGAGCCGATCCCTGCCGACAACGGCGGCTACTTCGACATGACGAGCCACGATGTCGCGCACGACTTCCGCCGCTCGGCCGTCTCGGCACTCGAAGGGCTCGGCATCTCGGTGGAGTTCAGCCATCACGAGGTGGCTCCCGGCCAGCAGGAGATCGACCTGCGCTATGCCGACGCGCTCTCCATGGCCGACAACATCATGACCTTCCGGCACGTCATCAAGGAGCTGGCGATCGCGCACGGCGCCCACGCCACCTTCATGCCCAAGCCGTTCCGGCACCAGCCCGGCAGCGGCATGCACACCCACCTCTCGCTCTTCGAGGGTGACCGCAACGCCTTCCACGACCCGTCGGATGCGCTGAACCTCTCCAAGACCGCGCGGGCCTTCATCGCCGGGCTGCTCATGCACGCCGGCGAGATCACGGCCGTCACCAACCAGTGGGTGAACTCCTACAAGCGCCTCTACGGGTACGCCGCGCGCGGGGAGCTCGTCGAGGCCCCTACCTACGTCTGCTGGGGCCATGCCAACCGCTCCGCACTCGTCCGGGTGCCGATGTACAAGCCCGGCAAGGCCAACTCCACCCGGGTGGAGCTGCGCTCGCTCGACTCGGCCTGCAATCCCTACCTCGCCTTCTCGGTGATCCTCGCCGCGGGTCTGAAGGGCATCGAGCAGAACTACGAGCTTCCGCCGGGCGCCGAGGACGACGTCTGGTCCATGTCGGAGACCGAGCGGCGGGCGCTGGGCTTCAGCGAACTGCCGCACAACCTCGCCGACGCCCTGCGCGTGATGGAGAAGAGCGAACTCGTCGCCGAGACCCTGGGCGAGCACGTCTTCGACTTCTTCCTGCGCAACAAGCGCGAGGAGTGGACCGAATACCGAGCCGAGGTCAGCCCCTTCGAGCTGCGGCGCTACCTGCCCAACCTCTGATCGTGGTGCTTCCACTGCTGGTGCTCCAGCTCGACCCGGCCGACCCGGTCGGGCGGCTGGCCGACTGGCTCGTCGATGCTGGCCTCGAGCTCGACCTGCAGGACATCTCAGCCGGTGCCCCGGTGCCGTCGAGCCTCGCGGGTCACAGCGGGCTGATCGTCCTGGGCGGCCTGATGTCGGCCAACGACACCCATCTGCCGTTCATCGCCGAGATCCGGGCGCTGCTGCGCACTGCCGTGGCCGAGGAGGTCCCGACGCTCGGAGTCTGCCTCGGTGCCCAGCTGCTCGCGGCCGCCAACGGTGGCCAGGTGCAGCGCAATCCGGCCGGACCGGAGGTCGGCGCCCAGCTGATCGCCAAGCGGTCGTCGGCGGCCGACGATCCGCTCTTCGGTCCGCTGCCGATCACCCCGGACGTGATCCAGTGGCACTACGACGCGATCACCACCCTGCCCGCGGGCGCGGTGCAGCTGGCCAGCTCGCCGGGCGCCGAACAGCAGGCCTTCCGGCTGGGGCGCCTCGCGTGGGGTATCCAGTTCCACATCGAGACCACGCCCGCAGTCGTCGAGAACTGGGCGGCCGAGGACGCCGCGGAGCTCGCCGACTACGACCTCGAGCGCATCGTGGCCCGGGCCGTGGCGATCCACGACGACCTGCCCGAGGTCTGGGCGCCGTTCGCGGCGGCCTTCGCCGACGTGGTGCGGGATCCCGCCGCTGTGGTCTTCGCGCAGCCGGCCGCCACCGTCCAGGACGCGCTCGCCGGGCTGCACGCCGATCTGAACGCCTCCCGTGCCCCGATGCCGGCGCCGTTACCGATGCCCGGCCTGCGCCCGCCCGAGCATGGCTGAGCGACCGACCGAGCATGGCTGAGCGACGCTCGGAGCTGCGCCTGGCCCGGCTCGCCTTCGCCGACGGCGAGCGGGCGGGGGCGCTGCTGGAGGCTGATCCGCTGCGCTGGTGGGACGTCGCTGCGGCCGGGCCCGTCGACGACGACGCGGCGGGGGTGATCTCGGCCCTGGGTCGCACCGCCGACCCGGATGCGGCGCTGGAGGCGCTGAGCCTGCTGGTTGCCGGTGCCGGACCGGAGCTGCGCGCCGCACTGACCACGGGCAGCGCCGTGCGGGCTCGGCTGCTGCCGCTGCTGGCGGTGTCGAGCGCGTTGGCCGAGCACCTGCAGGCCCACCCCGAGCACTGGCGGGTGCTGGCCGAGGAGTGGGATGCCGCGGGCATGGGTCACCGCCTTGCCGCCGCGGTCGGGGCCGATGCCACCGCGCCCGTCAGGGGGACTGCCGGGGGACGGGCCACCCGCCCGGGCGCGGTTGACCTGCTGCGTACCGCCTACCGGCGTGAGCTGGTGGCCATCGCGGGGCGGGACCTCTCCGGTGAGCTGTCGCTTCGCCAGGTCACCGAGGCGCTGGCCGATCTCGCCGGCGCGACGCTGCAGGCCGGCCTCGCCGTTGCTGCTGCCGGTCTCCCGGCGAACGCTCCGGGCTGCCGGCTCGCGATCATCGCCATGGGCAAGACGGGCGGCCGTGAGCTCAACTACGTCTCCGACGTGGACGTGATCTTCGTGGCCGAGCCGGGGGAGCGCGACGACGACGGCACTGAGCCGCAGGCCGGCCTCGGCACCGCCACCACCCTCGCGGCGGAGACGATGCGGATCGGCCGTCAGGTGGCCTGGGAGGTCGACGCGGCACTGCGGCCGGAGGGCAAGGACGGTCCGCTCGTGCGCACCGTGGCCAGTCACGAGGCCTACTACCGCCGCTGGGCCAGCACCTGGGAGTTCCAGGCGCTGCTCAAGGCCCGTCCGGTGGCCGGCGACGCCGAGCTCGGTGCGGCGTACCTCGCGGTGATCACCCCGTTCGTCTGGTCGGCCGCCGAGCGCCCCGACTTCGTCCATGACGTGCGGGCCATGCGGCGTCGGGTCATCGAGCACATCCCGCAGGCGATGGCCGAGCGTGAGCTCAAGCTCGGCCGGGGCGGGCTGCGCGATGTCGAGTTCGCGGTCCAGCTGCTCCAGCTGGTCCACGGCCGCGGTGACGAGTCGCTGCGTGTGGCCGGCACCCTGCCCGCGCTCGAGGCGCTGCGCGACGGCGGCTACGTCGGCCGTGACGATGCGGTGAGTCTCAGCGACGCCTACGTCTTCCTGCGCACCACCGAGCACCGCCTGCAGCTGCAGCGGCTGCGGCGCACGCACCTGATCCCCGACGACCCGGCGCAGCTGGCCTGGCTGGCGTTGGCCATGGGATTCCGGCCGGATAAGCGCGGCGAGGCCCGCGACGTCTGGCGCGCGGAGTGGGCCCTGCACTCCCGGGAGGTCCGCCGGCTCAACGAGCGGCTCTTCTACCGGCCGCTGCTGGAGTCGGTGGCCCGGGTGCCCAGCGACGGGCTGCGGCTGACAGCCGACGAGGCCGGCCGCCGCCTGGCCGCGCTCGGCTTCGCGGACCCGGCCCGCGCGCTGCAGCACATCGAGTCGCTTACCTCCGGGCTGTCGCGGCGGGCGGTGCTGCAGCGCGCCCTGCTGCCGGTAATGCTCTCCGACTTCGCCGACGCCCCGGACCCGGATGCCGGGCTGCTGGCCTATCGACAGGTCTCCGACGAGCTCGGCGCCACGCCCTGGTACCTGCGGCTACTTCGCGACGAGGGGTCGGTGGCCACCCGGCTGGCCTACCTGCTGGGCACCAGCCGCTACGTCGCCCGGATGCTCGGCAGGGCACCCGAGGCGCTGCGGATGCTCGCCTCCGACGACGAGCTGCGGCCCCGCCCACAGGCCGAGCTGGCCGCCGCGATGCGTGAGAGCGCCGCCCGGCACGAGGAGCCGGCCGCAGCGGTCGCGGCGGTGCGTGGCCTGCGCCGTCAGGAGCTGCTGCGCACCGCCTTCGCTGACCTGCTCGGCCTGGCCGGGGTCGAGGCGGTCTGCGACGCGATCAGCGCCAGCACCGAGGCCACCCTCGACGTCGCCCTGCAGATCGCCCTGCAGGCCGTGGCGGCCGAGCACGGGCTGGCCACCCTGCCGCTGCGCTTCGCGGTGATAGCCATGGGGCGGTTGGGCGGTGCCGAGACCGGCTACGGCTCCGACGCCGACGTCATCTTCGTCTACGAGGCCGACGGCTCCACCGGGCTCGACGTCGCCCGGCTCGCCCAGGACGTCGCGGGCCGGCTGCGGGCTCTGCTCTCGGCACCCTCGTCGGTCGATCCGCCGCTGGGCATCGACGCCGACCTGCGGCCAGAGGGGCGCAACGGGCCCCTGGTGCGCTCGCTAGCCTCCTACGCCAAGTACTACGAACGGTGGTCGGATCCGTGGGAGGCCCAGGCCCTGCTGCGGGCCCGTTTCGCGGTGGGGGATGCGGAGCTGGGGGAGCGCTTCGAGGCCCTCATCGATCCCGTGCGGTACCCGATCGGCGGGCTGAGCCTGGCAGACCTGGTCGAGATCCGTCGGGTTAAGGGGCGCGTCGACTCCGAGCGGCTGCCCCGTGGCGCTGACCCGACCACGCATACCAAGCTGGGTCGTGGCGGGCTGGCCGACATCGAGTGGACGGTGCAGCTGCTGCAGCTGCAGTACGCCGGCGGGCTGCCGTCGCTCCGCACCACCCGCACCCTCACCGCGCTGCAGGCTGCGGCGTCGTCAGGGCTGCTCAGCGCCGCCCAGGCCGTCATCCTGGCCGCGGCCTGGAGCCAGGCCACCCGGCTGCGCAACGCGATCGTGCTGGTACGTGACAAGGCTGACGATCAGATCCCCGCACAGGGCAGCCCGACGCTCGCCGGTGTCGGCCGTGCGATGGGCTACCCGCCTGGGTTCGACCCCGGTCAGGTGGTGGACGACTACCGGCGGGCGGCACGGCGGGCACGTAGCGTGGTCGAGGAGATCTTCTACGCCCCGCTGACGTAGTCGCTACGCGTCAGGCAGGCCGAAGTCCGGAGCGTCGACCGGAGGGGTGTAGGCCCCATGCCCCGAGAGCAACCACTGCACGCCGAAGGCCAGCGCCACGACCACGGCACCACCGACGGCGTCGATGATGTAGTGGTTGGCCGTCCCGATGATCACGGTGAGGGTGAAGAACGGGTAGACGAGCCCGAGCACTCGCACCCACATCCGGCGGGCACACATGAAGATCGACACGCCGCACCAGAGCGCCCAGCCGATGTGCAGGCTCGGCATCGCGGCGTAATGGTTGGAGTGCGCTGCGATCGATGGATCGGCCAGCGAGCCCCAGGTGTGGAACTTCAGCAGCGTGTCGACG
>JAOPUX010000195.1 GCA_025963285.1 Jatrophihabitans sp.
CATAGGCCGGCCGCACCTAGCTCAGCACGCACCGCGGCGATCTCACCGGGCAGCACAGCGAGGAAGGCCTCCACCTCGGCCGCGGTGCTGTCGCGATGCAGCGAGACCCGTACGTTGCCCGAGGTCAACGCCCCCATCGCCACCAGGACATGCGAGGGCTCGAGGGTCGAGGAGGTGCACGACGAGCCGGACGACACCGCATAGCCCAGCCGGTCGAGGCGGCTCAGCAGCGCCTCGCCATCGACGTAGAGGCAGGAGAAGGTGACGATGTGCGGCAGCCGGGCCACCGGGTCGCCGAGCACCTCGACGTCGGGCAGCGTGGCGGCGACGGCACGGATCCTGTCGATCAGCCGCGAGTGCGGGGCCGCCACCTCGTCCCGTTCGGCCAGCACGGCGCGTAGTGAGGCGGCGGCGGCCACGGCGGCCGGGATGTTGGGCACCCCGGGGATGCGGCCACGGTCGTCGGCTGGGTACGGGGAGCGCCAGCGCGTGCCCGTGCGCACCGCCAGCAGCCCGGCATCGGGGCCGCCCCACATCCGTGCGTCGGCGGCCAGCACGCTCCACCGCCCCGGGAGGGGGGCGTGGCCGAGTGTCTGGGTGGCGTCCACGATCAGCGGCACCGAGGTCTCGACCTCGTCGACGGGCTGGCGGGTGCCGACCTCGTGGTTGGCCGCCTGGAGCGCACCGGCGGCGATGCCTGGCGCGGCCAGCGCGGCACTGAAGGCCACCGGATCGACCCGTCCGGTGCCCCCGACCGGCACGGAGACGGTCATCCCGCCGCCGGCCACATGCGACTCGGCCGCGTGCAGCACGGCGGAGTGCTCGACGGCGCTGTACACGAACCCCGGCCTCCGTCGGTCCCCGGCCAGCGTCCCGAGGACGGCGGCGTGCAGTGCCTGGGTGCCGTTGGCCGCGAAGCTGACCTCGTCCGGGCGGGCCCCGAGGCCTTCGGCGACGGCCTCCCGGGCGGCCTCGAGCAGTACCGCGGCCTGCCTGGCAGAGCTGTAGAGGCGACCCGGATCGGCCCAGCCGTCGTCCAGGGCGGCCGCCAGCGCCTGCCTGGCCACCGGATGCAGGGGAGCACCGGCGGCTGCGTCGAGATGGGTGCCCACAGTGCGACGGTAGCGGCGCCACGCGTGGCCCACCCCATCCCGTATGCACCGGGGCCGTCCGATAGTCTTCGAGACGATCTGATCGTGTCCGAGAGGCGGTTCCTGGTGCGTCGTAAGCGATGGGCACGCGGTGGTTCAGCTGCGCTGATCCTGGCTGCGCTCACCCTGGCGCTGAGCGGCTGCTCGGTGTCGGGCGCGCAGAAGGACCTGCGTTTCGGCTGGCCGACCGGTGTCACGAAGGAAGCCACCCGCATGCGGGTGCTCTGGACGTGGTCCGGCGTAGCCGCGCTCTTCCTCGGCGTCATCGTCTGGGGCCTGATCTTCTGGTGCTGCATCCGTTACCGGAAGCGCTCCGACGAGCTGCCCCGCCAGACGAAGTACAACTTCCTGGTCGAGATGGTCTGCGTGATCGTCCCGTTCATCGTCATCATCGGGCTGTTCTGGCGCACGGTCGTGGTGGAGGACGACGTCGACCACCTCTCGAAGGACCCCGACGTGCTGGTCACCGTCGACGCCTTCAAGTGGAACTGGCAGTTCGAGTACGACCACTACAAGACGACCCCGAAGACGGGCACCGATGTCGCGGCCGTCTACCCCGGCGTCAAGGACCCCACCACTGGCGGCCCGCTCAACCTCTCCACCGTCGGCTCCGACGACGAGGTCCCGGTGCTGGTGATCCCCGTCGGCGAGACGGTGCAGGTCATCGAGCACTCCGAGGACGTCATCCACTCGTTCTGGGTGCCGGAGTTCCTCTTCAAGCGCGACGTCATCCCCTACGGCACCGACGCGCAGCAGAAGGCCAGCGGCCTGGCCGATAACCGCTTCGAGTTCACCGCCACCACTACCGGCAGCTTCGTCGGCCGGTGCGCGGAGCTCTGCGGCACCTATCACTCGCAGATGAACTTCGAGGTCCGCGTCGTCAGCGCTGACAAGTACCTCGCCTACATGAAGGCACTCGCGGCGATCAGCCCGGACAACCCGGCGCGGCAGAGCATCGCGCTCGGCCAGGTCTTCGGCGCGAAGAACGCGTACGCCACCACGACGTACCCCTTCAACACCGACCGGTCGTCCCGCAAGGCGTCCACCCAGGCTGCAGGGAGCTGACGTGAAGATCGAAGCTCGCGTATTCCTCTACACGGCCCTCAGTGCGTGGCTCTTCGCCGCCACGTACGGCATCTGGGCCCACTACTGGTACGGCCACATCGAGTGGGCGGGCTTCGCCGCGCTCATTCTCTCCGGTGGCCTGCTCGGCATCTCCGGCTCGTTCTTCTGGTTCGTCTCGCGGCGAATCGATCCACGACCCGAGGACCGCAGCGACGCCCTCATCTCTGAGGCGGCCGGCGAGTTGGGCTTCTTCAGCCCCGGGAGCTACTGGCCGATCGGCATCGCCGGCGCGGCTACCTTCGCGGGCCTCGGCATGGCGTTCGTCCAGGTGTGGCTCCTCGCCGTCGGTGCCCTGGCGATCCTCTTCACCGTAGGCGGGCTGCTCTTCGAGTACTACATCGGCGGACGCCGCGCGGTCCATCACTAGCGCTTCGTGAACCTCTCGCTACGCCCGGTACGCATCGCGTGCCGGGCGTAGTCGTCTGCCGAGCCCCCGCCGTAGGCTGTGCCCGGCCGCCGGAGGCGCCGCGTGGCCGTCATGGAGGCAGGGATGCGCGCTCGGGTACTGCTGGCCGTTGCCGCGGTGGCACTCTCGGTGGTCGGCCTCGCCGCTGCGCTGCCGGCGTCTGCCACCGCACCAGTGCTGGCCTGGACCGCGCCCAAGCTCGTCGACCCGCTCGCCGGCGGCTTCGCCGGCGTCTCGTGCGCCTCGACCACCTTCTGCCTGGCGGGTGACGGCAATGGGGGCGCCCGCCGCTACGACGGCTCCACGTGGAGCGTGGCGCCCACGGCCGGGCTGGGCGGGCAGTCGATCGGCGAGCTCTCCTGCCTGTCGTCCACCTTCTGTGCCGCAGAGCTGGGCAGCCGTGAGGGAGCCACCCGCCCGGCAACCTTCAACGGCTCGACCTGGTCGCAGGCCGCCTACTCCGAGGACGGCGGCGGCGGTATCTCCTGTGCCTCGTCCACGTTCTGTATGCGGGTCACCGGGAACGGCAACTACCAGGTCTACGACGGCACGTCGTGGTCGGCAGCCGCCGATCTCTACGCCGACCCGGCCACGGCCACGTCGGCGACCGGCGTCTCCTGCTTCCGGGTCGCGAAGGCCCCGGCGTGTGTGGCCGTCGACGCCGCGGGACAGGCCCTGCGCTACAGCGCCGGAGCCTGGAGCGCACCGGAGCTGATCGACGGCACGGACGGACTGAGCCTGCTCAGCTGCACCTCGTCGTCGTCCTGCCTCGCCACCGACACCGGCGGCCAGTACCTGCGGTTCAACGGCAAGACCTGGTCGACGCGCGCGGTCACGGCCAGCGGCTTCGTCCCGAGCGGGCTGAGCTGTACCGCCCCGACCGCATGTATCGCCGTCGACCGGGCGGGCAGGGCGAGCACCTACTCCGGCTCCGGCTGGAGCGCACCTGTCACCGTCGCCGCGGGGGCCGCCTTCGGCGCGTTGAGCTGTACCGGCTCGCTCTGTGTCGCGGTCAGTGATCAGGGGGACGCGATCGTGCGCAGGTCCGGCAGGTGGGGGAGCGCGGCCTCGATCGATCCGGCGGTGGGGATGCCGAGCGCCATCCGGTGCGCCTCCAGCACGGTCTGCGTGGCGGTCGACTACAGCGGCGGCTCGTTCGCGCGGTTTGGGAACGGCTGGACCAAGCCGGCTCATGTGCGCGAGTCTCCGGGCTTGGAGTCGCTGAGCTGCCCGACGCCGCAGAGCTGCTTCGGCGGCAGCGCGAACCGGGTCTATCACCGTGGGGCCACCACCTGGGCACCCTCGGTGGGCACGAAGATGCCCGCCGGCCAGGAGTTCGCGCTCTCCTGCACGTCGTCGTCGTTCTGTGCGGGGGTCGGCGACGGGGGAGTCGCCAGCACCTTCAACGGAACCGCCTGGTCGGCGGCCAAGGTGATCGATGCCGACCAGGACCTCGTTCAGGTCTCGTGTGCGGCGCCGACGTACTGCGTGGCGATGGACGAGAACGGTGGGTATCTCGTATTCACCGGGAAGAGCTGGTCGACGGCCAAGAGCAGCGGCGTCGACGGCCCGGCTGCCCTCTCCTGCCCGGTGGCGAAGTTCTGCATGGCCTCCTACGGCCAGGTACTGCGCCGCTTCAACGGCAGCTCGTGGGCGGCGTCCGACACGACCAGCTACTACGTGGCCGCGCTGTCGTGCACCTCGTCGACCTTCTGCGTCGGCGTCGGCGACACGGTGGCCTACACCTACGGCGGCACCTGGTCGGTGCACCAGACGATTGACAGCGCGCACGGCCTGGTGTCGGTGTCGTGCGTCGCGACGTCCTTCTGTGCGGCCGTCGACGAGAACGGCAACGTGCTCACCGCCAAGCGCTAGACGGCCACCGCGGGAGCCTGCTTGCCACGTGAGCGGTCTGGTACGCGGGTGGCTTGGTACGCGGGTGGCTTGTTCGGACGCGAGTGGCTGGGCGACACGCCACCACTCGCGTCCGGACAAGCCACTCGGCAGGGTCTGACGACGACGAAGGCCGACGACGACGAGGGTCTGACGACGACGAGGGCCGACGACCGACGAGGGCCCCGGCGCGATACGCCGGGGCCCTCGTCGTCGAGTGAAGCGGTCAGTCGGTGAGCTGAGGGTGATCCTCGCTCGGCTCGACCTCGGCTGCGTGGTTGGCGGACTCCAGCTCGTCGAGGGCGGCCTGGATCTCCGGCTTCTCGACAACCGGGTAGAAGAACCCGCGGATGTGCTTGAGCGGCGAGATGGCGCCGAGCTGGCCCATCCGCTTCGGCACGGGGAAGCCGGCGTACTCCAACTCTCCGTGGCCGTGCTCGTCCGTCGGGCCGAGGGGCTGGTGGATCTCGATGAACTCACCACTCGGCATGACCTGGATGATGCCTGTCTCGAGGCCGTGTTCGAGCACCTCACGGTCGTGCCGCTGCAACCCGAGACACACCCGGTAGACGAGGGCGTAGGCGATGGGCGGCAGGACGAGCAGGGCGATACGGCCACCCCAGGTCATGGCGTTCAGCGAGATCGAGAAGGCCTTGGCGATGAGGTCGTTGCCGCCGGAGAGGAACAGCACCAGGTAGAAGGTGATGGCCATGGCACCGAGGGCCGTGCGGACGGGTACGTCGCGCGGGCGCTGCAGCAGATGGTGTTTGGCCTTGTCCTTGGTGAGCTTGGCCTCGAGGAACGGATAGGCACCGGCGAGGTTCACCAGGATGCCTGGCAGCACGACCGTGGGCCAGAACAACGGTGGCAGCGTATGGCCCCAGAGCCTGATCTCCCAGGACGGGAACAGACGCGTCGACCCGTCGAGGAACATCATGTAGTAGTCAGGCTGCGAGCCGGACGACACCTGCGCCGGGTTGTACGGGCCGAAGAGCCAGACCGGGTTGATCTGGAAGAACCCGCCGAGTGCGGCCAGCGCGGCGAAGACGATGAAGAAGAAGCCACCGGCCTTCGCGGCGTAGACCGGGAAGACGCGCTCGCCCATGACCGTGCCCTCGGTGCGGCCCGGGCCGGGGAACTGGGTGTGCTTCTGCCGCACCACCAGCGCCAGGTGAGCGCCGATCAGGCCGAGGATGATCGCGGGGATCAACAGGACGTGGGCGATGTAGAGCCGCCCGATGATCACGTGGCCGGGGAACGGCCCACCGAAGACCAGGAACGACACCCAGGTACCGACGACCGGGATGGAGAGCATGATCGCGTCGGCGATGCGCAGGCCCGTGCCGGAGAGCAGGTCGTCAGGCAGCGAGTACCCGGCGAAGCCCTCGACGATACCGAGCATCAGCAGCGCCAGACCGATGATCCAGTTGAGCTCGCGCGGCTTGCGGAACGCCCCGGTGAAGAACACCCGGAACATGTGGACCATCATCGCGCCGACGAACATCAGCGCGGCCCAGTGGTGGATCTGCCGGATGATCAGGCCACCGCGGACGTCGAAGCTGATGTCGAGTGTCGAGGCGTAGGCCTTCGACATCGAGATGCCGTCCATCGGGATGTAGCGGCCGTGGTAGATCACCTCGGCCTGCGACGGGTCGAAGAAGAACGACAGATAGGTGCCGGTCAGCAGCAGGACGATGAACGAGTAGAGCGCGATCTCGCCCATCATGAACGACCTGTGGTCGGGGAAGACCTTGTTCAGCTGCTT
>JAOPUX010000199.1 GCA_025963285.1 Jatrophihabitans sp.
GATAGCGCCGGTCATCGCCCCGAAGCAGTATCTCGATCGCGGGAGCGACGGACGGCCACGATCGGCCAGAGCGACTCGGCCACGGTGAGGCAGCGCTCGGCCAGCCCCACCGCGGCGCCGAGCTGAAGCGCCACGAGGAACCAGGCCAGCAGTCCGGCAAGTGCCACCACTGCTGCGCGGTCGCGCGGCAGCGGCCAGAGCGCCAGGCAGGCCAGCGCCACGGTGGCTAGCAGCACGTGCACGCCCGACGAGCCGTGCTCCGGCTGCGGCGCCAGCGCGAGCAGTGCCGTGCAGGCGCCGCCGGCAGCCAGCACCGGCCGCCGCAGCCCCCAGGCGGTGCCGAGGTGGCAGAGACCGAGGAGCACGAACGCCAGCGACATGATCCAGCGGTCCGTGGCGCCCCGCGCGGCCAGCGCGCTGATGGTGTCGCGCAGCGGGTCGTAGGAGCCCGGCTGGCGGGCGGCAGCGAGACAGAAGCCGCCGACCAGCATCACCGGAGCGAGCACAGCGGTAACCCTCGCCAGACGCACAGCCGCCCCTTCCCGAACTGGTTACCGTGGAGTGATGACTGGATACAGCGCGACCCAGTTCGTCGGACTGCCGTTGGACCAGGCTCTTTCGCTGGCCCAGGAGCTGGGCTGGACGGTACGCAACCGCACCGAGTACCCCACCGCCACTGCCGAGCTGAGATCGAACCGGGTGGACGTCTGGGTCGACGACACCGGCACCGTAGTCCGTGCCGAGAACGCCTGGGACGACAGACCCGTCCCGCCCGTCAGCTAGGTCAAGGTGCGGGCCGGGGTGTCGCGCGCCCAGCGGTAGAGGGCGAACAGCTCCTCGTCGGCGAAGGCGATGCGGAAGGGACGCTCGCGCCCTTCCCTCAGCGGGGCTGGAGAGTGACGGGCAGGCTGGCGAAGCCCCGCACGTTCACTGAGTGGACCCGCTCAGCCCGGGAAACGTCAACGGTGTACCCCCGAATGCGGGTCAGCAGGGCGTCGAGGGCGATGTTGGCCTCGAGACGGGCCAGGTTGGCGCCGAGGCAGTAGTGCCTCCCTCCGCCGAAGCTGGCCAGCGCGGAGGTGTCCCGGTCGAGGTCGAAGTCGTCGCCGTGCGGGAAGACCTCCTCGTCGCGGTTGGCCGAGCCGAGCAGTAGCACCAGCTTGGAGCCGGCAGGTGCCACCCGGCCGTGCAGCGTGACGTCCCTGCGCAGGTGCCTGGCCAGTAGCTGCGTCGAGCCGTCGTAGCGCAGCGTCTCCTCCACCCACTTCGTGACACGGCCGTGTTCGGCCAGCACGCTCGCCAGCTGGGCGGGATTGCGGTCGGCCCAGAAGATCGCGTTGCCGAGCAGCTCGGTCGTCGTCTCGTTGCCGGCCACGATCATGAGGAAGAGGAAGGCGATGATCTCCTGGTCGGCCAGCCGGTCGCCCTGCACCTCGGCCACCGCCAGCGCGGAGGTGAGATCGTCGCGCGGGGCGCGCCGACGCTCGGCCAGCAGGTCGGCGTAGTAGCCCACGAGCGTCAGTGCGGCGTCGATGCCCTCCGGAGGCACGTCGCGCATCCCGTCGTCGCGATGCAGCACGAGGTCGGCCAGCCGGCGCAGCTCGTCACGGTCGGCGGCCGGCACCCCCATGAGCTCGGAGATGACGTCCATCGGCAGGCGCCCGGCGAAGTCGGTGATGAAGTCGACGCTCTAGGTCTGCAGCGCCTCGTCGAGGTAGCCGTCGGCGATCGACCGGATGCGGGGCTGGAGTTCACGCACGCGCCTCGGGGTGAATCCCTGGGAGACGAGCGAGCGCAGCCGCGTCTGGTCCGGGGGATCCATCGCCAGGAACGACATGACGCTGTGCGCGTTCGGCCCCCACGCGTTGGCGTCCAGCGAGACGCCCATCGCGTTGGAGTAGGTGGCTTCGTCCCGGAACGCGGCGACGACGTCGGCGTGCCGGGACAGTGCCCAGAAGCCCTGCTCGGCGTTCTCGTAGAGCGGGGCATGGGCCCGCAGCCAGGCGTAGGACGGGTAGGGGTCCTCCTGGGTGACGTAGTCGTACGGGTCGAAGACGAACGCCTGGGTGGCGTCAGCCGTCACTTCGACATCACCAGCCGCGCTACCCCAGCGAGCCGCTCACCCATCCGCTCCACGCGCGCGTGCCCCATCCCCACCTGCAGGAGGGCGCCGGACCAGACCATGTTCAGCACGTCGAGCACCTCGGGGTCGCTCTCCGGGCCCAGGGCCGCCGCGATCCGGTTGTTGATCTCGCGGCCGATCAGCACCCGCAGCTCTCGGACATCCGGGTCCGGGCCGAGCAGCGCAGAGGTGACCGCTGCGGCCAGCTCGGGCTCGTCGGCGATGAAGTCGACGAGATCGGTGAAGACGGCGATGACGGCGTCCAGCGGTACGTCGGTGTTCTGCTCGAGGTGAGGACGCTGGACCAACCGACGCCAGAAGATCTCGGCCACCAGGTGGTTCTTCGAGGAGAAGTAGGTGTACGCCGTGGCCGGCGCCACCGCTGCTCGGCTGGCGACGGTACGGATGGTCAGGTTGTCGAAGCCGACAGCCCGCAGCTCCTCACGGGCGGCCAGCGCGACCCGTTCGACCGTCTCGGCCTGGCGGGCGTTCAGCTCCCGGCGAGTGGCTTTGGCAGAGAGCGGACTGGACACATGTCAGGACAGTAGTCCAGCCTCAGTACCCGAGCAAGCGAGTCACCTACCGCCCCATTCTGCCCGAAGGCCGCAGGCCGGTCTCACTAGCTCGGCATCGAGCAGCTGCTGCCGGTGACGTTCGCCCCGGCCGCGCGCCTGCGCCGACGCCGTTTGGTAGGCAGTAGGGGTGCACCTAGTCCCGCTGACCGACGCCCACGCCACGGATGTGCTGCGCATCTATCAGGCCGGGATCGACGAGGGCAACGCGACGTTCGAGACCTCGGCCCCGACATGGCCGGAGTTCTCCGCCGGCAAGCTGCCCGAGCACCGCTTCGCCGCCGTCTCCGGCTCCGAGCTACTCGGCTGGGTCGTCTGCAGCGCGACCTCCAAGCGACCCGTGTACGCCGGGGTGGTCGAGCACTCGGTCTACGTCGATCCCGCCGCACGCGGGCGCGGCGTGGGGCGCGCCCTGCTCGGGGCCTTGATCGACTCCACCGAGGCGGCGGGGATCTGGACGCTGCGGGCGGGCATCTTCCCGGAGAACGCAGCCAGCATCAGGCTGCACGAGAGTGCCGGCTTCCGACGGGTCGGCGTGCACGAGCGGATCGGGTTGGCCGCGGTCGGCCCGCACGCGGGTCGCTGGCGTGACGTCGTCCTGCTCGAGCGGCGCAGCTCGGTGGTCTGACCTGCGCACACGGTGCGGTAGCCCGCTCGCCGCATGTCGAAGCCGCGGAGCTCGCTACTCCGAGATCGCGCCGAGTGCGGTGACCTTGCCCGGGCGCAGCCGCACGAGCAACTCCCCCTCGACGGCGTTGCGACGCCCGAACGCCTCGGCCTGGTCGTCGCCCATGTAGCGGCGGGCGATCTCGATGGAGTACGGGAGCATCACGTCGAGGTCGGTGGAGAGTTCTACGGTGCCCTCGACCAGAACGAAGCCGTACGGTGGAGCGGGCAGGTCCACGTTCAGCGCCACCCGCGGGTCGCGCTGCAGCGCCTTGCCCTTGGCGGTCGCTGCCCCCGTCATGAAGACCAGGTCGCCGAGGTCGTCGTCGTCCCCACCGTCGACCACGAACCAGATCGGGACGACGTGCGGCCGGCCGTCCTGGCGCGTCGTGGCCAGCTGGCCGGTGCGGGTGCCCTCGCTCAAGAACTCGCGTGCCTGCGTCGTCGTCATCGTGAATGCCATGTCACCACTATGCCGCGCGCGGGTCGCCCGGCTCGGTAGAACGATCACGTCGTGTGGCGGGCCGGTCGTTCCAGGGCTCCGTATCGAACCGGTCAGCACAGAACGTGATCACGTGAGCTTGGCGCGCAGCCGACCCAAGTAGGCGATGACCTCGTCCTCGGCCTTGTCCGGCATGCCGAAGACGAGCTCGGTGACGCCCAGCCCGGCCCAGTGCGCGAAGAGCTCGGTATCCGGACGCCCGGCCAGGACCACGATCTCCGGCGCACCGTCACGACCAGCCTCGGCCCAGGCCTGCTTGAGCGCGGCGATCTTGTCGTCGATGCCCGCCTCGGTGGGGGTGGTCATCCAGCCGTCGGCCGAGCGCGCGATCCACGCGAAGGTCTGAGGTCCGCCGGCCGCCCCGACGATCACCGGCAGGCGGGGCTGCTGCACCGTCTTCGGCCAGGCCCAGGAGGCGCCGAACTGCACGAACTCCCCGTCGTAGCCGGCCTCCTCCTGCGACCACAGCGCCTGCATCGCCTCGAGGTACTCGCGCAGCACGGTGCGACGTCTCTTGGCCGGCACGTGGTGGTCGTCGAGCTCGTCGGTGTTCCAGCCGAAGCCGACGCCCAGGTTCACCCGGCCACCGGAGAGGTGATCGAGGGTGGCCAGCGTCTTGGCCAGGCTGATCGGGTCGTGCTCCACCGGCAGCGCCACGGCCGTGCCCAGGCGGATCGTGGAGGTGACCGCTGCCGCCATCGACAGCGAGACCCACGGATCGAGCGTGCGCAGGTAGCGGTCGTCAGGCAGCTCGGCGGTGCCGGTGCCCGGGTGTGCCGCCTCGCGGCGCACCGGGATGTGGGTGTGCTCGGGCACGTAGAAGGAGTCGAAACCGTTCGCCTCGGCGGCACGGGCGGCGTTGGCGGGGGTGATGCCGCGGTCACTGGTGAACAAGACGACGCCGTGGCGCACTAGGGTCTCCGCAGGGTCAGCAGGGCCGCGCCGTACGCAGCCAGTGACCGCAGACTAGAACGTGTTTCAGTTTCGCGGCAACCCTCGACGCGCGCGCTGACCGCCTGGCTATCGCGCCGCCGGGGCGCCCGACCCTCTCGGCGCCACGATGGGGGATGATCGGCGCATGCGTGAGGTGGCGATTCGTGAGGGCAGCATCCGGCTGGGTCAGTTCCTCAAGCTCGCCGACCTGATCGAGGCGGGTGGCGACGCCAAGGCGCTGCTCGCCGCCGAACTCGTCGACGTCAACGGCGAGCTCGAGACGCGCCGCGGTCGCCAGCTGGTCAGCGGTGACGTGGTGACGGTCGGCGCCGCCTCAGTGCGCGTCAGCTAGCCGCACGGGGTTCAGCCCGTGAAGGCTGGCCCCAGGCAGCGCGTCAGACCGGCTGCAGCGTGCTCATGTCGATGACGAAGCGGTAGCCGGGGTCACCACCGGCCAGCTGGTCGTAGGCGTCGTTGATGCCGTCGACGCCGATCACCTGGACGTCGCTGGCGATGCCGTGCTCGGCACAGAAATCGAGGACGTCCTGCGTCTCGGGGATGCCGCCGATCATCGAGCCGGTGACGTTGATCCGGCGCCCGGCCAGCATGCCGCCGTGGATGGGGGTGGTCAGGGGCTCGATCGCGCCGAGCACCACGTACGCGCCGTCACGCTTGAGCAGCCCGAGGTACGGGCCGAGATCGTGAGTGCTCGGGATCGTCGAGAGGATCAGGTCGAGCGAGCGACCCGCGCCACGAACCGCCTCGGCATCGCTGATCACGAGGACATGGTCGGCACCGGCCTTGAGCGCCTCGGCCGACTTCTTGTCGCTGCGGGTGATCACGGTGACCTCGGCACCGAGCGCCTTGGCCAGCTTCACGCCCATCGAACCGAGTCCGCCGAAGCCAGCGATGCCCACCGTGCTGCCCGGACCGACCTTGTGGTGCTTGAGGGGGGAGTACATGGTGACGCCGGCGCAGAGGATCGGGGCGGCAGCCGCGGCGTCGAGCCCCTCGGGCACTGACACCACGAAGCCTTCGGTGACGACGATCGAGCCGGAGTAGCCGCCGTAGGTGCGCGCGGCGGTGCCGGAGCGGTCGCGGCTGTTGTAGGTCATCACCGCCCCTCGCTGGCAGTAGTTCTGCTCGCCGTCGACACACGACTCGCACTCGCCGCAGGAGTCGACCATGCAGCCGACGCCCACCCGGTCACCGACGGCGTGCCGCGTGACCTCTGAGCCCGTCGCCGACACCCGCCCGACGATCTCGTGTCCCGGCACCACCGGGTAGGACGTGCCGTGCCACTCGTTGCGCGCGGTGTGGATGTCGGAGTGGCAGATGCCGCAGAACTCGATGTCGATGGCGACGTCGAGCGGGCCGAGCTCGCGGCGCGGGATCTCGATCGGCTCCAGCGGAGATGTGGCGTCGGCGGCGGCCCAGGCGGTGGTGGTCGTGGTCATCAGTCGTCCTCTCCTGCGGCCAGTACCGCAGCCAGCGCGCGCAGCGCCTGACCGCGGTGGCTGATCGCGTCCTTCTCGTCATTCGGAAGTTCACTGCTGGTGCGCCCGTCGGCTGCGTCGGGCACGAAGATCGGGTCATAGCCAAAGCCGTTGCTGCCCCGGGGCTCACGGATCAGATGACCGGGCATCCGGCCGTGCACGACCGTCTCGCCGTGCGGGCCGACGAAGGCCACCGCGCACTCGAAGGCCGCGCCCAGCCGCTCGTCCGGGGTGTCGGAGAGCTGCGCCAAGACGAGACGCAGGTTGGCCTCGTCGTCACCGTGCGCACCTGCCCACCGAGCCGAAAGAACGCCGGGCATGCCGTTGAGCGCCTCGACGGCCAGCCCCGAGTCGTCGGCCACCGTGGGCAGACCGGTGTGCGCGAAGCCCTCCCGGGCCTTGATCAGTGCGTTGTCGGCGAAGGTGGCCCCACTCTCGGGCACCTCGTCGTAGGCGGCGACGTCATCGAGGCCGATGATCTGCGAGCCGGGCAGCGCCGGCTCGAGGATGCGCTGCAGCTCAGCCAGCTTCTTCGGGTTGCGCGAGGCGAGCAGGACCTGGGTCATCCGGCGAGGGCCTGCTTCTGCAGGTCGGCCAGGGTCGTGCAGCCGGCCACCGCGAGGTCGAGCAGTGCATCGAGCTCGTCGCGACGGAACGGCACACCCTCGGCGGTGCCCTGCACCTCGACGAAGGTGCCGCTGCCGGTGACGACCACGTTCATGTCCGTCTCGGCGCGCACGTCCTCCTCGTACATGAGGTCGAGGCGAGGCTCACCGTCGATGACACCCACCGACACCGCGGCGATCGAGTTGATCAGCGGCTCCGGGCGGGCAAGCGCGTTCTTGCCGCGCAGGTAGGAGACGGCGTCGGCCAGCGCGACGTAGGCGCCGGTGATCGCGGCGGTGCGGGTGCCGCCGTCGGCCTGGATCACGTCGCAGTCGATCGAGATCGAGTTCTCCCCGAGCGCGGAGAGGTCGATGGCGGCACGCAGCGACCGCCCGATGAGCCGGGAGATCTCGTGGGTGCGGCCACCGATCTTGCCCTTGACCGACTCGCGGTCGTTGCGGGTGAGGGTGGCGCGCGGGAGCATCGAATACTCCGCGGTGACCCAGCCGAGGCCGCTGCCCTTGCGCCACCGCGGCACGCCCTGCTGCACGGAGGCCGCGCAGAGCACCTTCGTGTCACCGAACTCGATCAGCGCCGACCCCTCGGCATACTTCTGCCACTGGCGGGTGATCGTGATCGGACGGAGTTGGTCGGCAGCACGGCCGTCGGGGCGAGACATACCCGGAGCCTAAGCGGTGGGCCCGACAGTCCCCGGACCGCCTGCTGACCCGATCAATGCGGCCAGCCCGACGACGGCCTGCTGGAACTGCGGCACCTTCGGGAAGTCCGAATGCCGCAGGGCGGCCGGCTCGCTCGGATTGCCAGGCGCGCGCTCGTACGGCGGGTCGACGAGGTGCAGGTCGACGCACGGGCCGGGCGAGCTGGGCAGCGGCAGCGCCGGGTCCCAGGCGGGCTGGGCGATCGGCGGCGGACCGGCGAGGATCGGGCCACCCAGGTAGTCGGAGTAGCGCCACAGGTTCCACCACCGGGGCACGCCCGCCGACTGCACCGCCTCCCCCACCTGACGCAGCACCCGCGCGTCGAAGTAGGCGGGGAAGTAGCGGCCGTAGAGACGCCGCAGGACGCAGCCGAAGGTCAGCAGCGCGATGTCGTCGGCGACATCGCCCAGCTGCAGCACCGTCGCCGCGCTGATCACCGTGCCCTGGCTATGCCCGGCCAGCACCACGCCACGCCCCTGCGAGCTGTGCCACGAGATCCGGTTCACCAGCTCCGGGACGGTGCGCTCGGCATAGCAGGGTGGCGCCAGCGGGTGCGAGACACGTGGCCAGAACGAGGCGAGGTCCCAGAGGATGCCGACGGAGCGACGGGTGCGCGCCACCCGGAACGCCGCGGCGCCGAGCACCACGAGCAGCACGAGGGTGGCCACCGCCAGGTAGGCGCCCTTGCCCTGCAGCCCCACCCGGGAGAAGAACGCCGGCGCCCCGCCCCCGCCGGAGCGCCTAGCCGGGTCGACGAGCCACCGCGCGCCCCCGTCGATATGCAGGGCGTGTTCGAGGAGCAGGAGCACGCCGAAGGCATAGGTCAGCAGGGCGCCGACGAGCGTGATGACGCCGAGCAATCCGCCTAGTACATCGACGATCCGGCCGACGAAGAGATCCCGGAGCACCGTTTTGGTACGCGGCGACCGGCGCGGGTCGGTGGGCTGGGTCGGGTAGTCCTTGCTGAAGGCGCCTGGCACCATCAGCCAGCCGCTGGCACCGAGCCGCAGCCACGCCGCGAGCACCCGCAGGCCGAAGAGCAGCACCATCAGCACCAGCAGCGCGACGGCCAGCGAGTAGGCCAGGCCGGCGTCGAGGATCGCCTCGGGTACGGCGAAGATCCGCGACACCGCCGTGACGGTGGACAGCCGCGGATGCACCGACCCGCTGGTGAGCCACGCCCCGGCGAAGAGGTAGGTGCCGGCGGTGAAGACCGACGCGAGGAAGACGCCCAGCAGCGCCATCACGGCGGTGCCCATGCCGAGCAGGCCCGTCTTCGGCCCCGGCTCGCCGAGCACGGCGGTGCCGACGAGCCGCCGCCGCGCGACGAGCAGCGCCAGCCCCAGCACGAGGCCCAGCTCGGCGAGCAGCAGCCAGACGATCGTCTCGCCGAAGTGCGGCAGCCCGGCAGGCAGGCAGCCGGCCGGAGTGCAGTGCCGCGGGTCGGTGGGCAGGTCGTCGCAGCGCAGCAGCCACCACGCCGTGCCGGCCGCGGCCACCAGGAGCGCACCCCAGATAACCAGCCCCCGCTCGTGCCAGCGGTCGACGGTGACGTGCTCGTGGGAGGTGAACGACCGGCAGGCCAGCGCGACCGCCGCGTAGCCGAGCACGGCCAGCCCGAGCAGCCCGTCGACCCACTGCCAGGCCCCGCGGGTGACCGCACCGGTCATGGCGAGCGTGGCGGCCAGCCCCGTCTGGACATGCAGCGCCCCGAGCCGGCGTACCGGCCGCTCGTTGTCCCACATCCAGCGCGAGCGCAGCACCGGCTCGATGTCGTCGGCGGCGCCCTCGGCCGTGCCGCCCGCCGCAGGCAGCACGCTCTCGTTCTGGCTGATCGTGCGGTGGCTGAGCAGCCAGAGGACCAGGAGCCCCAGAACCGGCACGAGACCTCCGACGAGCACGCGGCGGCCGGTGCCGAGCTGCGTGACCGGGACGAAGAGCCAGCCCGGTGAGGCGTTCGCACAGCGCCCCGCGGCGGCGCCGCACTGCCAGCCGATCAGGTCGACCCCCACCCCGACGAACGCGGCCACCAGCACCAGCGTCAAGGTGAGGGCGAGCAGGCGCGAGAGGTACCAGATCAGCCAGACGCGCCGCGGCCCGCAGGCCGCCGGGCGGAGCCGGGGAGCGACGTTGCCCAGCGTGAAGGGCATCAGCAGCAGCCAGAACGCGCGAGACGGCGCGCCGCTGGTGAGGCCGCCCCAGACGTAGCCCTCCAGCAGCGGTCCGCGGATTGCAGGCGCAGCGGCACCGATCGGCACGTCGTCGTGGGCTTCGGCCTCGAGATGCGGACGGTAGAAGCCCGCCGTGCCGTCACCGGCAACCAGGTCGACGAGCGGACGGTCGAGCAGCTCCTCCGGCGGGGTGCCGGAGACGCCGTGGACCCGCAGCTCGATGACATCGTCGATCCGCACCGCTCCACCCCCCGACTCGGCAATCTAGACCGGAGCACCGACAGCACAACACCCCCGGCGACGGCTCGACTTTGTGCGCGCTACCCGCATTCCCGAGGCCGGATCGCGCCGGCGGCGCGCACAAAGTCGGCGACCGGGCGGTGAGAGCCGATGACAGCGCTGTGTGCGGGCTCTGCCAGGGCCGCCCGTCACGCTCGTCACCATGACCTACGCAATCGAAGCCGAAGGCCTCACGAAGCGCTTCGGCAACGCCACCACCGGAACCCTGGCTCTCGACGGCATCGACCTGGCCGCCCGGGAGGGCACCGTGCTGGGGGTGCTCGGGCCGAACGGCGCCGGGAAGACCACCGCCGTCCGCATCCTCGCCACCCTCATCAAGCCCGACTCGGGCCAGGCCCGGGTCGGCGGCCTCGACGTCGTCCGGCAGGCCGAGGACGTCCGCCGGATCATCGGGCTGACGGGGCAGTACGCCTCGGTCGACGAGGACCTCACCGGCACCCAGAACCTCGTGATGATCGGCCAGCTGCTCGACATGTCCGCCGCCCAGGCCCGGGTGCGCGCGGCCGAGCTGCTCGAGTGGTTCGACCTCAGCGAAGCCGCCGGACGGATGGCCAAGACCTACTCCGGCGGCATGCGCCGCCGCCTCGACCTCGCCGCGTCACTCGTCGGGCGGCCGTCGGTGATCTTCCTCGACGAGCCCACCACCGGCCTCGACCCGGCCAAGCGCGAGGACATGTGGGACGTCGTGCGCCGCCTCGTCGACGACGGCTCGACGGTGCTGCTGACCACGCAGTACCTCGAGGAGGCCGATGCCCTGGCCGACGAGATCAGCGTGATCGACCGCGGCCACGTGATCGCCCACGACACCCCGCACGGCCTCAAGCGGGTGGTGGGCGGGCAGTGGCTCACCATCCGGCCGTCAGACCCGGCCCAGCTCGACGCGCTCACCGCGCTGCTCGCCGAGATCGCCGGGAGCCGACCGCAGCCCGATGGCCGCGACACCCTGACCGTCTCCGTGGAGAGCGACGAGATCCTGCCTGTCGCGGTGGCCAGGCTGCACAGTGCCGGCATCCGCGTCGACGAACTGTCCCTGCACCTGCCCAGCCTGGACGAGGTCTTCTTCACCCTCACCGGCACCCGGAACACCGCTGAGGAGAGTGCTGCATGACCACCACGCTGGAGAAGAGCCCGCTCACCGCGGCCCCCGCGGCCAGCACCCCACCCCGCCTCCGGCTGCTGCGGCACTCGCTCGTCCTCGCCAAGCGCAACCTGGTCAAGACGTGGCGCACGCCAGAGCAGCTGATCGACGTGACGCTGCAGCCGATCATCTTCCTGATCCTGTTCGTCTACGTCTTCGGTGGCGCGATCAGCCACGGCTCGCAGCACCAGTACCTGGAGTTCGTGCTGCCCGGCCTGCTGGGACAGGGCATCGCGATGGGCTCGGTGGCGCTCGGGCAGAACCTCAACGCCGACATCGAGAAGGGCCTCTTCGACCGCTTCCGCTCCCTGCCCATCGCGCGCTCGGCGCCGCTCGTCGGCGCCGTCTTCGCCGACTTCTTCCGCTACCTGACGATGTGCATGATCTTCATCGGCTTCGGCTACATCCTCGGCTACCGGATCACCACGAACCCTGCCTCCGCAGTCGCCGCGATCGCTCTGACCATCGGCTTCGCGCTCAGCTTCTGCTGGATCTCGGTCTGGGTCGGTCTCAAGGCCCGCACGGCCGGCGCGGTGCAGGGCATCATGTTCCTGCTGATCCTGCCGCTCTCCTTCGGCAGCAGCACCTTCGTCAAGGTCGACACGATGCCCGGCTGGCTGCAGGCCTTCGTCAAGGTCAACCCGATCACGCACCTCGTCGGCGCGGTGCGCGGGCTGATGATCGGCGGGCCGGTCACGAACCCGCTCATCTGGACCTTCGGCTGGATGACGGGATTGCTCGCCGTCTTCGTGCCGCTGGCGCTACGGGCCTACAAGAAGCGGATCTAGCGCTCTCGATTGTGCAACTTCTGGCGCCTCTGAGGCGCCAGAAGTTGCACAATCGCGCGGACTACAGGGAGTCGAGGACGGTCTGCATGCGGGGGGCGGCTTCGGCGCCGCCGAGGTCAAAGCCCGCGGACCAGTACTTGTCGTAGCTGGCCTGGCCCAGGGCGTCGACGGCCTGGGCGACGACGGCGGCGACAGTGGGGCTGGTCGGGTCGTCGGCACCGCGCAGACGGGCGCTGAGGCCGAGGAGTTCGGCGGCCTCGGCGTGACGGGCCGCGAGCACCGCGGTACCGGCGATGGCCACCCCGACCGTCGCGATGATGGGCCGGTCGCGGGTCTTCACTGCCGAGGGCCAGACCTCGTGGAGCCGGGCCAGGGCGGCATCACGATCACCGAGCCGGACGTCGAGGTTGGCGCCCAGAGCCCCGATCAGCGCCACCGCTTGATCGAGCGGGGAGACCGCCGCGGTGACCGGGCCGATGTGCCGCTCCGCCTCGTGTTGCATGTCCCGCGCCACGTCGAGGTTGCCCAGCTCGGCCTCGATCGCGCCGCGCAGCGCCGCGGTGATCGCCAGCCACTCCGGCGCCCCGGTGCGGGTGGCCAGCTCCCAGGCCGTCGCGACGTGCTGCTCAGCCTCCTCGGGGCGCCCCAGCCGGTGCAGCACGTCAGCTAGCCGGACCTCGACGAACATCTGGTCGTCGCCGTGGCTGACGTCGAACTCGGCCATCAGCTCCAGCGAGTGCAGCAGCTTGGCGCACCCCTCCTCCAGCCTCGAGGCGTAGATGTCGAGCTGGGCGCTGAGCGGCAGCACCGAGGCGAGCCCCCAGCGATCGCCGATCGAGGTGTAGAGCTCGCCGGCCCGCTCCAGCGAGCGCCGCACCGCGTCCAGGTCGCCATCGTTCTCGGCGAAGCGGGCCGCCATCGACGCATTCGTGGCGTTGACCCACGGATCGGGGTGCTCGTTCGCGTGCTGCATCGCGAGCCTGGCCTCCTCGTGGCGCTGGGCGACGAAGAGCACGATGGGCGCGAGGACGGCCAGCATCGGCCGGTCCCAGTCCTGGACACCGACGAGCTCGTCGGCCAGCGCCGCCAACCGCTCCTGCGGGAAGGTGCCCTCGCCGAAGCTGTTGGTGACGGCAGCGACGCTGTTGGCCAGCTGGGCGGCCTCGATCTCCAGCCGTAGGCCGCGCGACTGCGGCGCCGGCAGCGCGAGCACGACATCGAGCCAGGTGGCTGCCTCGCCATGGCGCCCGGACACCGCCCAGTACCCGTTGAGCGCCGAGGCGAGTTCGTGGGCCCGTTCGGTACTCCCGATGTCGCAGAGTTCACGCAGTGCAGCGAGGACGTTGTCGTGCTCGGCCTCGACCTGACGCAGCGCCTCGATCTGCCCCGCGGCGCGTAGCCGGGGCACCTGGTCGTGGGCGAAGTCGGCGAAGTGCTCGGCGTGGGCCAGCCGCATCGCGGCCAGCTCCCCACGTTCGGAGAGCCGCTCCGAGCCGAACTCGCGGATCGTCTCCAGCATCCGGTACCGGGCCGTCTCACTGGGGTAGAGCTGGAGCAGGGACCGGTCGACGAGCCCGGCCAGCAGTTCGGGGACGTCTGCGGCAGGCACGGCGGCGTCGGCGCAGACCGCGGTGGCGCTGGCCGGGGTGACGCCTGCGGGGAAGACGGCCAGCCGCTCGGCGAGCAGGCGCTCGGCGGGGGTGAGCAGGTCCCAGCTCCACTCCACCACCGCCCGAAGCGTGCGGTGCCGCGGCATGGCGGTGCGGCTGCCGACCAGCAGCCGGAAGCGGTCGGAGAGGCGCGCTGCGATCTCGGCCACGGGCAGCGAGCGGAGCCGGGCCGCCGCGAGTTCGATGGCCAGCGGCTGTCCATCCAGGCGACGGACGATCTCGACCACCGGCCCCACGGTGTCGGCGTCGACCACGAACGACGGGCTCACCGCAGCAGCGCGGTCGGCGAAGAGCCGCACCGACGGGTACTCGAGCGCCTCGGCCGCGCTGTCGCCGAGGGCCGGCGTTCCCAGCGGCGGTAGCAGGACCAGCGTCTCCCCCATGATGCCGAGGGGCTCGCGGCTGGTGGCGAGCACGCGCAGCCGGGGGCAGCGGGCGAGGAGGTCTTCGGCCAGCGAGGCGGCGGCGGCCAGCAGGTGCTCGCAGTTGTCGAGGACGAGCAGCGTCTCCCTCGCGGCCAAGGTCTCGACGAGCTGCTCCAGCGCCTCGCGCGGGGCACGCGGGATCCGCTGCTCCAGCATCGACGACTCGCGCCGGCCCAGCATCGCCAGCACGGTGTGCGGCACCTCGGCGGGATCGAGGACGGGCGCCAGCTCGACGAGCCAGACGCCGTCGGCGGTGGTGTGCACGCACTCGGCGGCGGCCTCGGCGGCCAGCCGGGTCTTCCCCGCCCCACCTGGCCCGAGCACGGTGACCAGACGGGCGCCGTGCAGCGCCTCGGCCACGCGCGCCACCTCGTCGGTTCGCCCCACGAAGCTCGTCAGCTGAGACTTCAGGTTGGTGCGGCGCTCCACCGGCAGCACCCGCTCCGGCTCGGCGAACTGGCCGCGCAGCACGGCCAGGTGAAGCTGCTGCAGGGCCGGTGACGGGTCGACGCCCAGCTCGTCGGCGAGCACGGAGCGGACCCGCTCGTACGCTCCCAGCGCCTCGGCCTGCCGGCCGCTCGCCGCCAGCGCACGCACCAGCAGCCCGGCGATCCGCTCGTGCAGCGGGTGCTCGGTGGCCAGCGCCTCGAGCTCTGCCACGAGCGGAGCCGCCCGCCCCAGCACCAGCTCGGCCTCGCTGCGGTCGACGAGCGCGGCGAGTCGCAGGTCGTTCAGGCGGGTGAGGCGCGTCTGCACCGACTCGCCGCCGTCGGCCAGCGCCGGCCCGCGCCACAGCGCCAGCGCCGCGGTGAGCAGCTCGGCGGCGCGATTCGGGTCACCCTCGCGCAGGGCGGCAGCGCCGTCGGCGGCCAGCCGCTCGAAACGGGAGACGTCGACGTCGCCAGGCTCGACGTCGAGGCGATAGCCGGCCGGCCCCTGGGCGACGTTCGCCGCGCCGCCGAGCGCCCGGCGCAGCCGCGACATCAGCGTCTGCAGGGCGTTGGCCTCATCCCCCGGGGAGTGCTCGCCCCAGACCGCATCGACGAGGACGGCCACGCTCACCGGACGCCCCGCGTCCAGGGCCAGGCGGGTCAGGACGGTCCGGAGCCGCGCGCCGGCCACGTCGATCGACACGCCCGCGTCGTCGCGGACCTCGAGCGGTCCGAGCAGCCCCACGTACACCTGATCACTCTCCCACGCAGCGGCACCGGGCTACGGCCAGGCAGGATCGGGATATGCGCTCAGAGACCCTGCACGTCCGCACCGGTTCGTCACCCCGCGTCCACGACCTCACCCGCGACTGCAGCCGCTTCGTCGCCGACGAGGCCGACGGGCTGCTCAGCGTCTTCGTCCCGCACGCCACCGCCGGGCTGGCGATCCTCGAGACGGGAGCGGGCAGCGACGACGACCTGCTCGCTGCCCTCGAGGAGCTGCTGCCGCGCGAGCGTCGCTGGCAGCACCGGCACGGCAGCCCCGGGCACGGCCGCGATCACGTACTGCCTGCCCTCATCGCACCCAGCATCACGGTGCCGGTGCTCGCCGGGCAGCTGCAGCTCGGTACGTGGCAGTCGATCTGTCTCGTCGACACCAACGTCGACAACAGCGAGCGCGAGGTCCGGCTCAGCTTCCTGCCGGGTTAGCCCGGCCAGCGGTGAGGCAGGACCAGGCTGAGCCGGGGTCTCAGTCCTCGGTGCGGTGCTCGCGGTCGACGGCCCGGAGCACGTCGCGCAGCGCCGGGCGCTTGGCGAGCAGCGGCGTCAGCTTGTCGTAGTTGATCCGCATCGCCCGGACCCGGCCGTGCGTGGAGACGGTGGCATGGCGCTGGCCGCCGTCGAGATAGGCCATCTCACCGATGATCGCCCCCGCCGCGAGCGAGGCGACGATCGTCCGGCCCATGATCACGTTGGCCTCACCGGAGAGCAGCACGTACGCGGCATCGGCGGGTGTGCCCTCGTGCACGAACGCCCACGAGTCCGGCAGGTTGACGACGTCGCCCGCCTCGGCAAGCGCCTCGAGGTCGGCGCTGGCCACGCTGCCCAGGCTCGGCAGCTTCGCCAGTTCCTCTGCCAGCTCACGCTTCTCGCGGTTCATGCGGCACAGCATAGGGACAGCGCGGTGAGCTGCAAGTCGGGTCCGACCGGCGACACCGGCGTGGGCGCAGGCTCAGCGGTAGGCGTGCCCGGCGTGCCGCTTCGAGCGGCGGCCGCCGCGCACGAGCAGGACGCCGGCGCCGAACAGGGCTGAGGCGAGCACCAGGCCCGCGGCGATGTCGACACCCGTGGTGGCCGTGCCGGCGCCCGACGCGGCGCTCGTACTGTCGCCGTCGACGCCTCCGGAGGCGCCGCCCGCACCCGCCGTCACCTGGAGCGAGATCGTCGGATCGACAGGGCAGCCCGGCAGCGTGCCGCCCACCGCATCGACGAGGAAGTTGCCCAGGGTGCCCGCCGGGATCGCCAGCGTGACGACGAAGTCGCCGGCGCCGTCGGACGTGGCGTGGCCGAGCACCGCCCCGCCCGGGTGCATGACGAAGGAGACCTCGACGTTCTTCTCGAAGCCCGTGCCGGTGAGGGTGAGGCTCTCCCCCGGGGCCAGCACCGTACGGTCGGCCGAGAGCGCCGAGCAGGTCGGTGGCGGGTAGACGCTGGCGCTGCTCGACGGCGACGGATCAGCCGCCCGCACCGACGCACCCGCCGGGCCGGAGCCGAGCAGGACGCTTGCCAGAGTCAGGGCCATCAGCGTGAGCAGTGCCGCGAGCACGCCTGCGCGTGCCGCGCGTCTGGATCCGCGAAACTGCATGCTGCTCCCCCGGGCCTGCCGCTCTGCGGGTTCCACCGTCAGCCGCAGCGCTGGTCATAGTAGGTCGAATCGAGCGCGGATACGCCCGGCTGGGTCCACTTCTGCGGGGGCAGCTGCCCACCGGGTTCGATCAGCCGCAGCACGATCGTGCGGGACTCGCCTCGGGGCAGTTCCAGATCGTACCGGTAGACGGGGTGCCCGAGAAGTCGAAGCGTCTGGACGAGTGCCGGGCGCCCGTCCACGGTCGCGCCGAGCAGCTGCGCCCCGCGGGTGGCCACGTAGTCGACCCGGGAACGGTTGTCACCCGGCTTGGCCGTTGCCGCCTCGGAGTCGAGGCGGGTGGTGACGTAGGCCGGCAGCCCGGTCGGCGCGTCATTGTCGAGCTGGATCGTCACCTGCACCTCGCGGGTGGCACCACAGCCGGTGCGCTGCACCGAGATGTGGCGGTGCAGGTAATAGTCGAGCTTGCCCGCCGCCACGTTGTTGACGACGAGGGCGGAGAAGGGACGGGCGGTCTGCGGGATCGCCCCGGCGAAGCCGCTGGACACCAGCACCCGCTCTACCGCCGCGTCGGCGGACCAGACCTGCAGCCGGTTCTCGCCACCTGCCCGGCCGAAGGCCTTGGCGAGGTCGGTGGGGCTGCCGGCGCCGCTGAGCAGCTGACCGTCGACGGCCTTGGTGAGCTCCACGAGATAGGCCTTGCGTTTGGCCGTGTCCGCGAACGTCGCGTACTCGTCCTTCTCGGTCAGGGCCACGACGTTCGCCGAGCTCACCTGGCTGCCGTCCGGGAGGGTGGCCGGGCCGGTCACCGCGAGCAGGTAGCTCAACGCCGTGGGGTCCAGGGCAATCGCGCCGTCGACGTGCTCACCACTGACCTTCTGCCACATCGCAGCCCAGATGCGGGCGGCGTAGGGGAAGTTCGGGCTCAGATCGCTGTTGACGAAGACCGACGTCGGATTCGAGCCGCTGGCGTAGGCGGTGAAGTCCGTGCCGAGGTTCAGCCCGGTGGGCACGGTGCCGCCGTGCAGCGCGGAGTCGCTCTCGAAGTGCGTGAACCGGATCGTCCCCCGCTCCGCCACGAGAATCGCAAAGACGCCGGGGACGCCTCCGGTGCCCCGAAGCTCCGCCTCGTTCTGCAGCCCGACGAAGTAGCGCTGGGGCGCTGCGCTGCCGGCCATCGCCGGCAGGATGTGGGCGAGCCGGTCGGCCGTGCGCAGATAGCTCGTCACCTGGCTCAGCTCGTCGGCCGAGCTGCCGCGCACGTTGTCCACGGACGACAGCCAGGTGTGCCTGGGCAGTGCCTGGATCGTGGCAAGCGCGTCCACGGCATCGGCGTAGGCGGTGTCCAGCGTCGGCCGGGCCGCCTCGATCGGCGCGATCTCGATGGTGGTGCCGGTCGGGTGCAGCGTCTTCGGATCGAGTTCATGGCTGAGCGAGGAGATGGCCGGCACGATCCGCCGCCCCACGATGTCTCCCGACGCAGCGATGCCGCGGGCCACCCGCACCGGCCGGCCGACATAGGGCAGCGCCGAGCCGACCCACCACACCGGGCCGGTGGTGAGGCTGTGTGCCCGGTGCGTCTGCTTCGCCAGGTCCGCAGTGATCGACTGCAGGCCGCTGGTGTCGCCCTCGCTGAGCATCGTCCGGGCGATCGAGAGGTCCCGCTCAGCGTGATGGGCCGCCTGCACCGCCAGCAGCCCGGTGACGATCAGCCAGCCGAGGCCGAGCACCGCGAGACCCGCCAGCCCGAAGAGCGAGCGACGCATCCACCGGTTGTGCCTTAGCCCTCGCCGGAGCATCCCCCACGGATGGCGCCGCCAGCGTCGGCCCACCTCAGCCATGTGCCGCCCTCGTCACTGCATCCGGTAGCACGCCTCGACGGCACGCACCTGGGCATCGAGGTCGAAGTGACGGCGCTGCAGCGAGCGCAGCTCCGCACCGTAGGCGGCGCGGTCGGCAGCGGACATACCGGCAAAGGTAGCGAGCAGCCGGGCGCAGTCGGCCGCGTCCCCCGGAGCGAAGAGCAGGGCGGCAGCGCTCCGGCCGACCGTCTCCAGGTGGCCGCCGCCGCCGGCCGCCAGTACCGGCACAGCACGACTCATCGCCTCCACCACGCTCAGCCCGAACGGCTCGGCCGGGGCGGGAGCCAGCAGCGCGGCACATGAGTCGAACTCGGCGCTGAGGTCACGCACCCAGCCACGCCACTCGATGCTCGGATCGTCGTAGGCCCGGCGCAGGGCCGCCGCCTCGGCGCCGTCGCCACAGACGACGAGCCGCCAGCCCGACGAGGCGAGCCCGCTCTCCCGCCAGGCCCGCAACGCCAGCGCCGTGCCCTTCTCGGGCTCGAGGCGCTGGGCGAGCAGGATCCGCCCGGCCACGCGTAGCTCGACCGGGGCGGCCGGGGCGGCCGGGGCGGCCGGGGCGGCCGGGGCGGCCGGGGCCACTCCGTTATGCACCACCACGCCGCCGCGGCCGGTGCTGCGACGCACGTACTCGCTGATGCAGATCTCCACGTCGATGCGACGCTGCAGGAGCCGCACCGCCGCCCGGGCCGCCCGAGTGCTGCCGCGGCCAGCCGCGATGTGCCGGGTGCTGACGACGCGGGCCCCGTGCCAGGGGGCGCTGACGGCGGCTGCGAGGTCCGCGGCGGTGAGGTGGCTGTGCACGATGTCCCTGGTGCCCCCTGCTCGGAGCGCCCGGACGGCGTCGGCGAGCGTGGCCGCCGGGCTGTAGGCCGAGCCGAAGCGGGGCGCCAGCTCAGCCGGATCGCCGCCCAGCACCCGCACGTCGTGCCCGGCCAGCCGCTGCCGGGCCGCCAGCTCAGCGACGTGCCGCTCGGTGCCGGCGAAGGAGGTGGTGACGACGACGTGCGTGATCCGCAGCGGGAGGACGCCGTCGGGCAGGCCGCCGCGGCGCCGCGGGCCGTGGACGAAGCGG
>JAOPUX010000218.1 GCA_025963285.1 Jatrophihabitans sp.
CTCAGCCTACGTTGGTTCGAACCCAACACCCGCCACCGTAGACGAGGCCCCTGGGGAATCCCGGGGGCCTCGTCTCTTGGGCCGGGCAGTCCCGGTCCCGCCAGGAGTGCCTCTTCCGCGCTCCGGCTGAGGTCAGGCCTAGCGCTGCGGGGGTGCGATGGAGGCCGCCGGTGGGCGCTCGGTCACCGGTACGTCTCGGGGCCGCCAGCCGGTCGGCTCACTGCGGTCGAACTGCCAGAGCCGTCCATCGGTCTGCGGGGCGGTGCCGGAGCGCCGCGCGGCCACGAGCAGGATCTCGGCGGCCATCACCCCGAGATCGTGCACCGACTGGTGCGCGTGCGCCCGCTCGCCGAGATCGACCTGGGCTACCGCGTCGAGGCCGTCGGCCTGGCTGACGTCGAGCAGGGTGGCGAGCTCGACGCCGTAGCCGACGGGGACGTTCAGGCCGGCGAACGTGCTGCGCCGGATGGCCCACTCGCCGGCCAGCGGCTGCACGACCCGCGCGAGGGCGGGCCAGTGCAGGTTGAGCAGCGGGCGGGCCACCAGCTCGGTGACGCGGCCACCCTGCGGGGCGTGCTCACCGGAGCCGTCGTCCAGGAGGCGGTCGTAGAACCCCTTCACCAGGTTCGTCCCCCGCTGGGTGAGCAGCGGACCAAGCAGGCCGGAGACGAAGTGGGTGCCCCAACCGGTGAGATCGGCATCGACGAAGACGAGCACGTCGCCGGTGCTCACGAACTGCGACTTCCACAGCGCCTCGCCCTTGCCGGGATAGCCGCCGAGTTCCGGACGGATCTCGCGAGCGGCGTAGGCCCGTGCCCCAGCGGCCTCTGCCAGCTCTGCCGTGCCGTCGACGGAGTCGGAGTCGATCACGATCAGCTCGTCGACCAGCGGGAGGTTCTCGACCAGGTCGCGACGGATGCCCGCGACGATCGCCTCGATCGTCGCCGCCTCGTTGCGGGCCGGGATCACCACGCTGACCGTCGTGCCGGCCTTGGCTGCGAGCAGGGCAGCCGGATCCCACTCGGTCCAGCGTGACGTCGCTCGCTCGTACCAGCTCTGCACACCGCGACGCTAGCCGCCGGCGCTCCCGCACCCCACGCCGAGTGGCTTGTTCGAACGCGAGTGGCCGCGCGACACGCCGCCACTCGGCGCCGAACAAGCCACTCGGCGAAGACGTCAGGCTGGTGCGCGGTCCCTGCCGCTGACGGTCAGGTAGGCGACGGTGGCCAGGATCGCGCCGAGGAAGATCAGGCTCGTACCGAGGGTGCCCAGGGCGATGCCGCCGTCAGCCTTCGTCGAGGCGAGGTAGTCACCGATGTTGGCGCCGAGCGGACGAGTGAGGATGTACGCCAGCCAGAAGCAGATCACCGCCCCGGCACCGAGTCGCCAGGCCACGAGCACCAGCGCGATCAGTGCGAGCGGCAGCAGCACCGACACGCCGGGCGTCCAGCCGGTGAGCTCGAGTGTCCAGTCGCCCGTGGCGGTGCCGAGGGCGAAGGTCACCAGAACGGTCAGCCAGTAGAACGTCTCGCGGCCGGCGGTGACGATCGAGTGGATCGACACCGTGCCCTCGCGCAGCCACCACGTACCGAAGACGATCGCGAGCAGGGAGGCGAAGAGGGTGGTGCTGGTCCATAGCGGCACGTGGTGGCCGTCGGTGAGGTTGTCGGTGAGCAGCGTGCCGACGACGCTGATCAGGACGACGGTGAGCCAGTACACCGCCGGGATATAGCGCCGTGTCCGGAACTGCACGACCAGGCTCGCCACCAGGGCTGCGGCGAAGACCCAGGTCGTCTTGGTCAGACCGAAGCCGAGCGTCTCGTTCAGGTAATCGGCCAGGCTCTCGCCGACCGTCGTGCAGAGGATCTTGATGATCCAGAAGTAGATCGTCACCTCGGGAACCTTGTTGAGCATCGCCTGGGCTGGGCTGGGCTCGTCGAGCGTCTGCTGCATAAGGTGATGCTGGCAAGCCCGCTCTGAAGTGTTCCTGACCAAACGCTGAGAAATGCCCGCATAATCGTCCTGAATTTATCCTGATCAATTGTTCCGTGAATGAATTCTGAGCGAGAAATACAGCGGCAATGCAATAACGGTTAACTGGGGCTATGACTCGATTACTGGGCCCCACGGTGCACCCCGTTGCGGCGAAGGTCCCCGCCGTCGGTGTGCTCTTCTGGGTCATCAAGATCCTGACCACCGGAATGGGCGAGGCGGCCTCGGATTACCTCGGTGGGGTGAACCTGCTGCTCGCGGCGGTGGTGGGGCTGGGGGGCTTCGGCTATGCCCTGCGCCGTCAGCTCCGCGCCGACCGCTACGACGCGGTGACCTACTGGTTCGCCGTGGCCATGGTGGCCGTCTTCGGCACGATGGTGGCCGACGGCGTGCACGTGGCACTGGCCCTCCCGTACGGCGTGACGACGACCCTGTACGCGCTGGCGGCGGCCGCCGTTTTCGTCTACTGGTACCGCTCCGAGGGCACGCTCTCGATCCATTCGATCGATACCCGCCGGCGCGAGCTCCTCTACTGGGCCACCGTGCTGCTGACCTTCGCCCTCGGCACGGCGGCCGGTGACCTCACGGCCAGCACCCTCAAGCTCGGTTACTTCAGCTCGGCGCTGCTCTTCGGGGCCGCGATCATCGTGCCGGGGGTGGCCTGGCGCCTGGGCCTGAACCCGGTGGTGGCCTTCTGGGTCGCCTACGTCCTGACCCGGCCGCTCGGCGCCTCGGTGGCCGACTGGCTCGCCAAGCCGCACTCGCCCGATGGCGGTCTGCACGTCGGCGACGGACTCGTCGCGCTCGGCTCAGTGCTGCTGATCGCCGGGCTGGTGGCCTACGCGGCCACCGCTGGGCGGGAGCGGGCTACGCAGGAGGCAGCCGGATCTCGAAGGTCGACTCCGGTCCACTGACGACGACGTCCCCGGTGGCGGCGCGGGCGAGCCGGCGGGCCAGGGCCAGGCCGAGCCCCGCGCCGTCGTGCGCGTCGTCGGGCTGGCCGCGGAAGCCCGGCTCGAAGATCGCCTCGCGCTCCTCGACCGGGACGCCGGGGCCGTCGTCGTCGACGCAGAGCACCACGGTGTCGGCCTCGTTGCGGGAGGTCACGCGTACGCCAGTGGCGGCGTAGCGCAGCGCGTTGTCGAGCACTGGTGCCAGCACCCTCTCGACGATCGCCGCGTCCACGCCGACGGCACCGGGGCCGACCGCGGTGTGGAGCTGTACTCGCGTCTCCGGGCCCAGGGAGGCGACCGCGGCGGCCACGGCCGGAGCCAGCTCGCAGCGGCCCGGCGCATCGCGGATGTCGGCGCGGGCCGCGGCGAGCAGCGTCTCGAGGATGCGCTCCATCGACAGCGCGCTCTCCCGCATGGCGCGGTGCGCCGTCTCCAGCTCTGCCGGGTCATGATGACGGGCCAGTAGCAGATCGACCTCGGCGACGATCCGGGCCAGCGGCGTGCGTAGCTCATGGGAGAGCTCCGCGGAGAGCTGCCGTTCGTGACGGACCACGGCCGAGAGCCGGTCGAGCACGCCGTCGAGGGTGGCCGCCAGCGTCTGGATCTCGCGGAAGCGCTGCTCGTCGCCGAAGCGGGCGCTGACCTCGTGGGCGCTCCAGTCGGCGGCTTGCTTGGTCATCTCGTCGACCGGACGCAGCGCGCGCCCGGCCGCGATGCGCAGCACCGGGTAGGCGCCGAGCAGCACGAAGCCGGCCACCAGTGCCGAGCCGGCCAGGGCGGCCTTGGTGGCGTGCCGGTAGGGCTCCAGCGACACCGACGCCACCACGGTGCCGGCTCGCTTGCCATGATCGATCAACGGCAGCGAGTAGAGGCGGTCGGTCTCGCCATTGTTCAGGTAGCGGGACGGGCCGTGGGCGAGCCGGTCCGCAGCGGCCTGGATCGAGGCATCGCCGTGCGGCCGCTCCACGCTGCCGTCCTTGGAGTAGACCCAGATCCCGCTGTCGAGTACCGCGTCGTCGGCGCCCTCGCGCACGGAGATGGCGTTGCCGTCCTTGAAGGCGACTGTCGCCGCGGCAGTGGTCGCGCGGGTGCGCAGCGCGGAGTCGGCCTCGCTCTTGAGGCGGTTGGCCAGCAGCAGGTTGAACGAGATGGTCAGGATGATCACCCAGCCGGTGATGACGACGAGGCCGAGCAACGACACCTGGCCGCGCAGCGTCCGGCGGGCGAATGGTCGCCGTGCCCGTTGCGGACGGGCAGAGCCGTCAGACAAGCCGGTAACCCAGCCCGCGCGCCGCCTCGATCGCGACGTCGGCCCCCACTTCGGTGAGCTTCCGGCGCAGCTTGCTGATGTACTGGTCAAGGGTGTTGTCCGAGACGATCGCGCCGTCCGGCCACGCCGAGCCGATCAGCTCGCGTCGCCGCACCACGGCCTGGGGCATGCTCAGCAGCTTGGCGAGGAGCCGGAATTCGGTCGGCGAGAGCGGCACGTTGGCCTCGCCGCGCGACATCGCGTGGGTGGCCGGGTCGAGGCGCAGCTCCCCCCAGGTGACGGTCGGATCGGTCGAGCGCCGCAGGAGGGCGCGCAGCCGCACTACCAGCTCCGGGAAGGCGAATGGCTTGCCGAGATAGTCGTCGCCGCCGGCCGCGAAGCCGGAGAGGCGGTCGGTGAGGTTGTTGCGTGCGGTCAGGAAGAGCACCGGGGCGTCGACCCCGCGCGAGCGGAGGGCGATGCAGACGTCGCGGCCGTCGGAGTCGGGCAGCCCGACGTCGAGGACGAGCGCGTCGACGGGCGCCGCCGCGGCCGCTTTCAGCGCACTGGAGCCGTCGACCGCGGTGGTGACCACGAAACCCTGCTCGCGCAGCCCCCTGGCCAGCAGCTCGCGGAGGCCGCTGTCGTCCTCGACGACCAGGATGCGCTGTTCGGTCACCTCACGAGTATCGGGCACCTTGGCGCTACCTGAGGGATGCAGTCATGATCCGTACAGGGCTGGGCAGGCAGTCTGGTCTCATGTCCGTGCCCTCGCCTGCCTCGCCGGCTGGTCCTCACGTGCAGGCGGCAACACTGCCGGGGCGCCGAGGAGCCAGGCCACCGTCGTCGACGTGATGGCCTGGGCGCAGAGCAGCCCGATGAGGACGACGATCTGGAAGCGTGCCGCCTGCGCAGCACCGGCACCCCCGAGCAGTGCCCCGACGAAGGCCCCCGGCAGTGTCACCAGCCCCACCGTGCGCGTCTGGTCCAGGCCGGGCACCAGCGCCTCCACCACCGAATGGCGGGCGACGTCGCGGATCGCCTCGCGGGGCGTGGCGCCGATGGAGAGCCAGGCCTCGATCTCGTCGCGGCGCCGCTGCAGCCCCTCGGCCAGGCGACGCCCGGTGAGGGTCGCCGCCGTCATGCAGCCACCGATCACAATGCCGGAGACGGCCACCAGCGTGCGGACGTCGCGCGTCAGCGTGGGCAGGCCAACCACGATCGCGATCGTCACCCCGGCGCCCGCGCCGCAGCCGATCAGCACCGCCCGCGCGGCGCCCGGCAGCTCGGCGAGCCGTCGCGACGCGGTCCAGACGGCCACCGAGAACATCACAGCGACGGCGGCGACCACGGTGACCGGAGCGGCGAATACTCCTCGTAGTGCGGCCGCCACCAACGTCAGCTGGACGGCCGCCCGGACCGACGCGGTGAGTACGGCGCGACGCTGGGCCACCCCGGCGATCGTGAGGGTCGTCAGCGCGATCGCCAGCAGCACCACCAGACCGATTGCCAGCCGGACGTCGGCATTCATCGAAGTTCACCGAGAGGATCGTGCATGTCCCACCATCTGAGCTGGCTCGAGGCCGGGGTCGTCGGGGCTTTCCAGGGCGTTGCGGAGCTCTTCCCGGTGTCCAGCCTGGGGCACAGCGTGCTGATTCCGGCATGGGTCGGCGGCTCGTGGGCGCGTGACCTCGACGTGAGCAAGCCGGAGTCGCCGTACCTGGCCTTCATCGTGGGGCTGCACGTGGCCACGGCGATCGCGCTGATCGTCTACTTCTGGCGGGACTGGCTGCGGATCATCCGAGGCCTGGCCACCAGCATCGTGCACCGCGAGGTCCGCACCTCCGACCAGCGCCTGGGCTGGCTGCTCGTGCTCGGCACGATCCCGGTGGGGCTGATCGGGCTGGTGGGCGAGCACTGGTTCCGCACCACACTCGCCAAGCCGATCCCGACGGCAGCCTTCCTGGCCGTCAACGGCCTGATCCTGCTGGCCAGTGAGCAGCAGCGGCGCCGCGACCCGGGCGTCGACTCGACCTACGTCGATGAGCGGGAGTCCGGTCCTGAGTCCGACGAACGACTCGCGACGCTCTCGGTGGGTTCGGCGGTGGCGATCGGCTCGACGCAGATCTTCGCGCTCGCCCCGGGCATCTCGCGCTCCGGCATCGCGACCGTCGGGGGCCTGGTGCGGGGCCTGTCGCGCGAGGATGCCGCCCGCTTCTCCTTCCTGCTCGCCACTCCGGTGATCCTCGCCGCGGGTGCCCTCAAGCTCGGCGACCTCAGCGGGCCGCTCGGCGCGGGCATCCGCGGTCAGGTGCTCTTCGGTTCGCTCCTGTCGGGCATCGGGGCCTACCTGTCGGTCCGCTTCCTGACCCGCTACCTGGCACATCGCTCGCTACGTCCGTTCGGCATCTACTGCCTGGCCGCGGGCATCGTCAGCCTGGTCTGGTTCAGCGTCCGCTGACCGCGGTGTCGGGGGTGTCATGCGCCAGCGACGGTGACCACGGCGTCGGTGGCGAAGCCGGCCACCATGCCGATCAGGATGCCCCACGACAGCAGGCTGGTGCGTCGAGCCCGGGCGGCGACGCCGAGCAGCTGGCACACCACGTAGACGATCGACCCGGCCGCGAGGGTCAGGAAGAGCACGCTGACCGCCTCGCTGGTGAAGCCGTGGCCGACCGCCGTGCCGACGAAGGTGGGGCCGCCGCCGATGAGGGCCATGCCGAAGAGGAACCGCCAGCTCGGTGGTTCGGCGTCGGCATCGGCCGCGAGCGGGGCGACGATGCCGAATCCCTCGGTCGCGTTGTGCAGGCCGAACCCGACCACCAGCAGCGTCGCGAGGGCCACCTCGTTGCTAGCGGCGGCCTGTCCGATCGCCAACCCCTCGGCGAAGTTGTGCAGCCCGATGCCCGCGGCGATCAGCAGCGCGAGCCGCTTGGCCGGTGACCACGAGGCGAGACGGCTGGATCCGTGCCGGGCCCGGTCGAGGTAGCGGTCGTAACCGACGAGGCTCAGCAGTCCCGCGCCGAGGCCGCCCACGAAGAGCCCGCCGTAGCCGAAGACGGGGGCCAGCCCGCCGGTGTGCGTGTGGACGTTGCCGAGTGCGGTGTCGATGGGCTCCCAGGCGTGGGACAGAACATCCCAGACGAGGAAGAGCAGGATGCCGACGGCCACCGCGTTGAGGAAGTGCTTGAGCCGTGGCGCCGGTGTTCGGAGCCGGCCGAGCGGAATGCCGATGACGATGGTGACCGCGGCGATCGCGCCGAGCAGCAGGGTCTTGGTGAGGTCCACGTCGCTCCTGGTGAGGTGAGTTAGGTAAGCCTCACCTGAGAACGACCTCGAGTGCGTGGATCCGATGCCTGCGTTCAGGTTCCGTTAAGGCGGGGACGAGACGGTCGGGCGAGCACGCCTGACTACCTCGCGGCGGCACGGGCGCGGGCCCGCTCGCGCTGCTCGACGAACTTGCCGGCCGCGGCGTCGAGGGTGACGAGGAAGGACTCCAGCTCGGCGCGGGCCTGCTCGCCGGCGGGGCCGAAGTCGCTGCGCTCGAAGATCCGCCAGAACTTGAGGACCGGCATGATCACCTCGTCATGGTGCAGCCGCAGGTCGTAGATGCCGGCTTTCGCGATCGTCACCGAGTTGCGCAGGAAGTTCGACATCCCCTGCCCCGGCATGGCGAAGCCGACCACCTCGTCGCGGATCGCCGCCATCGCCACGTCCGGCGCGAGGTCGAGGGCTGCGGCCATCAGGTTCCGGTAGAAGACCATGTGTAGGTTCTCGTCGGTGCTGAT
This sequence comes from Jatrophihabitans sp., assembly GCA_025963285.1. Taxonomy (GTDB): domain Bacteria; phylum Actinomycetota; class Actinomycetes; order Mycobacteriales; family Jatrophihabitantaceae; genus JAOPUX01. The sequence goes on from JAOPUX010000218.1 coordinate 7,983, forward strand.
CCGAGCCAGCAGCTGCTCGGCCAGCGGGCAGCCGGTGGCCCGACCTGTGTTGCGGTGTGAGACCCGCGTGGCCAGCTCCTGGAACGAGACGTAGGCCAGCGCCTGCAGCATCGTCTTGTCGCCGGAGTCGTAGCCGGCCTGCATGTGCTCCATCCGCAGGCGCTCGAGGGCCACGGGGTCCACGCCGCGCGTGACGACGAGGTAGTCGCGCATCGCGATGGCGTGCCGCCCCTCCTCGGCCGTCCAGCGCCCGACCCACTCCCCCCACGCGCCGTCGCGGCCGAACCGGGTGGCGATCTCGCGGTGGTAGGACGGCAGGTTGTCCTCGGTCATCAGGTTGACGATCATCGCGGTCTGGGCCACCGGGTCGAGCGGTGAGTCCTCCGGCTGCCAGTCCTCGCCGCCGAGGAAGGCGAAGTCCCGGCCGCGGCTCCACGGAACGTAGTCGTGCGGGTGCCACTCCTTGGCCAGGCCCAGGTGCCGGTCGAGGTTGGCCGCCACCACCGGCTCCAGCTCGGTGAGGAGCTGGTCGACGAGGCGGGCGTCGGCTTCGATCGCGGTCATCTCCCGACCGTACGGTGCTACTCGCGAGTACTCCCCGTCTCGTGACCGCCGCCTCGTGCGTTCAGACCAGGATGGCGCCGACCGTGCAGGCCACCCCGACGACCAGGAACAGCCACTTCGCCCCCGCCTGCCCCGGCACCCCGGTGAGGGTTGCCCGCGCCGGATCCTCGGACCGGTAGGAGACGGTGACCTGGCTGCCGACGGGTGGCCGGGCGCCGCCGCTGAGGCTGGTGCTCATCCGGCGGGTCTGGCCGGTGCCGTCGGTGTACTCGACCACCGGCGCGTAGGTGCGCATCGACTCCCGATCGTCGATCCCGATGATGACGCCGGGCACCTTGGTCCAGCCCCGCGTCCGCAGCAGGGGAGCGAAGAGTACGGCCGCCGCCGCGAGGTCGAGCACCGCCAGGACGATGAGGATGAGACGCGCCATGCCCACGATCCTCCTACCGGCGCTCCCCTCCACCTAGCCCGGGGAGTGTGGGGGCCTCCCACTTTGACCGACGAGTTGTCCGACGGTCGCTGTCATACAACCCGTCGGTCAATCTGGAGTCACCACTGTTGCGGGCTGCGCTCACGCCGCCCGCCGCCGTCCGGCTCACGGCGCGGGGTCAGGCCCCTGGGCGGCGCCCGATCTTGCTGCCCAGCCACGTGAGCGGGTCGTACTTGCGGTCGACGACGCGCTCCTTCAGCGGGATCAGGGCGTTGTCGGTGATCTTGATGTGCTCCGGGCAGACCTCGGTGCAGCACTTCGTGATGTTGCAGAGCCCCAGCCCGAACTCCTCTTGGGCCGCCTTCTTGCGGTCGAGGGTGTCCAGCGGGTGCATGTCGAGCTCGGCGGTGCGCATGAGGAACCGGGGGCCGGCGTAGGCCTCCTTGTTGTCCTCGTGGTCACGGATCACATGGCAGACGTCCTGACACAGGAAGCATTCGATGCACTTGCGGAACTCCTGCGAGCGCTCGACGTCGTTCTGCTGCATCCGGTACGTGCCGTCGGCCTCGCGGGGCTTAGGCGCGAAGTGCGGGTTGGACGCGGCCTTCTCGTAGTTGAAGGACAGGTCGGTGACGAGGTCGCGGATGACCGGGAA
>JAOPUX010000065.1 GCA_025963285.1 Jatrophihabitans sp.
CATGCTCCGTCTGACCGGAACCACCCGTCAGCCTCCCCATAGACCGTGCGGAGGTGCGCCGGGAAGCTCACGCCGAGGCGAAGCTCGGCCTCATTGACCGCCACGGAAGACACTCGCCGATCATGGCCTCGGACAGCAGATGACGCCAGCTCCGCGATCCGAAGATCGGCAAGTCCGCGCGACCAGAGCATGATCAAATCGGACTTACGGTCAAACATGACGCCAAGTCCTAGTTGATCACGGGCTAGGGCACCCACATCGGCAAGAGGGTGCGTTTACGCAGCGTCGGACAACTTCCGTAACACCTACCAGCGGCAGGCAGCGGCTCCCCCTCCGACGGCGGATCCGGGCTCGAGCCGACGCCGAGCAGTCGGCTACTGTGTGCGCCGCGCGGGCTGGCGTGGACGTTGGCCGCCGTGAGTCGGCGGACGTGATGGAGCAGGTGGGCCTCGGCGTGGTGGGCGATGTCGTGCGCCTCGATCAGGGTCAGCTCGGGATCGACCGTGGCGTCGACCTCGGCTCGTAGCGTGTGGCCGATCCAGCGAATGCGCAGCTCGCGGACCTCAAGGACTCCGTCGACGCTCATCACGGCAGCCGTGGCCTCGTCGACCAGTCCGGGGTCCACCGCGTCCATGAGCCGGGCACCGACCTGGCGCACGGCCGAGCGGAGAACACCGATGATGGCCACCGTGATCAGCAGGCCGATAACCGGATCTGCCGCTCGCCAGCCGAGAGCCATACCACCTGCACCGAGCAGCACGGCCAAGCTGGTGAAGCCGTCCGTTCGCGCGTGCAGGCCGTCGGCGACCAGCGCTGCGCTTCCGATCTGACGTCCCACCCGGATGCGGTAGCGGGCCACGACCTCGTTGCCGACAAAGCCCACCAGCGCGGCGAGGGCGACGATCGGCAGGTGAGTCACCGTCCGCGGGTGGATCAGCCGCGTGATCGCCTCGAAGGCCGCCAGCCCGCTCGACAGCGTGATCATCGCGATCACGAACAGCCCACCGATGTCCTCGGCTCGGCCGTACCCATAGGTGAATCGCTTCGTCGAGGCCCGGCGTGCCAACGTGAACGCGACGAGTAGCGGCACCGCGGTGAGGGCATCTGCGACGTTGTGCAGGGTGTCCCCAAGCAGTGCGACGGAGCCGGAGAGCACCACGACGACGGCCTGGACCGCCGCGGTCAGCCCCAGGCCGCCGAGGCTGATGAACAGCGCGCGCCGTCCGGCCGCGTGGGCCTCGAGGGCGTCGTCGATCTGATCCGCCGCATCGTGTGAGTGTCCGCCGAAGAACTCCGAGACCTCGTGCGCGGCACGCGACATCAGCCCGTCACGGCTGTGCTCATGAATGGCGTGCGAATGGTCATGGCTGGCGTGCGAATGCTCGTGGTGCAGCTCATCCGGCTTCACGGTCAGATGCATGGCTCAAGGCTAGACGGCACGTACCTCCGGCGTCGGGTTCTCACCTCGCCGGAGTGATGGCCGGCTCCGACAGCACCTCGGGGTAGGACAGCCACTTCTCCGCCTGGGCCGCCGGCACGGGCGCGGTCCAGTGGAAGCCCTGGGCATGCCGGTAACCGAGCGCGGCCGCGCGATCGGCTTGATCCTGCGTGGCGATCCCTTCGATGACGACCGCGAGGTCGATCTCGGTGGCGAGGTTGCGGAGTGCCTGGTTCACCGCATCTCCGATCGGAGTGCCGAGGGCAACCGCCACCGCCCGATCGACCTTGATTCCGGTGATCGGCAGCCCGAGGATCCAGTCCAGCGAGGACCAGCCGCTACCGAAGTCGTCGAGCAGTACGCCGAAGCCGTAGCCGCGAAGCGCCGTCACGGCGGCGCGTGCCTCCCCTCCCGCAGCCAGGGCTCGGGTCTCGGTCAGCTCCAGGTCGATCCACTCCGGCTGGGCACCGGCGCCGATGACAAGGTCGCGGATGGCGGCCACACCGTCGGGGATCTCCAGATGCCGCGTCGAGAGGTTGACGGCCAGCCGAAGATCCGGGCGGGCCTCTCGCCACGTGACGAACGGCGCCAGCGCACTGCGCAGCACCTCGCGGTCCAGGTCGACGATGAGATCGCTGTCCTCTGCGAGGGAGAGGAACTGGCCTGGTCGCTCGACCACACCGTCGGCCCGCACGCGTCGCGCCAATGCCTCGAAGCCCACGACCCCGTTGGTCCCCAGGTCGATGACCGGCTGGAACCAGGCGGCAAACTCACCACCCTCGAGGCCACTGAGCAGGTCGGCGGTGGTGCTCTGGCCGGAGTGGTACAGGTCGCTGGTCCGGCGCATGACTTCGAGCTGATCCTCCACGATGGCGCCGAACTGACCGATCAGCTCCAAGTGTTTCGCCGTGAGGACGCGCGGCTCGGCGTCGAAGACGCAGAGCGTGCCGACGACGATGCCCTCGCGGCTGCGGATGGGCACCCCCAGATAGCTGCGGGCGAGCCCCGCCCGAACGCCTGGCAACACCCGGAAGCGCTCCTCCAGGCACAGGTCGCCGACGGCCAACGGCCCGTCGGCAACGGTGAACTGGCACATCGAGTACTCGCGGGCGGTGGTCTGCACCTCGCCGGACGGGTAGTCGCTGATCGTGTGCTGCGCCGTGTCGTCGAGGATGTTCACCTGGGCGTGCGGGAACCCCAGCGCGGTGGCGACGAGCCCCAGGGTCGTGGACAGCCGCTTCGATGCCGCGGCATCGATCAGGTAATGCTGCGCCAACCGCTGCGTGCGCTGCGGATCCGACTCCACGATGGCCACTTTCGATCATCCGACCGCCGGTGTGTCACACCCTGCGGATTCGCTGTCACGTTCGGCTAAGTAGCCACAGCGCTGCGCAATCGGCCGTGGCTCGGTGCAAATCCAGTCTAGGGCGGCTCGTCCAGCTCCGCAGAACGTGACCTACACAGCCACTTGACGGAGCCGAGTCAGGACTCGCGGCTCGTCCTCGGTGACGGCGACGGTGTGCTCGAAATGGGCACCGCGAGAGCCGTCACCACTGCGCAGCGTCCACCCATCCTCGTCGATGCGGTAGGTGTCGCGGCCGCCGGCCATGAACCAGGGCTCGATCGCGATCGTCATCCCTGCCCGCAGCCGCATGCCGCGGCCCGGGCGGCCGTCGTTGGGAATGTGCGGGTCCTCGTGCATGCTCCGCCCGACCCCGTGACCGCCGAAATCGGTGTGCAGGCCGTATCCGGCAGTGCGGGCCACCGCGCCGATCGCGGCAGAGATGTCACCGACCGACGCGCCGTCCCGGGCAGCCGCGATGCCGGCACGCAGCGCCGCTTCGGTGCGCTCCAGCAGGCGTGCGTCGGCTGCCGAGGCGCCGCCGACGCAGAACGAGACGGCCGCGTCGCCGGTCCAACCATCGAGCGTGGCGCCGCAGTCGGCGCTGAGCAGGTCGCCCTCGCGCAGCCGGTACGTGGTGGGGATGCCATGCAGCACGGCATCGTTGACCGACAGGCACACCACCCCCGGGTACGGGAACGACGCGAAGGACGGCTGGTAGCCCAGGAACGGCGACGAGGCACCGGCGACCCGCAGCACCTCCCGGGCAGCCAGGTCGAGATCGTGCAGGCTGACCCCGACCACCGCCTCGGCGCGAACGGCGGCAAGGGCCTGCGCGACCACCTCGCCAGCCGCCGCCATCGCCTCGATCTCGCCGGGCGTCTTCAGCTCCACCACGATGCACCCCTCCTAATACCGGTATTTCTATACCGGTATTAGTATTACAGCCATGGTCCGTCCGATCTTGACCCAGCAGGAGCGTGAACGCGGCCGCCTCCTTGGGGCGGCGCTCCGCGCGGCACGCGGCCCACGCAGCATGGTCGAGGTCTCCGCGGCGGCCGGCGTCCCCGTCGAGACTCTCCGCAAGATCGAGACCGGGCGGATCGTCACCCCGGCGTTCTTCACCGTTGCCGCCCTCGCCGACGCCCTGGAGCTGGAGCTCGCGACGCTCGCCACCCTCCTCACCCCGCCCGTCACCGCAAGCGCGGCCTCTGCCTGACTCAGTCCGACTCCCAGCCGCACGGCCAGCGCCACACGAGACGATTCGGTGACGTCGGCGACCTCCCGGTGGGCGAGCGCCCCGGCCCGAGCGGACCAGAGCTACGATTGCAGTGCACCGCCGTCATACCCCGCGACGATGGTGGGACGCGACGCCCGGCAGCGACACCTTGCAGCTGGCGGTTCTCGGCCCCATCGGCGAGCGGTTGAGGGCTCGCACTGGGCGGTCCGTCTGCCCTGCGGGCCCGTTCTGACGGAGTTCGGTGGCGGCGCCGCGGCGCGGCCATGGCGCTCTGGCTTACGTCCGGCGGCGCAGTAGGTGGTTGCGCCCGGTCAACGACCCGGGCGCGCAGAGGAGGAGTTTGTGGCTCGATCAGGCCGGCGGCAGACGGGCGCAAGTCCTGCTGCCTCGCCGAGGCAGCGACGTGCCCCCGAGGACGTCATGTCGGTGCTGGCACGCACGGTGCGCGAGGTCGAGGCCGCCGTCGAGCGGCACCGGGTCACCTCTGCCGTGCGCACCAAGTTCCAGGTCGTCGCGCTGCTCGTTCGCGAGGAACATGCCCGCGTCCAAGCCGATCAGAGCATCGGCCAGGCCAGCCGTGCCGAGCGGCTCAAGCGCCTCGACGGGATCGCGACGATCCTCGCCAAGACCGCCGTCCGCGACCCCATGCTGCTCGCGGTCCTCGCCGGGGACACCGTCGTCACCGAGTCAGCGAAGTCGCTGAAGCGGGACATGCTGCGGTCCGTCGGCATCGAGCCGGTGCCGGAGGTGCCCGCACCCAGCGAGGCCGCATCTGCCTCCGCCGCCACGGAGCGCCGCGTCGTACCGCAGTCGGTGGTGGCCCGCCAACTGGCCAACCCGTTCCTTGCGCCCGACTTCTCCGCCGTGCGAACCAGCAGCGCCGGCCCTCGCCGCCTGACCGGCTGGGAGCTGCTCAACCCTCTCCTGACCTCGTTCGAGCGCGCGGAGGGTGGCGCGCCGGCCTGCATGACGCTGCCCGAACCGGGGCCGCTGCGGGTGCCGGGCAATCGCGAGCTGATGCCCCACCAGGCCCAGCTAGTCGCCGCGGCCGCGGCCGGGCACCGCACCTTCCTGCTCGCCGACGAGCCGGGCCTGGGCAAGACGGCCCAGGCACTGCTCGCCGCGGAGATGGCCAACGCCTACCCGCTGCTGGTGGTCGTCCCGAGTGTCGTAAAGACCAACTGGGTGCGCGAGGCCGGCCTGTGGACGCCGAACCGCAGAGCCACCGTGGTCAACGGCAACGGTGAGACCGTCGACGGCTTCGCCGACATCGTGGTCGTCAACTACGAGGTGCTCGACCGGCACGTCGGCTGGTTCGGCGAGTTCGGTTTCCGCGGGATGGTCGTCGACGAGGCTCACTTCATCAAGAACAAGACCTCGCAGCGCTCCCAGCACGTCCTCGAACTCTCCGAGCGCATCCGGTTCCGTACCGCCAGGCCGCTGCTGATGGCCCTCACCGGTACCCCGCTGATCAACGACATCGACGACTTCCGCGCTATCTGGCAGTTCCTCGGCTGGATCGACGAGTCCGAGCCGCGCGCGGAGCTGCTCGATGCCCTCGAAGAGACCGGGCTGACCCCAGCCGACCCCGGCTTCTACGCCGCCGCTCGCCAGTGCGTGATCGACCTCGGCATCGTGCGCCGCCGCAAGGTCGACGTGGCAGCAGACATCCCTGCCCGCCGCACCGCCGACCTGCCCGTCGAGCTCGACGAGAAGGTGGGGCGCTCCATCCGGGCGGCCGAGCGCGACCTCGCCCGGCGGATGGTGGCCCGCTACGACACGGTGCTCGCGAACCGGCGGACCGAGCCCGTCGAGGGCATCGACCACGACCTCGTGCGCAAGGTGGCCAAGTGGGAGCAGAAGGACGCGAACACAGCCAAGACCGGCGAGAACGTCTTCAGCATGATGCGGCGCATCGGCCAGGCCAAGGCCGGCCTCGCCGCCGACTACGCCGCCCAGCTGGCCCGCAGCGCCGGCAAGGTCGTCTTTTTCGCCAAGCACGTCGACGTCATGGACGTCGCCGAGCAGGCCTTCGCCAAGCAGGGCATCCGGTACGCCTCGATCCGCGGCGACCAGACGCCGTCGTCGCGGCAGCGCAACATCGACGACTTCGTCAACGACCCGGAGGTGGCCATCGCGGTCTGCTCGCTGACGGCCGCCGGGGTGGGGCTGAACCTGCAGGTGGCCTCCAACCTCGTGCTGGCCGAGCTGTCCTGGACCGAC